>JAHFDK010000021.1 GCA_023249095.1 Candidatus Rokuibacteriota bacterium | reverse complement strand
TCCCCATGTTCCAGAGGTTCCCGGTCAGTCCGGTGAGCCGGTCGAGGAGGGCCTTCCCGCGCGTCACCCGCTCGACGAGGACGGCGAACATCCGCTCGATCGCGGCGGCCGCCTCGGTCGAGGCCGTCTCGATCTCGGCAGGGGTCTTCGCGTTCTGGAGCTGCCCCCACGTCCCGTTGACGATCGACCAGTCGGCCGCCGTCTGGCCGCTCTCCGAGAGCGGGCTCAGGAAGGCGCGCATCTTCTCGCGCATCCCCTGGAACCCGGCGGAGAGCTTCTGCCCGAGCGCGTCGAGCTGCTGGAGGTACTGGACGACGCTCTGCCAGAATTGCTCGGAGGCGGCCTGGGCCTCCTGCGCCTTCTTCACCTGCTCGTCGCCGGAGTAGAGGGAGAGATTGCCCCACAGGTCGGCGAGGTCCTGGGCGGACTTCCCGAAGGCAGCGGCGGGGCCCTTCACAGCCTCGTCGGCCCAGCCCTTCGTGAGCGCGGCGAAGGACTTCCCCATCTCGGTCCCGAGGGTCTGCAGGCCCACGACGACGCCGACGACGCCCTGAAGGTAGGCGAGGAGCTTTTCGGGGTCGTCCGTGGAGATTCGCCCGGCGATCTCGCCGATCTTGTCCGCCGTGAAGCCGAGACCGGCGAGCATCTTCGGGATCGGGGCGTTCGCGTCGAAGAGCTGCTTCGACGCCCATGTCCCGTCGGGATTCATTCCCGGCATGCCGTAGTTGATGCCGGGGACCCCGCCCGGGAGGTCGCGCTGCCCCGGCGGGAGGTAGCCGGTCTGTCCGAAGGCGGCGCTGAGCCCGATTCGCGGAAGCATCGTCTTCAGGAGGTGGTCCCAGTTCTTCTCGATGTCCTCCTTCGAGCCCGCCGCGATATCGAAGTTCGCGCCGGAGAGAGCCTCCTTCAGCGCCTTCTGGTAGGCCGTCAGGAGGTCCTTCGCCTGGTCCTTCGCCCCGAGCTTGAAGAGATCGGCGAAGGCGGCGGACTGCGCGTTGAAGACGTCCTGTCCCGCGCGTTCGGTGGAGGTCGTGGGCGTCTGGAGCGTGCCGCGCCAGTAGCCCGGGACCTCGTCGCCGTTCCTCTTCGCCCACGGCTGGACATAGTTCCAGTTCGTCGCGCCGACCATCGCGCCGAGGGAGCCGGTCAGGTGCTTCTCCGTGTTACTGTTGAAGAGCTCGCCGATCAGCCCGCCGACGATGGCGCCGATGATCGTTCCGATGACCGGCAGGATGACCGTACCGATCGCGCCACCGACGGCCCCGCCGATCTGGTTCGCGCCCTTCCCCTGCCCGACCATGCTACCGACGCCATAGCCGACGCCGGCGCCGACGGCAGCCCCTCCCCATCCGCCCTTACCACCACCGAACCCGCCGCCCGACCCCTGTCCCCCCATCATCGTCGTCCACTTGTCCGACGACTGCATCTCGAGCTGCGTCTTGATCCACCGCTGGAGCATGTCGGTCAGGAAGCCGGAAAAGACGTGGAGGACCGAATCCCAGAGGTTCCGGAAGACGTCCTTCAGCGAGTCGAGCCGGCCGGAGAGGACGTTGAAGAAGAGGTCGTCGAAGGAGCGGGTCATCGAGGACCAGACGTCGCGGACGGCATTCGCGGCGGACTCACCGGCTCCGGGGATGGCCTCGAAGGCAGCGACGAGCCCCGCCGCCGCGCCGAGGGAAGCATCTTCCTTCAGTAGCTTCGCCCAGGCTTTCTCCACCGCCTCCACCGTTTCTCCGGCGGACCTAGTCGCATAGACCTTCACCTGGTCGAGCTGCTTCTTCACCTCGAGAGAGAACGCCTCGACCGGAGTCGCCTTGAACCCTGCGGTCAGGCCGCGCAGCGCCTTGAGGGTCTCGTTAGTCGCCGCCGTCGTGATGTTCGCGAGCGCACCGGCCGCGCTGAGTCCCGCCGCGGCGGCCTTCTTGGTGACGTCAGCGCGCGCATCCTCCGCCGCGAGCTGGATCTCACGGAGCTTCAGCTTGATCCCGTCGAGCCCCGAGAGCTCCGCCTTCTCCTCCAGCTTCCTGGAGAGCGCGAGGAAGGAATCCAGCGCCGACCTCATCTCCTTCGTCATGGGCTTCGCGAGGCTCGTCACGTGCTCCATGGGCGGGGCCACGGCCGCGACGTCCAGGGCGAGCTTCTTGAACTCGTCGCGGGTCACCGGCATCACCTGCCCGAGGTTCTCCATGTCGCCCTTGATCGTCTTCGCGACGGTGCCGATGCGCTGGTAGATCTCCTGCATCGCGGGGTCGGTGAGGTCCGTCCCGCGCATCCGCTCCACCATGGCAGGGAGCAGGCCCTGCATCGCCTCTGCTTCGTTCTGGTTCGAGGCCTTCTCCGCCTTGTATTCCGCGAGGAGGTCGAGCGCCTTCTTGATCGAGTACACGACGCCAGCTACTTCCGCCGCCAGCACCGTGAAGAGTCCGCCGACGATCCCCGCTGCCACGCCACCGGCGACCCCGACCGCCGTGAGCTCTGCGGTCATCGCGGTGAAGGTTCCGGCAACGGCCGTCCCCGCTGCGCCGACGCCCGCGACGGTCTTCTCGAGCCCCACCATCGCCGCCGCCCCGAGTTCCGCGGCCTTCGTCCAGCCGACCTGTAGCGTCGCCGTCGCGCCGACGATTTGGTAGGCCTTCCCGACCGCCACGAGCCCCTTGTGCGCCGCCCAGAGCGCGAGGACCCACCCGTCCGTGTACTCGATCAGCTTCGTGACGATCTCCAGGACCGGCTTGAGCGGGAGTGCCGCGATGGCGGATGCGACCTTCGGGAGCTGGGCGACGAGGACGCCGATGAGCTCGAGGACGGCGGGCGCCATCTCCTTGACGAGTGCCATGACGGAGGTGAACGCCTTCGCCAGGTCCGCCCCCATCGCCTTGAACCTGTCGCCCGCCGTCCCGACTCCAGCCATGAAGTCCGAGATGGCGGAAGAGATCTCCTTGAACAGCCCTGCCGTAGCATCGCCCATCGTCTGGTTGAGGATGTCTCCCAGGTTCGACATGCGGACCGTGAGCGTGCCCGTCTGCATCGCCGCGGCAGAGGCAGCCGGGCCGAGTCGATCCATGAAGAGCTTTGCCGCGGCCTCCGTGTTACCGGCGACCTTCGCGAGGTCTTCTTTCGTCACCCGGAGGATCTGATTCAGGCGGTTGTCTGGCCCCGTGTCACCCGAGAAGAGCCCGCGCAGCTCCTGGGCCGCCTGTACCGTCGGGATGTTCAGCGCCGCCATGGCCTGCGTCGCCATGACGGTGATCTTCCGAACGTCGTCGAGGTTCGTGACGCCGGCCGCGGCCGCGGGAGCGAGGGCCGTCTGGAAGGCTCCGACCAGTTCCGTGTACGAGGCGGCCGTGTTCAGCGCGTCGACCTTCAGCTTCTTCTGGATCTCGCTCGCCTGGGCGAAGGCGGCGTTCATCGACTGCTGGCCGCCGACCACCTTCCCGGCCTCGTTCACGTACTGCCGCGTCATGAGGAGGACGCCGGCGATGCCGCCCTTCGAGTCCTCCATCGTCTTGTTGAACTCGATCCCCTGCCGCACGAGCGCGCCGAGGCCGATGCCGGCCCCTGCAACTCCAGCGAGCGCGCCGAGGTCGCGGAGGAGCCCCTTCAGCGTCGAGGAGAGACCGGCGACGACGCTCGACGCCTTGTCGTCGGCCCGAAGGGAGATCTCTTCGGCGAAGCTCACGGCTCAGTCCTCCGGTGACGCACCTTCGGAGCGCTCCTCCCTGCGCTCGTCGTAGATCTCGAGCACCTCGTTCTCCGCGACCTGGAAGAGCGCGAGGACGTTCGGCGTGACGTCGATGCGGAGCCATCGAGCGGTCGTCTCGACCGCGCCGTAGTCGATGGCGTACGCGCCCCCGAAGCCGGCCCGGAGCTGTCGACCGGCGGCACGGACGAGAGCGAGAGCAGCCCAGGCGTCAGGGGAGAGAACGCCCGCGATGCGCTCGAGCTCGACCTCGCGCGCGCAGCGGCCGCGCGTCTCGCGACACGGCCCCTCATCCTCGTCGGCCCCCCGGACCCCAAGGTCCATCCGAGCGAGGAAGCGGCAGTCGTCGCAGGGCGGGCGGCCGTCGGCGCGGTAGTCAATCCGTACCGCCCTCTTCAGTTTCCCTTCTCGACCTCGAAGCCCTTGCCCTCTTCCTTCCTGGCCTCCTTCGCCATGGAGAGGACGTACTCCGAGAGGCCGACGGTCCGCTTGATGACGGCCCGGGCATCGCCCGGCTTCAGGCCGCGGAGCGGCTCCTCGCCGGTGTCCGTACGCCACGAGCCGATGGCGAGGCGCGCGACCTCGGCGCCGAACTCGACGTCGTCGGCGACCGGACCGTCCGGGCCCTTCTTCGCGCCGACGTTGCGGGCGGCTTCCTGGTAGAGCTGATCGGAGATGGCCACGATCTCGAGCGTGTGGCCGTGTTTCGTTTTGAATTCCATGTGCCCTCCTTCAGTGGGAGGGGCGGACGACGTCCTTCGGTCCCGGGAGGGACAGGACGTCGAGACGCCGCCGCCCTCCCGGTTCAGTACTTCGTTCCTTCGATGCCGTTCTTGATGACGAACTTGATCTGGCTTCCCTCGACGGTGTCCTTCGACGCCGTGAAGGGGAGCGAGAGCGCGAGGCTCTTCGGGGTCGACGCCTTCGGGTAGGAAACCTGCAGCTTCACGCGCGGGAGGACGAGCTGGAGGCTCCTGACCGCGGAGATGGTCCATGTGAAATCGAAGGCGACGAGCGTGCCGGCGATCGCCTTGTCGAGGAACGTCGCGGGGTCGTCGAACCAGACGTCGACGTTGCCGGTCACGCGCTGGATCCCAGCGGAGACGCCGATGCGCTCGCCGGCCGAGTCGAGACTCCGAAGGTCCCGATCGACGTCGTTCGCGATGTTGACCTGGAGGCGCGTGATCCGGCCGACCGGGGCGCCGTCCATTTTGATGTTCGCGGCGGTCAGGAGCCGGTGATGCAGCTCGGTCCCGCCGGTCCAGTCGTCGGGCGTCGTGAAGTTCGAGACCGAGGCGAGGGCGTTGACCTTCTTCCCGACGACGCCGCACTGCACCTGGAAGAAGCCCTTGTTCCGGATCTCGAAGCCCTTCGTATCGAAGGTGCAGCCGGGCAGGATCTTGAACTTCGGCGTGTCGAGGGCGAGGTAGGTCTCGATCGTGTAGGAGGGGAGAGCGCCCGCGATGGTCTTCGCCGTGTGGACGAAGTCCGGCGTCGTGCCCGTCGAGGCGAGCGAGCGCGTGATCGCCTTCGCGAAGATCGGCGCGCTCTCGAGCGTCAGGTTGTGGCGGAACGAGCCGCCGGCGTCGATGTCGCCGTCGACCGCGTCCTTCGAGTTGGCGTCGCCGCTGAACGAGTCGCTCTGGAGCTGCTCGACCGAGCCGTCCAGCTCCTCGCCGACGATCGCGATCTTGCGCCCGGCCGTCGCCGCGGCCAGCGTGCCCCAGGCCGTCTCGGCCCCGAGCGTGATGTAGGAAAGAGATCCGGGGGGGATGTTCGCCATGGCGGCGCGCTCCTTTCGGTTCGGAGCACGCTGCGTTGCGGTGGCTCGTCGGGTTCTCTGTGGATTCCGTGGCGGCGGGAGGACGCTGCGTAGCGGTGCCTCTCGTCACCGTGGCTTCGTGTCAGACCTGCCGGAGCACCTCATCCGGTTTCCCGGCGATGTGGACTTCGACCTTCGGCACGCCGCCGAGGCCGTCGAAATGCAGGGTCAGGCTCCCGCGGAAGTGCCGCGCGAGGAGCTTCTCGATCAGATCGATGATCGCCTTCACGCCGCCGCCTTCTGGATGACGAGGGACACTGAGAGGACTGCGGCGGCGCCATCGGTCTCGTACTCTTCGACTTCGCCGCTCGAGACTTCCCAGGTCCAGAGCGGCGGGATCGCCGAGCGCTGCCCGTCGACCCGGGCATCGACCCGGCCGAGGATCTCGAACACGCTCGCGACTGCGTCCGGTCCACCGCGCCCGTTTCGGTCGACGATGTAGACCTCGAAGAGGTGGAGCCTGTGCCGGTACGAGCTCCCGAGCTCCTCGTCCTCGTAATCGTGGAACTCGCTGTAGCGGACGCCGATCGCCGGGAGGTTCCCGTTCGCGTCGCGGTTGACGAGGGTCCGAAGGGACGTCGAGGGGAGCACCTCGGCCACGCCGCAGTTGTCGGTTCCGGCGATGAGCGAGACGAGCTCGGCCTGCGCGAGCGAGCGGGGATCGCTCATCCGCGCGCTCCGGAGTCAGGCGTCCCGCCGGTGGGGGGCGTCGGGGACGTGTCAGATCCGCCGGCGTTCACGTACCACATGAGGTAGCGCTTCGAGAGGTCGCGCGCCCACTCGGGGCGCCATTCGAGGAAGCCGTACTTCCGGAGCGTCACGCTCCTGACGGCGGCGGCGATACGCTCGGCGCCTCGCGTGCCGCGGGCGTAGGTGCTCCGCGCGGCCGTCCGGTTGCTCCCCCACCCGGTTTTCGAGCGGCTCCGGATCCGGGCTCCCGTCACCATGCGGCTCTTCCGATAGATCCCAGGCCCGTCCTCTCCGCCCATGACGAAGCGGCTCCCCGGGTAGCGCGCCTGGATCGCTTCCTTCCCACGCGGGAAGGCACGGACTTCGGTCTGCGAGAGGGGCGGGCTCAGTGGGATCAGGAGCCAGCGCTTTTTCGGGCGGATCGTCATTCCGCGGTTCAGGGCGCGGCCATAGGGGACGTTCGTGCCGATGTCGGTCCCGGTCGCGTCCGCCTTGTAGGCGATCGAATTGCTCAGGCGGCGCGTGTCGAGGAGCGCCTGTCCGCCGGCGCGATAGGCCCGCGCCCAACTCGACGGGGCCGGCCAGTGTCCGATGTTCGTCCGCAGGCCCCGCGTGACGAGGGTCATCGCGCGGTGCCCGAGGGCGGCGTAGGCCTCCTGCCGCCGCTGCCCGCGCTTCACCATCGCGTCGAGCTTCTGCACCATGGCGGCGCTCCCGCCGGAGTAGCTCGCGCGGAGGATGAGCGCGTCGTGGCTCTGCACGCCTACTCCCCTCCGAGCGGCCCGAAGACCTCGGGCTCGGAGTAGACCCGGATCTCGCCGGGGCTGTCGCTGCTGCCGGAGGGCGAGACGGGGAGGAGGGGCGTCGGACCCATGATCTTCTCGAGCCAGCGGATATGCGCCTTCACGAGGATGTCGAGCGCGTCGGGGACGTCGTTCTCTTTTCGGCCCCGGAGCCGCAGCTTCGCGAAGTCGATCGCGATGGGCTCGAGGACGGCGAGGAGCCACGGGTCGGTGATGCCGGTCCCGGTCGGGAGGTAGCGCGCGACGTCGGAGGAGACCGCCCGGCGGACGGCGTCGAGGACCTCGGCGTCGATCGACCGGTTGTCGGCCGTCGCAGAGATCGCGCCCGAGGAGAGGATGGGATCGAAGACGATCTCGTCCGCCCCCTCGGTCCCGGTGCCGCTCGACAGGGTCCAGCCGGTCTCGGTCAGCACGGCGTTGACGTAGACCTTCACCGTCGTCGCCTGGAGGAACGGGGTCAGGAAACGGTCCTTCACGCCGTCGGCATTCCCGAGCGCGCGCGGGCGGAGCGGGTCGTTCGTGAGCTGCGCCTGCGCGTCGCGCGGAAGGCCGACGATGAGAGAGGCGCGGGAGAGGAGGAGCGCCGTCACGAGTAGACCTCGGAGGGCTCCGCTTCGACGGCCGCGAGCGTCAGGATGACCGACGGCTCGCCGTCCGTTGCGGCCGAGAAGTCGACGGCCTGCGTGAGGATCTCGCCGTCAGGCGTCGCGCCGAAGCTCACGTGCCCGCCGGGGAGGACGAGGGAGCAGCGATCGTGCTGCCTGCCGATCCGGACCTCGCTGCCGCGAGCTCCGAAGACGTAGGACCAGGCCGACTCCTTCCGCCGCGTGCAGGTCACGGGACGAGCCTCCTGACTCCGCGGAAGTCGGAGCGGTAGGCGATCCGGTCCAGCTTCACGAAGGCCGAGGGGCAGTCTCCATTCGTATTCGAGCCGCCGCCGTTCGCGCCCATGACGAGCCCACCGCCGAGGCAGAGCGTGACGTGCCGGATGTGCGAGGGCTGCCCGTAGAACGCGAGGTCGCCGAGGCGCGCGTCCTCGATCGGGACCGGCTTCGCCATGTCCCACAGGGCCGCCGCGGTGCGGTCCGGAGCCGTGGCCTGGAGAATGCCGAGCCGGACGAGGCAGATCTGCACGAGGCCCGAGCAGTCGACGCCGGTCCCGGCCGTCACGCCCTTCGGGGGATCGTTCGGAGGCCAGTGGTCGAGCGCGTCCTTCGGCGCGCCGGCACCCCAGCAGTAGCGCGTACCGACCCACCGAAGGAGGTCGACGATCCGTTCGTCGAGGACGTCGAGCTTGAGCCGCGTCATGGCGTCACCCCCGATTCCTCGAGCCGCTGCGTCAGCGCGTCGAACTCGTGCCTCAGCTCTTCATGGTCCTGGAGCAGGCGCGCGTAGTCGTTCCGGAGCTGCCCGTTCAGTTCCTTCTCGGAGAGGTACTTCTCGCGCCACTCGTTCACTTCCCTGCGGAGGGAGCCGATCTCGGCCTTGAGCGCAGCCGTCTCCGCGTGAAGCTCATTGCGCAGCGTCGTCGCGAAGTCCTCGCGGCTCCGGCGCCAGCCGAAGGCGCGGTCGAGGAGCTTCCCGAGGAAGACGAAGACCGACCCCGCCGCGGCGACGAGGGCCGCGTCGCGCGCCATATCGCTCACGCCTCCTCCCGGACGGGAGGCTTCCCCATCTTCACGTAGGCGAGGCTCTGGGCGAGCGCGAGGACGATGTCTACGCTGGCGGGGCCGTAGTGCCCGGTCGCGACCGCGCGGCAGAGGCCGACGACCGACCATGTCGCCGCCGCCGCGAGCGCGCACTGGCGCCGAAGGCGCGGCATGTCGCGGAGCACGGCGAGGAGCTGGACGGCTCCGCCGAGGGCGAAGAGGAGGCGGACCGCCGCTTCGAGGAACGGGTCCGGCAGGGCGCCGATGGCCGGGACGACGTCGAAGATCGACAGGTCGGCGCCCGTGGCGAGCGCCGACCAGAGGATGGCGGAGAGAGCCGAGACGATCTCGGAAAGGTCGGTCTCACGGCGGAGGAGGAGACGAATCAGTTGGGACACGATCCGCCTCCTCTCGGTCTGCCAGCGGCCATCCGGGCCGGCGAACTCTGAGCCGACTGCATGCACGTCAGGCCCCGGCCGAGGCCGTCGGCGGCTTCTCGAGAGCGACGTCGGAAAGCCAGAAGTCGAGCCGGTCGAGGAGAGCGCGGGAGATGAGCCCGACGCCGAACGCGATCGCCGCCGTCGCCTCGGGGCTCTGCACGACCGGGACGAAGGTCGAGAGGTAGCCGAGGATCACCGCCGCGCCGCCCTTCAGGAAGCTCTTCTGGCGGCGCGCCCACGTCGCCCAGCTCCATCCCACCGAGGAGCCGGCGGGGCTGACGGACGGGTTCAGCGGCGCGGGCTCGGTGCCCGCTCGGATGAGCTCGTTCGGCGGTTCGGCCGGAGGCTGCGCGCTCACGTCGTCAGCCTCTACGTGCGAGGGTCCGGGAGGGCCGCGACCTCCGCGTCGAGCGCGAGGATCTCGGCGAGCGTCCAGCGCTCCTTCGCCGGCTGGCCCTCGATCAGGGCGCGGATCTTCGGCACGCCGACTTTGATTGCGCCGACGACGAAGGGGAGCCAGGCGGCCGGGCAGAGGATCGTCGCGCCGGCGGCGAGGAGCCCGGGGAGGAGGTCGAGCCAGACGCCCGCGGCCGCGGAATGGACCTCGGTGATCGGTGCAGCCGCCATGGCGAGGGCCGTCGTCTGTTGCTCGACGGTGGGCGAGAGGACCTCGACGACGACGACCGTCGGGTTGAGCCGCTTGAAGTCGGCCGCCCATTCCTTCGGCGTGCCGACGGGCATCGTGACGCAGAGGGTCATGCGGCACCTCCGACCCTCGGAGGCCAACTCCACTGCCCGGGTTCCGTGCCTTCGCGGGCGCTCGTCACCCAGAGCGTGTCGTGACCGTCGAGGAAGGCCTGGCCATTGACGCCGGCGACGCCGGGACCGTACTCGTCCGGCCAGATTCGAACGATGATGAGCGGGACGATGTCGCCTTCGGTCGAGGCGTTCCCCGTTTCGTTGCCGCTCCGCCAGTTCTGGTTGATGCGCGCGGCGTCGTTCGCGGAGAGCTTGTAGTGAACGATCCTGCCGATCGTCGGGGTCATACGGCACCTCCGGGCGGGAACGCGGTATCGATGAATGCTCGGATCGCCGCCGCCCGCTCGGGCTTCATGGCGTTCAGCTCGACGGCGAGCGTGAGGAAGGCTCGCCCGGAGGCCACGAGCGGCCGCAGGACGTCCATGGGCGCCGCCCCGACGGATGCCGCCTTCCACGTGGCGAGAGCGTGGGCCGACGCCTGGAGGCCCGCCTTGACGTCGAGCAGTACCGCCCGATGGGCGGCGTGAACTTCCGGCGTCTCGGTCCCGACTCGCGCGTCATGCGCGGCGCTCGCCTGGAGGTAGGCCGTCTTCATCTCCGAGACGATGTCGGCGACCGTGTCCTGCGCCTCGACGACCGGAGCCGCGACCACGGCGCCCGTCGACGTCGTGACGGTTCCGGACGAGCAGCCGAAGGCGGCGGCCAGGAAGAGCACGCCGAGGACGAGAAGAAGGGCGGGCAGGGCCAGAAGGCCCCGCCCGCGCAGCAGGAGAAACCGGCGGGGAGAGAGCCGCCGGGGGGAGGTCGCGTTCACGCCGGCAGCCCCTTCAGCTTGCGCTGGGCCGCGACGTAGCTCCGGAGGGTCTGGGTCACGTAGAGCTCGGGCCTGAACCGGCCGGTGCCGAAGTCGGGGAAGACGCGCGGGCAGATGCCCCAGAGGACGAGCGCGTACATCAGCACGGGCTCGACCGCTGCGTAGTCGACGGGGAGCACGCTGTAGTACGCCTCGCGGAGCGCGAGCTCCTCGGGCGTGGCGCCGAGCGAACCGTCAACGTGCCGGCCCTGCTTCGCGTAGATGAGCGCTTCCTGGGCGCTCGAGGCGAACGGCAGCACGTCGGCGGGCGGGTCGAGCGGAGCGATCCCGAGGGCCTGACTCGTGTGGAGCGGGCGCCAGTGGTGCCCCTCGCCGAAGAGCGCGTAGGAGCGCCACTCGGACGGGATGAAGCCGTGCCCCTCGGGAACCGGAACGCTGGCGCAGAAGGCGTCGAGGCGCGCGGCGGTCTCCTCCGCGGTGTGCCCGTCGGCGAGGTACTGCTCGACGGCCCCGCGGTCGGGGTAGGCGTTGGCCTTCCAGCCGAATCCGGCGTGAAGGATCTCGTTCACGGTCTCGTAGGTCATGGGCTTTCCCTCCTATCGAGCTGAATCAGGGAAGCGTCTGATAGGTGACGTACACCGTCGCGGCAAAGGCGGTCACCGTCGAGAGGTTCGTGGTCGTCTTGACGAAGTGCGAATTGATGGGGGTGGCCGTCTTGTAGAAGAGAGCGCCGTCGAGGTTCGTCGCGCCGCGCTCGGCCGTCGCGTCGCCATAGAGGGCAACGGCCTTCCCGTCGGAGGCGACGATCCAGTCGACGTATCCGGTGCCGACGGTCCCGAGGGAAACGGTGAGCGCGTTCGCGCTCGTGTCGGCAGCCGTCACGTCCACGTAGGTCGAGGTCACGCGCGAATTGGCGGGCAGGGTGCCGATGGCGATGTCTCCCGTCAGATTCGCGCCGAGTGCAGCAACCGCAGCGTTCGTAATCGCGTACTTGATGACGCCGAACAGCGGCGCCGTGCTCGTCGCATTCGCGATCGAAGAAGTCCACGGGCCGGGGTCGGTTGGCAGGTCCATGAAGACGGCGGAAAGGGTGCCGCTCGAGCGCGCGGTGACGTTTGCGCGGAGGAACGGGAACGCGGTCCCGCGGTATGCCTCGCCGGTCGACGTCGGGTTCGTGACCGTCGCGAGCGTGATCCAGGGACCGGCCGAGGCCATGGCCCCCTGAACGACGACGGTCGCCGAGGAGGTCGACGCGGAGTAGACGTGGACCTGCGCTCCCGGCACGGTGCCGAAGGCGAGCGGGATCCCCGCGCCCGTCGTGATGACGGCGTTCCGGTTCGTCCAGGTCGTCGCCGTCGCAGTGGGCGCGACGAGGCTGACGATGACGATGAGCGCGACGGCGAGCGCCGCCAGGCGGATGCGGTTCGGCTTCATGCGGTCTCCTTCGGACCCGGCTCGGGGGCCGGCTTGGGCGGCTTCGGAGCCGCGGTCTCGGTCAGGCAATGCGCGACGTCGGGCAGGTACGCGCCGAGCTCCTCCTCCGTGACGGTGTCGGTCGGAGGCGAGAACGACCGCGTCCCTGCGGCGTCGGAGAGGGTGAAGGGCTTCGTCACGCGGAAGGTCTTCATTCGAACCTCAGAGGCAGGGTGCCGGGCCCCCTCTCACACGGAGACCCGGCATCCCCGCTGTCATCAGACGTCGAGCTTCGTGTCGAGCCAGAGGTAGGCGGCGTTGCTCTTCGTGACGATCGGCTGCCAGGAGTCCGTCCACTTCAGGACGTTCGCCCCGGTGCCGACGCGGTCGTCGCGGTAGGGGAGGAGGTCCGGGAACCCTTCGCGGAAGCAGGAGATCGCGAACCGCGGCGCCACGATGGCGCCCTGCCCCGTGCAGTAGAGGCCGGCGAAGTCGCCCCAGATCTGCGTCGGGTCGTCCTCGCTGTCGAGCTCGACGGTCTTCGCCGCGTTCCCGACCGCGATCGCGATCTGGAAGAGCGCGGCGAGGAAGTCGCGCGTGACCGGGACGGCGCGGCCGGTGCCGGTGTTCGCGGTGTTCGCGTAGGAGCGGATCTGGGCGTTCACCATGAGGGTCGCCTCGGTGTCGCCGCCCATCGCGAAGAGGTCCGGGTCCTGGAGGGTCTTCAGGAAGATCGCGCGCCGCGCCGCCCAGAAGGCGTTGACCGGCTGGGAGCTCGCGTGCGACCACTGCGTCGTGGTGGCGAGCGTCTCGGAGAAGCCCGCGGCGTACTTCGTCGCGTCGAGCGCGACGGCGGCGTAGTCGGCCTCTTCCTCGGCCGCGAGCGAGGCCTGCGCGCGGTCGAGCTTGTAGGCCTCGATGTTGAGGTTCAGCGCGGCGGACGCGGCGCTCACTTCGCGGTTCTCCGTGAGGACCTCGATGCCCTTGACCTTCGTCGTCACCTCGCCGAACTTGATCCGCACGTCCATGCGGCGGACCGTCTGGCCGACGTTGAGGGTCGAGCCCTCGGGCTCCACGAAGAAGCCCTCCTTCCCGTAGATCGGGTAGTAGCCCTTCTCGTCCGGGCCGGAGGAGAACTTCGGGAAGATCTGCGTCCCGATCATGGCCTGCTGCGGTCCCACGCTCACGGCCATCGGGACGGGGAAGCGCTTCGGCGGCGAGAAGCTCGGGAGACCGGCGAGCGCGGCCTCGGCCTTCTTCATGAGGTCGAGGTGACCGGCGATCTCGGGGATCTTCGAGAGCCGCTCGGTCACCCACTTGACGTAGTCGGGGTCCTGGACGCGGAAGCCGGCGTTCGGCCGACGGAAGTACCCGAGGTGACCGTTCGGGAGCTTCATCGACTGGCCCGGCTGGAAGGTGGTCTTCTTCATGCTCTGCTCCTGCCGCCTACCGGATCCACCGGACGAGGTAGGACTTGCCGACGACGGTCGCGGCCTCGACGGCCTGCGCCCGCGTGAAGGCGGTCGGCACGACGGGATCGGTCTCCTTCACGAGCCGACCATCGGCGCCGAGCTTCAGGTAGTTCTTCTTCGCCCACGCCTCGCCGGCGATGGCGGGGGACTCGCCGGCGAACTCGTAGACGGTGATGGGGGCGTCGATGGCAGCGCCCTCCGGCGCGAAGCCGGTGCCGAGCAGGCCTGCGGCTCCGAGGATGGCCTTGCCGGCGTCGTCCATCTCCACAACCGCGTTGTCGGGGATGAGCACGGCGGCCACCATGCCGAAGCGGGCGCCGTTGTGGTTCACGCGGCCCGGCATGTCAGTTCTCCTCTCCGGCGGCGAGGCCGCCGGCGTCCACGATCGCGATGGCCTGGGAGACCGTGCAGCCGAGGGCCGCGACGGTCTGCGCGATCTCGTGCGTGTACTCGGGGGCGGTGTCGAAGCCGTGGAACTGGCCGGCGCCGACGAAGCCGGGGGAGCCGCCCCTCTCGAAGATCGGCTCCACGGGAGCGACGGCCTTCATCGCGGCGAGCTCGGCCTCGAAACCGACGGGGTCCGCCTCGATGCCGGGGCGGAGGAACTTCGCATGGGCCCGGGGGACCTTGCCGAGCCCGATGGCCCGCTCGAGGAGCCCGTCGACCTTCGCCTTCTTCTCGGCGGCGGCCGTGGCCTCGGCGATCGCCTTCGCGTTCGCGGCGGCCATCTCCTTGAAGACGGTCGCCGTCGACTCGGCGACGATCTTCTGGACGTCGCCCAGCGTCACGCCGGGCGCCGGCGGGGGCGGCGTCTCGACCTTCGGCTCGGGCTTGGGGGCGGGCGGCGCGGCGGCAGGTGCCGCGAGCTCCGCGAGCCTCCGGTTGAGGTCGTCCTCGCTCGCGTTCTCCGCGAGACCGAGGAGCTTCAGGTTTTCGGGAGTCACCTTCATGTGCTCCTCCTTTCGTGTGCTCGCCGGAACTGGCGAGGAAGTGGAGGTCGAGAGAGAAGAAGCCTCGCCGCCGGTCGCGGCACGCTGAGTCCCCTCCGGGGAGGCTGCGGGCACGGCGGCGAGACTGGTCGGGATGACGAGACCTTCAGGGCCCGGGCGGAAGCCGAGGCCGTAGACCTTGCGGAGGTGCGACATCTCGACGACCTTGCCGAGCCCCTTCAGGCGCGGGAGGTTCGTGAGGGAGAGCTCCTTCGGCTGCACCGCGCGGAGGAAGCCGTCGCCGTCGATCCAGGCGCCGAAGCCGAGCGAGCGGCTCTTCCAGCGTTTTCCCGGATTGCAGGCCGCCCGGTACATCTCCTCGTCGGCGAGGTCGCAGAGCTGCCAGAAGGAGCCGTTCTCCTCGTAGCACTCGAGCACGTCACCGGGGCTCTCGGTCCCGCGGCCCGTGAAGCCGTGGTCGAAGAGGAGCGGGAAGAAGGCCGAGCGGATCAGCTCGTTCCCATTGACGACGCACATCGCGACGTCCTCGGGCATGACGCGCAGCGTCTCGCCCCATCCGATGTCGTGCTCGCCGAGGAGGAGCGAGCGCATCGCGCAGGGGAACTGAGCGTCCGGGTACTTGTCCTTGACGCTGGCGAGCGCCACGTCTCGCATCCCGTCGCGGTCGAAGGCGAGCGCGATCTCTCGCGTCTCGACCTTGTGCTTCGCGGGGTCGAAGAGCTCGTACTTCATGCGGGCCTCCCAGAGAGCCAGACGTCCACCAACGCCTCGAGCTGAATGAAGGAATCCCCGCAGCCGGGCCGCTCACTGACGATGACGCGCTGCCATCCGGCGGCGAGGTAGCGGCGGCGAAGCTCCGTGGCGACGGCCACGTCGGGCTTGACCGGAAGCGGGACGACGACGTAGCCGGGGTCGGCGTCCATCGCGCTCCCGAGCATCCCCTCGACGAAGAGCTCGAGACTGTCGACGAGCGCGGTCTGCTCGGCGGTGAGGGGTGCGGGGGTGAAGGGAGAGCGCGCCATCAGTTCACCGCTCCGAGGTTCTTCAGCGCGTCAGGGACGAGCGAGGCGACGCGGTCAGCGTCCCAGCCGGAGGGGATCTCGACCTTCACGTCGCGGCCCCACGAACGCCGATAGCCGCCGTCGTCGACGTCGGCCTGGTCCATCTCCTCCGCGGTGCACCGGCAGTTCGGTCCCAGGGGAGGGAGGTACTTCCGGGCGCCCGGGTCGTCCTTCCGGAACACCATGCCGTCGAGCGCGAGATGGCTCGGGCGCGTGCGCGAATCGTTGATCGCGTCATAGAGCCAGAAGGGGGAGCGCTTGATCCACTCCCGGCTGAACATCTCCGCGTAGCGCCCGCCCGCCGTCGCCGCGGCGTTCGCGTTGCGGAAGACGAGGTCGGCGTACCACGGCGACCACTCCTCGCCCGTGAAGATGCGCACGCCCTGGTCCGCCCCGAACTGGTCGAGGAGCGACTGTGCCTTCGGCATCCACTGCGCGAGCGTCTCGCCCTGCGCGACCGCGTCGAAGAGCGAGCCGTAGATCTTCTGGACGAACTTCGTGTGCCAGACGTCCGCGAGCCGACCGGCCTGTCCCTTCAACTCGTCCGTCAGCGCGGCGAAGGTCTTCGAGTCGAGGATCTTCCGTTTCTTCCAGAGCGCGAGCGTGTCCTTCAGGGGCGGGACGACGACGTGCTCGGCAGGCGCGCCGAGGATCGCCTCCGTCCAGTCGTCGGACGTCAGGCCCGCGGCGAGAAACTCGACGAGGGAGCCGGTGGCCTCGTCCGCGCCGACCGCGGCGGAGGCGCCGAGGAACGCGAGGCCCGCGGGGAGCGGAGGAGGAGCGAGGGCGAGATGCACGGCGCTCACCGGCCGCTCCTATCGTCACGGGCCTGCTCCAGGCCGTGCCCGGTCGACGCGACGAGGACCGAGGTGAGCCGGTCCGCAAGCTCCTTCCCGTCGGGGCGGGTCCTCGCGCGCTGCACGACGCGGGTCAGCGCCTGGAAGGGGTTCGCGCCGTCGTTCAGAGCGTCGGCGAAGATCGCGCGGTACGGCCCGAGGAGCTCCTCCGCGATTCCTGTCGGCGCGCCGTCGGCGCCGAGGACAGGCGGCTTTCCGCCCGGGCCGAGCATCGGGAAGCGGACGACGTTCTCTCCGAGCTTCCCGCCGGACGTCGGCTCGGCTGCGGCAACGGGGGCCGCGAGCTGACGGCGGGTGAGGACGCGCTCGCCCGGGCGGGCCTGGCGGTAGCCGACGCGCTTCAGGAGCTCGGATTCGGGCGGCTCGGCCCCGGCGCTCACGATCAGGTTCGCGATCCGCCCTTCGGCCTCGCGGTCGATCTCCCTCGTCTGGTGCAGCGTGGGGACCGGCGTGTTCACCGCTGCGACCACCTCGCCGTAGTTCCTGACGACCATCGGCCGGACCCACTTCGCTGCGAAGTCGACCGCCGCGCGCCGTAACTGCTGGGCGACGAGCCATTCGGCGACGCCCTGGGCCGCGACGTCGGAGGTCTTCGCGCCAGCGCCCTCGCGCGCGCCGAGAGCCTGCTCATGCCCGAGGAGGCACGCGGCGAAGGCCCGAAGGCAGAACTCCTGCGCCCGCTCGAGGGAATCGGGCTGGGCCGCCGACATCACCGAGAGGAACTTCGCCTCGATGCCCTCCATCGGGCGGATGAGCGCTCCGGAGGAACCGAGCTTCGCGGCGACCTTCTCGGCCTCGGCGGCACCGTCCTTCAGGTTCGCGGCGTATCCGACGTCGAGGTAGGGGAGCGCGTAACGCTCGTTCAGCCGAGCCCACCAGCGGAGCCCGAACTGGTAGACGCACCAGGCCGTCCCGATCTGCCAGAGGAGCCCGCGCTGGTCGAGGGGATAGACGCCGCCGCCGTCCTCGAAGAGGAGCAGGCTCCCGGTCTCGACGAACGGCGCGACCGGCACCGCCGTCCCGCCGCGGGCCTTCTGGAAGAAGCTGAACTCGAACGTCTTCGGGTCGAGGCGGAAGCGGTAGCCGGGGATCTCCTCGAAGGAGACGGCCCGCTCGAGGCCGCCGGGTCCGCTGCCAGCCTCGACTCGGAATGCGGCCGCGCCGAAGCCCGTGTGCTCGCGCCGTGCGAAGACGCGCAGCGCGTCCGGCATGAAGGGCCCGAGCTGGTCGGCGACGTAGGCCGCAACCTCGCGCCCGATGCGCGCCTCCGGCGTGAGGATCGTCTCGTCTCGCGCCGCGAGCGGCATCGGTGCGAACTCCCACTCGGCCGACTCGATCGCCTCGCGGGACCTCCGGATCTGCGGGCCGGCGGCGCGCCCAGGCATCTCGTGGTAGAGCGCGAGGAGGTTCCGCGGATCCCCGCGACGCGCCTCGACCCGGTAGCGGAACCAAGCCTCCGGCGTGTATTCCTTCGGGATCGGGACGATCTCCGTCGTGATGTCCGTCTCGCGTTCGACTCCGGACGGTCGAGCGATCGAAGTCGGAGCGGCGGGCTTTTCTGCGAGGTCGCGGAGGATCGTGTCGAGCTGGAGCGAGAGCCAGTCGCTCACGCCGACGGCCTCCGCGCGCCGCCGAGGGCGAACGGCGAAGGACCGCGCAGGGTCGGGCCGTCTGCCACGCCTCGAACCTGCGCGCCGGGAGGAGGAGGTTCTAGGGGGTCTGCACCGTTGACGGGGCAGAGGAGAGCCATGGGGCGCCCATAGGCGCCGGGGGGGATCGGAAGGCGGGAGAGGAGAGGGGAGGCCGGGGGGACGAGGGGCGGGAGACGGCAGGAGATGGCTAGAGACGGCAACGCCCGCCGTGGGGCGGGCGCTACGTCCGGGGCTTGCCCTGTCGCGTCAGGCGGGCTGCCAGTCCCACGCTCGCCGGTCGCGGCCGTACCACGCCTCGGCGGTCGCCTTGGCCTCCTCGAGCGAGCCGACGGACGCCTCCTCGGGGATCTCGACCGTCCCGTCGGGCAGGACACCCTCGACGCGGCCCCGGCCCGGCGCGTAGCGGACGGTCGCCCTGCCGCCCTCGACGGCGATCGTGCCGAGGATGACCGGCCGTCCGCCCCTGGGCCCGTTGGCGGCGCTCGAGGCCGCCTTACGCGGGGTGCGGATCGAGCCGAGGGTGCGGGCGGCGAGAGTCGATTTGCGGGTCGTCATGGCCCAGCCAACCTTGATCTGCAGCGTCGAGACCGCGGTCGTGATGTTGCAGCGCGGGCAGTCGCGGGTCGGGTGCGAGGAGATCAGGCCGCCCATTTCGTCTACGCGGGCGCCCTCGGGGACGATGTAGACGAGGAGCTTCTGCTCCTTCCCGTAGAGCCGCGAGGCGCTCTTCCGCGCGATCCCGACGGCGTCCCTCACGGTGGCGCCGACGCCCCAGCACTGAGGGCCGAGCGCGAGGAACTCGTGGCCGGCGGGCGGGGCGATCGAGGTGGTGGTCGTGGTGGGCTTCGTCATTTTGGCCTCCATACCTATAATGTAATCCTAGCGTTAGGATATGTCAAGCGTCCCTCACATCGCCCAGCGGGAGACCGTGACGCCGTCCGCCTCGGGGGCCGGCGGCGGGGGCGGGACGAGGGCGGACCTGCGCGCCTTCCGCTCCGGCCGCGGAGCCGTCGCCGTGGTACTTGCGGAGGAAGTACCTCCGGAGCGCCAGCTTCGCGTCGAGGCGCGCGTTATCGGTCTTCACTCGTCACCGCCGTTTCGAGGAGCACGCCCGTCACCTGGCCGATGCGCTCGAGGTGCGGCGCGATCTCGGAGAAGCGGACGGTTTCGATGCCGATGAGCACCCATGTCCTCGCCGGCGGCTCGAGCACGGAGACGGGGCGGAGTCGGTCCGGGTCCTCCTCGGCTTCGAGCTCTGCCGCCTCCACGACGGCGCGCAGCGCCTCGTCGTCCTGCTCCGCCATGGCCGAGAGCGGATCGTAGGTCGCGAGCAGCTTCATCGCTTCCTTCTCCGTGACGTCGAGGACGAGGACGGGAACCTCCATGTCGGGCGAGGTCTCCGCGCGGAGGTGCCCGTCGATCAGGGCCAGCTTCCCGTCCTCGCGTCGGCGCGCGAGGAGGGCGCCGGCGTAGCCGATCTCTTAGAGGGCCCGCCGCATGGCGACCCGCTGCTTCCGCCCATGCACTCGCCAGTTATTCTCGTTCGGAATGAGGTCGGCCGCGCGCACGCGCTCGAGGCCGACGACGCGATCGCGAATCTTCATCGTCTTCCTTTCACCATCCGAATCTCGGGATCTCTCCGGTCTCCGCCGGCACGGTGCGAACCGCGTTCGCGTCGAGCTCCGTCTGGGCGTTGCGTCCGTAATGGGCCTGGATCACGGCGTCGGCCCTGTTCGTGGAGCCGCCTTCGTTCAGGAGCCTCCGGCTCTCCACCTTCTGCAGCCGAGCCGCGATGTCCGCCTTCGACTCAACCTGAATCCGGCTGCTCGACGTCGTCTTCCAAGTCGGCGCGATGAGCTCGCCCGTGAGAACGGGATCGTCGGGGAGCGCGAGCGTGCACTCCTGGTCGGCGAGGGCCTCGCGGAACCGCCACCACGCTTGCGCGCGGAGGTTCAGGAAGCCGTAGGCCCCCGAGATGTCCCGCTCCGCGCTACCGGCTCCGGCGACGAACGGGACGACGCGCCTCTCGAGTTCACGCAGCCGCGAGACGACGCCCGAGCCCATGCCGATCGCGTCCACGACCGCGACGCCCCCGGCGTGGAGGAGCCCGCTCACGATGCCGGCCAGTTCCATGTCCGGGTACTTGTCGGCGAAACGGTGAACGTCGATCCCCGTGAAGATGTCGCCGCGGAGGTGCGCGATCGTCGCCGGGTCGCGGTCGAGGTTCCCGGTCCCGACGTCCACGCCGAGGATCGGCTCGAGGCCGGGCGCCACCATCCCCGCCCGCGCCCACGCTCGCCAGCGGTCGATCGCTCGCTCGACGTCGGCCAGGCGAATCACCGTGTTCCTGCCGCCCGTCGTCGCGAAGTTCCCGAGGACGTGATTCTGGTAGGCAGGGCTCTCCTCGCCCCAGAGGTCGAGCATGTCCTCGGCCCAGGCCGCGGAGATGCGCCCCGCCTCGATGGCCTCCTCCTTCGTGACGTGCTTCGGGAACCAACGCCGCACGCGGCCCGAGCAGATCTCGAAGAAGCGGCCGTCCGCGTCACCGCCCGAGGACTGCGCGAGCCAGCGAAGCTCGCGCCCGCCGGTCGCCGACGCCGCCGAGCCTTCGGCCGAATCCCAGGTCGTCGAGGGGATGAGCTTCGCCTCGTCGAAGACGTAGAGGAACTGCGCGGCGTGCCCGCCTTCGATGCGCGCCGACACCGCGGGGTTCGCGGCGATCGCGCTCCCGTGCCGGAGCTGGATCCCAAGCTTCAGCAGCTCGCGGTCCTCGCGCCATGGCTCCATGCCGAGGACGTCCCAGCGAATCCGCGAGACCCAGATGTGCACCTCGGGCCAGAGGTAGTCTTCGAGCTGCGCCCATGCGCCCGCGGTCGTCACGATCTTCCATGGAATGCCCGCGAGCTCGCGTGTGATCGCAAACCAGATGATGAGCAGGGCGAAGGTCGCGCTCTTCCCGTAGCCACGAGGCCCGCGGCTCGCGACCCGGAACTCCGTCACCAGCCGCTCCATGATGTCTTCCTGGTAGTCGGCGAGCGTGTAGCCCTCGGGCCAGCGGATGCACTCCTGGCAGAAGAGGACGGGCTCGGAGAAGTATCGCGAGGCGCGATCCGTCGCCGTGCTGACCGAGAGCGCGGCGCGCCCGAAGTCCAGCGCGAACGCTTCGGCGATCGGATCAGTTGGCATCCGGAGCCGCGGGGAGAGCCGCCATCTGCAGCGCGCCGAACTCGCGCGCGACGTCGGCAAGCGCGGCGGGATGACGGGCGAGGACGTCGAGAAGCCGTTGCCTGAACAGGCCCCACGACGGCGATGCGAGGAGCACCTGAATCGTGGTGTCGATCTTCCGGCCCTTCTCCGGGTAGAGGCCGAGGTGCTCGCTCAACTCCTGGCGCACGCGCAGACAGTTGGCGTAGTCTTTCCCCGTCAACGATTTCTGGTAGAGGTCGTTGAGCTGCTCGAGGGCCCGGCCGAACTCTTCGTCCCTGACGGTCTCCGCGAGACGCGCGAACCGTTCACGCGCGAGCGCTATGTAGGCTTCGGTCTGGCGGGTCTTCAGCCCCCACTTCTCCGCGGCGTGCCGCAGGATCATCGGTCGCGTCGCGCCCTGAATCAGGAAGCGGTAGACCTCCGTCACCCGCGTCTCGTGCTCGACCTTCGTCGCTTTCGCCACTCAGCGCCCCACGGTCGCGACGAGCGCCGGCGTCGGCGAGCTCGTCTCGAAGTCCTCCGCCATCTTCCTGCGGAGGCATGACGTAGGGGCATCGTCGAGATAGATCGTCTCCGCCGTCCAGAAGTGCCACGGGCGCCCGGCGGACCTCGTGCAGCGAGGGCAGGTGTAGGAGCGGAAATGGATCGTCTCGTTCGGCGTGATCTCGTCGGCGCGGTCCTTCCGTGGAATGCCCCGCGCGCCGCACCGCGGGTGCCTGGCGAAGCCCGAGCGCCGCGCCACTAGACCTCCTCGAGCGATGGCTGCTCGGGGCCAGGCGCCGGGGCCGAGGCGAAGAGGTCGAGGTCGGCGGGGCCGGGCGAGGCCGCGATCGTCGGCTCGAGGGGAAGGATCACGACGTCGGCGCCGGCCCGGATGCCGTAGATCTTCCGCACTCGCTGGTCGACGACCCGATCGTCGTCCGTCCATGTGATGCCCTTCAGCGCGTCCTCGGCCGCGCGCAGGAGCTTCGTCGCGTCGGGCTTCCCGGTGGGGAATGCGGGCGCGTCGGCGCGGAGGCTCGTGCCGTCACGCTTCGAGACGCGGAAATGCCCCTTCGGCCGGATGAACCGGAAGTCGATCGCGAGGAAGAGCGGCCCGTCGAGAGGCGCGCCTTTGAACGCCGCGCGAGCCGCGTCGGCGATGAGGGTCCTCCAGCTCTTCCCCTTCTCGCCGGTGTCGTCGACCATCGCAACGTGCGTCCTCCCGTCCTTCCCGTGGTAGGGGAAGCCGCGCTTCGAGCCTGCGGTCGATGGGACTCCGTCAACCGAGAATCGGATCGGGTCAGCGCTCACGTCGGAACTCCTTTCGCCCGAAGAGCGGGCGGTTTGCGTTGTAGCTGCGCAGGTAGAGGCCGAAAGTCTTCGCACGGAACGTCTGGAGAGCGACGAGCTTCGAGCGGAGAAGGCCGGCGGCGACGGCGAGGCCCCTCATGCCGCACCGCCGGGGGCGGAGGGAGGGGCACCGACGCCATGCTTCCGGCCCCACTCCTGAAGCGCGGCAGCCGCGAGCATCCCGACGATGAAGCCCGCGACCCCATGATGCAGGGCTTCGAGCGGATGGTCCGCAGCCGTGATGTTGACGAGGAAGATCGTCCCGAAAACGGCGAGTGCGAGCCTCATCTCCCTCCCCTCCACACTCCCCTGGGCACGGCGTAGGCGCAGACGGCGCCGGCGACGAGGGCGCGGGTCACGGCCGGGACTCCGGCGCTGGCAACGCCTCGCAGACGTAGTCGTACGTGATCTCAAGCCTGACCATGTAATGCAGGCCGCAGCCTTCGCAAAAGAGCACCAAGCACTCGCCGTCCTCCATGCAAAGGTCTCCGGGATAGACGGTCAGTTTGCACGCTGGACATGTTGGGTTACTGGCGATCGTTTGCGCGCTCACGGCTTCCCCTCCTTCGCCCTCGCCTCGGCCGCGCGGAGACGGGCGCCCCATATGCGGACGGCGATCGCGTCGGGGTGGACTGGCAGTCGCGCGGCGCGTGCGTGTGATGCACACATGACCTGCGGCGTAGCCCTGAGTCGGCATAAACAGCCGGGCTGCGCCCCCGGCCTCGCGGGCGCGGTCATCGGGGACCACCGACGATGTCGACCGGATGAACGCATCCAGTCCCGCCGCGATCGAACCAGACGAGGAAGTTTGCCGAGCCGCCGCTGTCCGCAACTGTCGCCATGCCAAGGCCACGCACTTCGACGCGCGCGCCGGCGGGGAGCTGGAGATGCCGATATTCTCCCGTACTCCTGAGCGCGTCGCTTGTCACGGGAGCGCCGATACTGCGGACGCGGATGCTCATGATCTTGAGATCCGGGTCGACGTCTCTCACGTCGAGCCAGTGCTGATACCGAGCCTTCCCGGCACTCGGAGCGTTCACGACCGTCTCGTGGCCGTAGCCGTCCACGCGGCAGGAGTAGCCACGGAGATTTACGGCCGTCTTCATTCGCTCCTCCTCGCGGCCCACTTGCCGCGCGTGCATGAGATCCCGTACGTGTCGTCTCCGACGCGCAGGTGGTAGTAGCCATCGGTCATCCGCTCCATGTGGACGACCGCCTCGAACACGAACTCATCGAGCACGAGCCCGGTCTCGGAGTCGAGCGCGTGCTCCGGGCCGAACATCCCGTCCTTGCGCTTCGGCGGCTCGTCGGCGGTGCAGCGGAAGAGGGGCGCGGTCACGGCTCGTCGTCCCCGGAGCTCCACGGCTCCATGTCCCTCTGCTGACACACCATCACCGAGACGCCCGGCGGCAGTGGCGTCCCGTCCGCAAGGTGCCGGATCACGGCCGCGGTCGCCTCGTCCATCTCGGTCACGATCGTTTCAGCCTCGGCGAGCGTCGGGAACGCCCTCTTCTCGCACTGCACGGCCTCCGGATCGTTGAGACACGGCAGATGCTTCGCCCAGCCGAAGTCGGGGCCACCGATGAGACGGCGGTAGTTCACTCCGGCCTTGCACTCGTCGTGCTGGATGCCGTTGAAGCTGACGCAGGAGTGCAGCTCGTGCTGGACCTGACGGTCGTGCTCTCTTGCCCTTGCGATCTTCGCGGCGAGGTCGTTCATCGCTTCTTCTCCTCTCCGGACGCGGCGGCGTCGAAGGCGGCGCGGGAAGCGGCGATGCGGTCGGCGATGGCTGCGCCGCCACAGTTGCATTTACCTCCGCCTGCACCACTTGCTCCGACTCCGGCACATCCGTGCTTATGAATGACGAGTGGGCCGACCGCGTACGGTTCCGGGTCCGATCCCATCTCCGCCGCCCTCATCTCCACCGCCGCCTCGGCGACGGCCAGGAGACGGGGGAGGTTGTTGCGGGCGAAGGCAGCGAGCTTCTGTGTACAAACGTCGTGGAGGTAGGCGTCCTCGTCGAACTTCACGGCGGCGCTTTCCCTCTCCAGCCGCTTCCCTTCCTCCACGATCTCGGCGAGCGTGCGCGGGGTCACGAGGCACCGCCGGGGGCGTAGCTGTCCGAATCGAACCCGGCCCACGGGGGCAATGGTACGGTTCGGCCCGCCAGCGCGTGCGTGCAGTCCGAAAGGAACTCGATTGCCCCGTCGCGCACGAACGAATGACAGCGCGCACCAACGGTCGTCACGAGCACGGACGGCGAGATCGTCGGTCGCGCCGCGTCGCCGTTGTAGCTCCAGCCCGTATCAACGCCGTGAGCGCAGCCACAACCGGGGCAGTGGAAGAAGTGCTTATCTCCGGAGTCGTGGATGACGACGCTCACCGTCCCCCTCCCTTCTCCCCCGCCCCGGCCTGCGCGGGGGCCGTGTCGCGCGGTTCGGTTTCGATAGGGGCCGCGTCTGCGCCAAGCCCGTCGTCACCGCACCGCACCTCCGCCTTCTCCCCGACCTGCGCGGAGAGGGAGCGGACACCCTGCTCCGTCAGTTCACCGCACGGTCCATCGTTGCCGCACCACTCGCACTCGACGCCGTCGGCGTGGCGCTCGACCTGATGCCAGAGTCCCGCCTCTTCGGCAGCGTCCTGCGCGTCTGCGCCGTCGATATCGCCGGGGTTCCCGCCATCCCACCAGAGCGGCAAGAGGGCGCGGCCGAAACTGGCGAGGGCCTCGCGTCCGGCCTCGGGGATGCCGTAGGGCGCGAGACATTCCACGAACCGAATCACGCAGCCGCAGATGTCGCACTTGTCGCCGGTGATCGAAACGTGCGTGCATCGCCCGTTCGCGTCGACGACCTCGGCGCCACAGTCGCTACCGGCCGTCAGCGCCGGGCGGGGGGGCTCCTCGGGCGCCGTCGCGGCGAGCCGGGCCTCGTAGATCTGCGAGTGCATCCAGTACTGCCACTCGGCAGAATCGAACGAGTAGTAACCCTCGGGTACGATGCTGCCGAACTCCTCACCCACGCGGCGAGCCACGCGCTCCCACGTCCACGGAGAGTCTGATACCGCGGCGAGGAGAGCGCGGAGAGCGAGCCGCATTCCGTCCACCGCATCGACAACGGCAGAGGACAGGTCATTCCACTCCTGTGCGTCGGCGTCGTCGAAGGGACCCCTCCACTTCGCCAACGCCTCCTCCGCTTGCTTCCTCGCCTCCTCCAGCGGGCTAGCCATTCAGCACCTCCACTGCCATCTGTTCGAGTGCGACCGCCTCTGCGGCGAAGGATTCCTCGTCGTATGCCTGCGCCGCTCCACGCTCCACCCGTGCCTCATTCGCGGCCTGCATCGCGACGATGCGAGCAAGACATGCGAACCCGGCGAGCTGATAGCGGACGATGCGGGCGAACTGGTAGGTATCGAGATGGACCGCCTCACCCACGCGGCACCTCCTCCTCCGGCCGCGTCCATTCCGGCGCCGTGTCGAGATCGAGCGCGGCGGATTCGAGCCACGCGGATTCGAGCCACGTGGATTGAGCCTTACGCGCGGCGTAGGGGTGGGCGTAGCAGGAGGCGTAGCGGGCGGCGTTGTGGGCGTAGGGGTAGGCTGTGTAGCGGGCGGCGTAGCGGGCGGGGGAGTGGGAGGCGGAGCGGGCGGCGTCATGGGCGGCGCTCATTTCTGCTACCGTGGCTGCGCCAAGAGCAAAACGGCGCGCAACGGCGATAGTGTTCCAACTGCACTCATCCTTGATGCCGGCCGTCTTGAGAGCCGCTTCCGCAAAATGACATGCAGCGAAACGCAGAAGGGCCGACGCATCCACGCGGGCGATGCACCTGCGTTCCCGCGCGGCCCACTTATCTCCGTCCGGGTGCCAGACGACCCCGCGATATTCGCAGCGACCCAAGATCGGACCATCGGCGTACGGGAGCGCATCCAGTATCGTCGGGCTACCGTGATAACCACGCACACACGGCTCCGGGTTGTCGATCCGCGGCTCCCAAACGCCGACGGCGGGCGGTACGTAATCACCGTACGCGCAGCCCCGCGAGTCCAGGAAGTGCCAGCCGTAGACGATGTCACCCACGGTCCACCTCGTCCTCCGGGGCGAGGGCGGCGCGGGTCGAGACGACGTATTTCCGCGCGATCTCGCCCTTCGGGTCCGTCTCCTCACAGACCTTGAGCGCGAGGCCGATCTTCTGTACGCGCGTGAGGCCGTCGAGCGTGAGGCGGCGGTCGAGCAGATCGTCGATCCGGTGGAGCTCCTGCTCAGCCTCGGTCGTCTTCGCCCCGGCCTGCGCGGAGAGGGCCGAGAGGACGGTGAGGAGTCGTGACGAGCACCCGTTAGATACTTCTCGTGCGACGCGAAGACGCGCTTTCTCGAACGACGATCGAGGGATAGCGCGCTCGTACTTCTCGACGATCCCATTGACGGCTGCTTTCGCCGCCTCCGCGAGCCTCTCCGCGCGGGCGCGCTCGGTCTGCATCGCTGCCAGTACGGCCGGCGCCACGCGCACGCACTCGTGGTAGTAGTGTCCGCAGGACTCACCGTCCTCGCCGTAACTTTCGTGCTCCGAGGCCGGGCAACCGCAGAGGCAGACGGCGTTGCACTCGCGAAGGACCGCCTCGCGCTCGGCCAGCGTCCGTTTCGTCCTCTCGTGCTCCTCGCGCTCGGCGGCGAGGGTCGACTCGGCGGCGACGAGCTTGCGTTGTGCATCGTCGAGAAGTTCGTTGGTCAGCTCTAGAGTGTCGGACCGGCGCCTGTCGGATTCGTCCCGCTCGCACTCCATCGCCTCAACACGCGCCGCGTGGTCCCTCTCCGCCTTCTCCCGCGCGGCCTCGGAGTCGCGGAGTTTGCCCGACAGCAGAGCCACGGGACCGCCGGCCACTTCCCACGGCGCGATCATCAGCCGGAGGTCGCTCGCCAGCGTGTCTCGCTGCCTCTTCGCCTCCTCCAGCCTCTCCTCGAGCTCCGCGTAGCTCGGCCCGAGCGTGGATTCGTTCTCGTCACACATCGTTCCTCCGTCAGGAGAGAGAGCCGCCCCCACCGAAAAGTCGGTAGCACCTTCGGCGCCCGAAGACGCCTTGCTGGGATCTCGTCACTGGCAAAGAGCGGGCGGCGTGTTTTCATGGTCACTGCCCGACGACGAACTCGACCGGGGCCTCGATGCCGAGGTCGCGGAGCAGGTCTTCGATCACCGGCCGGTACTCGTTCTCGGCGCATTCGCGAAAGCGTTCTCCGACGACGACGCGGATGACGCCGTTCGTCTCCCCGCTCTGGCGCGTCGGCTTGAACCAGGTCTCGAAGTCGCGCTCGTCGATCACGTCGCGGAGCCGCTCGAGGACGGCCGGCCAGTCGCCGCCACCTGCAGGCGCCGGCGGGAGCTGGGGACGCTGGGCCGCGCACGGCACCGGCGGATGCGCGCCGACGAGAGGTCGGGGAGGGGGCTCGCTGGCCGCCGAGCGGAATGGTCGGTCGTACCGTCCCTCCTCGACCTTCGTGAGGGAGTCGGGCCGGAGGAGGAAGTCCAGGGTCACCCAGGACTGCCCGAGGAGGTGAGGGAGAGCGGCGAGGCGGCGGACGGCAGCCGCCCATCGCTCGAGGTCGGGCACGGTCTTCAGCCGGGCGCGCGCCGCCTTCTCCCTGCCGGGGGGCAGGGCCTTCGCCTCCGGGAGGGCTCCTCGGTTCGCGTTCCAGCCTTCGAGGAGCTGGCGAGGGGAGGGCGCGCGAGCGCCCGGGGAAGCGGAGCTTCCGCTCCCCTCTCTCTCTGTTCCTGTTCCTGTTCCTGCTCCTGATTCCTCGAAGCCTTCGGGAAGGCTTCCGGGAAAGAGAGACCCCGGAAACCCGGAAGGCTTCCGGGCATCATTCCCGGAAGGCTCCGTGTCATCACTCCCGGAAGCCTTCGGGGAAGGCATCGGGGAAGGGTTCGGGGAAGGCTTCGGGGAAGCGGGAAGGGGTTTCGGCGTGCCGACCCGCGTCCTTCCGCGCCCGTCGACCCAGAGCGGCTCATCGAAGACGTCCGGATAGAGGCAGGATTCCCGCAGGGTACGGATCGCTTCGTCGCGCAGCTCGCACTCCGGGATCTCCGCGATCGCCTTCCGCCAAGCCTTGACGACGTTCGGACTCTCTGGAGGGTTGTAGTTCACCGCTCGAGGAATCCAAACGACACGGGAACTCCAATCTGCGCGCACCATTTCGCGTTTTTCGAGCTCGAAAAATGCAGAACGGAACGCGCGAAGGCTCCATCCGATCGCCTCGGCGAGGCCCGCCTCACCCTCGGAAAAGAGGCCAGGGGCGGCCGTCGTGTGGGGGCCGGTGAGGAGGTAGATCCAGAGGGTCTGCGCGTTCGGCCGGGGCTTCGAGAGGGACCGAAACTTTCCGTCGCCCCACATCCCCACGTCGATCTTCCGGTGGCGCGCCACGCTATGCCTTCCCCCTTCTCGAGCTGCGCCGCACGGCGGGCGGCTCCATGGTGATGAGGCTGTACGCGGCCATGAGGCGGCCTGTGACGCCGCGGCGGTTCCGCTCGACGTCAGACAGGTAGCCCGCCGAGAAAGCCAGCCTGCGGGCCATCTCGCGCAGGCCGATGCCCTTCTTCTCGCGAAGGGCCCGGAGGTGCCGCCCGTTCGGCGCGTGACGAAGGCTGCCGCACTGCGGGCAGCGGCGCATGACGATGAGGGATGGCTCAGGCACGTGTTCTCCTCCTCTCCTCCGCTTTCACTCGGCGGACGTGCCTGCGCCAGCCCTTCGGGAGCCGGCCGCCGAAGGCGCGCCGCATCTGCCAGGAGCGCTTGGCCGGGCGGGCCGCACAGGCGCGGGCCGCGCGGACGTAGTCGCGGAACGTGGCGCCGGCGGCGCGGGCAGCGGCCCTCACGTCGTTCAGAGACCGGGCGAGGCCGGCGGCCGCCTCGCTCACAGAGCGCAGGAATGCCGCCGTCTCGGCGCTCATTCGGAGGTCGATCTCGTTCCCGTGGGCCGTCATGAAGCCACCTCCTCGACGAGCCCCGGCTCGCCTTCAGGGTTCTCGCCGGGGAGGCCGAGCCCGCGCTGCCGGAGGTAGCTCTCGGCGAGGGCCTTCACCCGGTCGGTGTCGTCGCCGGCCGTCTCGAGAATCGACGCCTGCGGGTCGCGGATGCCGTCGGCCTGGGCCTTCTTCAGGCCGAGGACGTCGACGATCGACGGGTCGGCGCCCGTCTCTGAGACGAGGTAGTAGGCGACGACGGGATCCTTCTGGCCGTCGCGGAAGATGCGGCCGGTGTTCTGCTCGTGAACGGCAGGGGACCAGTCGAGCTCCCCGAAGACGACTGTGCGGCAGACGTGCTGGAGCCCGTCGAGGCCGGCGCCGGCGCGGAGCGACATCACGAGCAGAGGTGAGGTCCCCTCGATGAACGCCTTCTTCGAGGCCTCCTTCTGAGCGGGCGACTCGCTCCCCGTGTAGAGGACGGGGCCGAGGTCCTTCAACTGCTCGAGCCAGAGGTCATAGACCGCGCGGTGCCAGCCGAAGAGGACGACGCGCTCGCCGCTCTCGATCAGGAGGCGAACGAAGTCGGCGACGTAGGGGGCCTTCGCGATGCCCGTCGCCTGGCGGAGCATGTTGGAGAAGTGCTCGCTCGCCTCCCAGCGCGCGCCCTGCTCGAGAGGTGTCCTCGCGAGGATGATGCGGGCGAGTTCCTCCGCGGCGTGCCCGACCTTGTGGAGGGCCTCCGTGTCGGAGTCGACCATGTGGACGACCTTCGAGAGGGGAGGCAACTCGCGCCCGACGTCGGCGCGCGTGCGGCGGATCATCAGGCCCGCGTCGCGCAGGTAGGTGCCGAACGCCTTCGGCTCCTTCACGCGCTCCTTCCCCTGGTAGCCGACGCACCACTCGGTGACGAACTCGGAGCGAGTCCCGAGCGCGCCCGGGCGGAGGACCTCGGAGACGTTGAAATATTCCGAGCCCCAATTGAAGATCGGCGTCGCCGAGAGGCCGACGCGGAAGGTGGCGGCGCGAGCGATGGCGGCTGCGGCCTCGTACTTAGCGGACTCGCTGCGGCGAAGCTCCTGCACCTCGTCGAAGACGATCGTCTTCGCAAGGTTCGAGAGGACTGTCGACCAGCCCGCGAGCTTGTGGTAGTTCACGATCAGGACGTCGGGGATGGCGTCCTCCATGAGCCGGAGCTGCTTCTTCTGCCGACCGACGAGCCGGAGGTCGTACGGCTGGCCTTTCCGGATGACGTGCGTGCGGAGGTCGGGCGCGAAGCGGTGGATCTCGCTCTCCCATTGAAGCGGGAGGTGCGCGAGGGTCACGACGACGGCCGGGAGGGCCTCCGGCACGGTGAACATGGCGATCGCCTGCGCCGTCTTCCCGATGCCGACGTCGTCGGCGATCAGGATGCCGCCCGACTTCAGCCCGAGCTCGGCGCCGATGCGCTGGTAGTCGCGCGCGGGGATCGCCAGGTCGAAGGCCCGGGGAGGCGTGTAGCCGGAGAGGAGCGCCTCGACGATGGAGGTCCTCTCCCGATAGGCGGCCGAGCGCGAGGCCAGGAGATCGGGCGGCTCGACCGTCATCGGGAAGCGCTCGAGGAACCACTCGAGCTCCCGAGCGTTCTCGTCGGTGTCGGAGAGGAGGAACGTCCCGGTGTGGCTCTTCGCCAGTTTCCCGAAGACGCGCTTCAGGCGGATCGCGACGTGAGGCTCGGGCGTGACCTTCCACGCTCGCCTCTTCCCGTCGTAGACGACGGTGCCGAAGGTGCGGCTCACCGGATCCCCCGCAGCACCGGGACGAAGACGAGCGGCTTCCCGTTCAGGATCGGCGGGAGGTGCCGGTGCTTCAGTCGGGACGAGACGAGGATGAGTCCAGCGATGCGGTCGTGCTGGGCGTAGCGCATGAGCTGGAGGAGGACGTCCTTCAGCGAGCCGTCGACCTTGCACTCGACGCCGAGGCGCTCGTCCACGAAGAAGTCGACGACGTCGCGAGGGCCGAGGCGGAACTCCGGGTCGAATGGAAGACCGCAGGCCTCGAGCGCCGCCGCGATGCCGGCCTGAAGCTCCTTCTCGCCTTCGGTGAAGGCGAAACGGTAACGCCCGAGGTACCCGGCGACAAGGCACGCCAGCGTGCACGGGTCGCGGTCGGGAGTGCCCGCCGTCATGGGAGCTGCCTCTCGTAGAGGCGCGAGCGCACCTCGCCCGTGTCGGGCCAGCGGGAGACGACGCCGGTCCAGACGTAGCCCTTGGGCGGCGTCTGGCCGGGGAAGAGCCAGAGGAGGAGGAACGTCATGCGCAATCCTCAAGATCGAAGAGCGCCGGCATGGCGATCTCCTCCGCAGCGGCGCGGCAGTAGGAGACGCCATCCGTGAAGTAGGAGGGGTTCAGCTCGAATCCGATCCCGCGCCGCCGGAGCTTGACCGCGCAGTAGGGAACGGTCGCGAGACCGGCGAAGGGGTCGAGCACGGTCTCCCCGGGCATGGAGAACTGAGCGATCAGCCGGTCGACGATGTCGAATTGCAGGGGGCAGAGGTGCATCTCTCTGCCCTTCGCGGCCTGGGCCCCGTTCAGCGTCCTCATCCTGGCGATGTCGGTCCAGACGTCGGGATGCCAACTCGGGGGCTGGAGGAGCATGAAGGTGACGGGCAGCATCCCCTTCTCCTCGAGCGCCTCCCCGAGCTTCACGTGGTGCTCGAAGTCGTAGACGTTCTCGAGGTTGAACTTCCGGAAGAGCTGGAAGATGGCGTCGTGTGGCAGCTCGACGAGTTCCTCGGGGCGAATGAAGCGGTTCCCGCTCGAGCGCATGAACCCGTGGGCGTCGATCTGCCAACGGCTCCGCGAGTACGCCTCCTTCGACTTCACGACCGGATCGTCGGCGTAGCCGTCGCTCGCGTCCGTCGGCGGCTTCCGGAAGAGCAGGACGTACTCTGGCATTCCGGCCCCCATGCGCGACCCGTCCTTGCACTGTTCCGTCCAGCCGAGTCGGTAGGTCTGGTTGTTCTCCCGAACCACGTCGGTCACGACCGTCTTCCGCGCAAGGAACGCAAAGCCGTGCTTCCGGAAATGGGCGATCGTGTAGTCCGAGAACGGCGACACGGTCTGGAAGCCGAGGCCCGTGATCCCCCCTGGAACGATCCGGTCCTTCACGTGGACCGCGGCGACCCGGCCGGGCTTCAAGGCACGGAGGAGCGACGGCGTCAGGAAGCCGAGGTGCTCGAAGAAGTGCTCGTCATTGTCCGTGTGCCCGAGGTCGTTGTAGGAGGGCGTGTATTCGTACTGCGTTGAGAACGGGATCGACGTCACGATGAGGTCGACGCTGTTCTCTGGGAGGCGCTGCGCCTCCTCGATCGCGTCCGCGTTCACGAGCGTGTAGCCTTCGCCGCGGACCTCGACGCGCCGAACCCCGAGGGAACGCGTCAGACTCTCGGCCATGGCCGCTTTGGCGAGACCGTACTCTCGAATCAGCTCTGTCATTCGGTTCACCATCTCCACGTGCTGCGCCCACTTCCGCTCGAGCGTGCGGCGGATCTCGCGCTCGGCTTCGGTGTAGATGAGGTCGATCCGGACGCGCTCCGTCTGGAGGAAGCGGTGAATCCGGTGAACGGCCTGGATGAAGTCCTGGAACTTGAACCCGATGCCGAGGAAGACGGCGCGGGCGCAGTGCCGTTGGAAGTTGCAGCCGGAACCCAGCATGACCGGCTTCCCGGCCAGCTCGCGGATTCGTCCGTCAGAGAAGTCAATGATCGTCTGCTCGCGCTCGTCGAGGTCCTGTGCGCCGAAGACCGCCGCGACCCCGGGGATCGCGGCCTCGATGGCGTGGCGTTCCACTTCGAGGTCATGCCAGATCAGCCGATGCGCGTCGGGCTCTTCCGCTCGAATCTCCATGAGCCTCTCGAGCCGTGCGACGAGGCTGTCCCTCTTCTCCCGCGCGGCGTGCGAGACCCCGATCGCCGCGTTCCGAAAGAGACGGGCCTGTCCATCGCGTTCCTGTCCGGCGGCGGAGTGATCCGTCGGCACCTCGTGCCAGCGGACGTCGAGGTTGGGCAGGACGTAGCCGGCGTCGTCGAAGCCGAGATCCGAAGGCTTCTGGACGAAGAGTCCCCAGGACGCGACCCACAGCCAGAACTCTCGCTCTTTGTGGGGATGGAGAGTCAGGTGGTCGGCCTTCTCGGAGTTGCGACGGAAGAAGCGGGTCTTCGCCTCTCCGACGTCCATTATCCCGAGGTAGGCTGCGTAGGAGAGCAGCTCGATGTACTCGTTCGGCGAGGGCGTCGCCGTGGCGACGAAGCGGAACGGAACGCCGCCGGAGAAGCGATCGCCGCGCTTCCGACCTTCGGCAGGGCCGCGGCCGCCGTCGCCCGCGAAGAGCCTCATGAACTCACGGAAGGTCTTCGTCCCGCCGAAGCCGCGGAGGACGGCGGCCTCGTCGAGCGAGGAGACGGAGAAGCGGCGCGGGTCGAGCTTCCCATCCCGGACCGTCTCGTAGTTCGTGAGGTAGATTCCCTCCGGGTCTTCACATTCCTCGATGCGCCGGACGAAGCGGACCTTGATCCCGAGCATCGCGGCGTCCCGGAAGAACTCCTGGCGGACGCCCAGGGGGATCACGATCAGGGCCATCCCGCCCTCGCGCTCCCGGGTGAGCCGGACCGCCTCGAGCTGGATGACCGTCTTCCCGAGGCCGAAGGCGGCGAAGCACGCGCGGCGCCCACCTTCGACCATCCATCGGACGATCGCCGCTTGATGCGGCTTCAGGATGGGGTTCACGGCGAGCACGGGCCCGGCCTCGCCGTAGCTCGGAGCCATCCTCACCTTTGCCCTCAGGAAGGCGTGGTAGGCGTCGCTCATGCCGCCTCGACGCGCCGCGCGTCCTCGTAGACGTGCCGCTGGAGCCTGTCGAAGGTGAGGCGCAGGGCCTCTTCGACGTGAGGGAGGAGCGGCCGCGTCTCCGCCTCCATCGCCGAGAGGTAGGAAATCGAGAAGCCGGAGATTCGGGCCACTTCCTCGACGCGGACGCCGAGCGCGAGACGGAGCCTTCTGTAGTAGTCGGCCCTGCTCTTCGGCTGCTGGCCGGCACGGCAGCGCTTCACGCCCCGGCCCCCTTCGCCAGGTGCTGCGCCGCAGCCGTGAGCTCGCCGAGGATCGTCGGCTCGAGGCGCTCGCGCGCGACGTTGACAAACGCGCGGTCGAAGGAGGTCCTCTGCCGCCGGTGGGCGCCGAGGGCTTCCTGCACGCGCTGACGCAGCCGGGCGAGGTCGTGGATTCGGTCGTGGGCCGCGTCCCACTCGACGAGCGGGATCGTCCGGCCGGTCTCGCGCCGGTAGGTCGCGCCGTCGCGGAGGAAGCGCCGAAGGGAGGCCGACTCCTCGTCGATCGCGGCCAGGGCGCAGAGAGCCGCCTCGACAGACTCGCCGTCGGAGACGGCGGCGGGGATGACGATGACGAGGGGCGGAGGGAAGGCAGGGCGGGTCACGCTGCGACCGCCCCGTCGACCGGCTTCAGCCAGTCGCGCTCGGCGATGCCGCGGAAGCCGTCGGGGAAGGCGACGATGAGCGGGCAGCGGCAGCGGTCCTCGGAGATCTGAACGACGGTGCAGCGGCAGCCGAGGCGACGCGGGTAGAGGGAACCCGGTCCGTCCGGACGCTGCTCTCCGCCGCCGAAGATGAACGACCGGCCGACGACGTCGCTGAGAGCGTGCCTGCGGGCGGCGCGCCGACTCTCCTCGTGAGGGGACCGAAGCCAGGGCCACGGTGCGGGCGGAATGTTCATGACCGAACCCCCTGCCAGAGGCGGACCCATCCGCCGTTTCGAGAGGCGAAGACCGACGTCTTCCATTGCCCGGTCGAGCGGATCGTCCCGGCGAGGCGCTCGGCTCGGAAGGCGCAGCCGATCGTTCTCGGGTCGAGACCGACCGGGCTTCCGATCGCGCGGCGGACGTCGTCGCTCGAGAAGGGCTCGGGGGAGAGGGCGAGCGCGCGGATCGCGGCGCGCGCGATGTCGATGTACGGGCTCCGGTACTTCTCCGCCTTGGCCTGGAGCCCCTCGAGCTTCCGGTCGGACCGCTGCGTGCCGACGCCCGGCTGCGGCTGCGGGATCGGACGGTCGAAGAGACCGGGCTGAGCGTTAGCGCTCGCCATCGGGGGCCTCCTCCTCTTCGAGGTCGATGAAGCCGTTCGCGGATGCGGTACTCGGGGGGCCGGGCTCGGCGTTCGCGGCGCTCGAGGCCGCCACGTTCGAGGCTGCCTCGAAGCAGCTCGGGCAGAGCGGCGGCGTCTTCACTCCGCCCGCTTCGAGGCTGACGGTCTCGCCCGTGGCGCCGCAGAGGGAGCAGGGCGGGGCGGGCTCGTCCGTGGCAGGCTCCTGTGCGACCGGACTTGATGCGGTCGTCACCGGCGGCTTGGGCTCGTCTGAGGACGTGAAGAGGGCGGCCTGTCCGTCCTCGACGATGAAGCCGGACTCGACCTCGCGGGAGAGGCTCTCGATCTCCCGGGAGAGGTCCTTCACCTCTTCTCGGTAGGCGCGGTTCTCCTCGGCGTGCAGCGCAGCGTTCCGGTCGCGCTCGCGAACGAGGTGTGCGAGCTTGATCCCGCGTATACGCCGCTCCTCGGGGGAGAGCTCACGCGTGGGCATCTGGCACCCCCGGCGTCATCGGGGCGGCGGCGGGAGCCGGCGCGTCCTTCGGGAGCCCGCGGTGCAGGCCACCGGTCCGCGGGCTCGAGGATGCGGCCTTCTTCGCCTTGCGCCGGGCCTTCGGCTTCGAGGGCGGCTCGAGGATGCCGTCGAGCTCGGAGAGCGGGATGAGGCCGATCACGGCGCAGATGCCCCGGACTTCCTGGAGGAGCGCGGCGCGGTGGACGTTGGCGGCCTCCTTGGCGCGGGCGGCGTTCTCTTCGGCGTCAACGACGGCGCCTAGCGCCTTGGAGAGCATTTCGACGGCGGAGGCCTTCTGCGGGACCGGGATGAGCCAGACGCGCGTGCCGGTCTTCGGACAGGAGACGAACCGAGATGACGGTTTCCCGTCAGGGAACGGCTCGACGAGGACCGGGAGACCGTAGTGATCGTCCGCGCATGCAGAGCAGGTCTTGATCGAGGTCGTCTCACCGGTCGGTTCGGGGAGGGTGACTTCGGGGATGGTGAAGTCGGGGTCTTCCGCGTTTCCCACGGCTCACCCCCTGCGCCCCGAGACGATGGTTTCGTTGTAGGCCTTCACGCCCGGGTAGGAGAGCTCGGCCTTCAAGGCCTTCGCCTGCGAGTCGAGGAAGGACTGGTTCGGGACGATCGCGGCGAGAGGAGCCGTTCCGTCGGCGACCGCGCGCACGAGCGTCTTCAGGTCGACGACCATCGCCTTCCAGTTCTCGCGGAACGAGACGCCCTCGGCCTTCGTCTCCGACCTCACGACGACGAGGGGAGCCTCCACGGGGGCGGCGATCAGCTCCTCGGCGGACTGCGCGTCGCCAGCCTTCTCCGCCTGGAGAGCCAGCTCGAGGCGCTCGTCCTCGGCCTTCCTCTTAGCTTCCTCCTGAAGCCGACGCTGCTCCTCCTGGCGCCTGCGCTCCTGCTCGGCGTTGTAGGTCGCCATGAGGGGCTTGACGATCTTCTCGGCTTCGAGGAGAGGCCCGGCCAGCTTCGCCTTCACGGCGAGCGCGGCCTTGTGAGACCGGTGCGCGGCCTCGATCGACGGGTCGCAAAGCTGCTCGATCTCGCCGAGCGCCGTCTTGACGTTGACGAGGAATTCGCCGGCCGCGCGGAACTCGTCCGCCGTGCGGATGACGAGAGCCTGCGCCTCCGCCTTGATCGCGAGGGCCTTCCGCTCGAGCGCGCTCTGGCGTTCGGGTTCGGGCTCGACGAGGGAGATTCTCGGAACTGCGGACATCTCAGGTCTCCTTCCGGGCGCGTCGCCCGAAGCGTTCTTGGCAGTGGTAGACGCGGGCAGCGGCGCGGAAGTCGTCCACGTCGCGGCCGGCGCACTTCGTCTCGTGCTCATGCCAGCGATAGGTCCCGTCATTGCGGAGGTAGAGGGCGGCGCGGCGGAGCCCGTAGGTCGTCGCCCTGCCGGTCGTCTCTGCGTAGGCCACGGCTTCACCGGCGGACTGGACCGCGTGCCATGGCTCCGGCCCGCCGCTCTTCCAGTTGTTGACGACGAGGAGCGGACTCCCGTTCACTCTCCCGATGCCGTCGATTCGCGTCGCGAACCGGAGGACCTCGGAGCCGACGAGCAGCTCGGGCGCCTCCACCGGCTGCCAGTGCATCTCGATGGCGAACCGCTCCCAGGCCTCGACGTAGGGGAGGATCAGGGGCGCGAGGCTGTCCCGCTGGAGGTCGCCCTCGATGAGGTACTGGATGGCGAGGTGGACCGCCACGCCGCGCTCCCGCGCCTCCACGCTGTAGAAGCTGTCGTCGAGCAGCCGAGCGGCCTTCAGGATCGACGTGATCCCCGGAATGACTTCGCCGTCGAGCGTGTAGAGGTGCGGCTCCTCCTCGAAGGTCAAGCGGCCAGAGAAGGGGATCCGGTCCGGCAGGGCCGACACGTTCCCGGCCTCACGCGGCGCTCGGGGCGGCGGGCGTGGCCGGCTTCTTCTCCTCGCTGTCGGGCACCGGCTCGAGGGAGTCCAGGACGAAGCCGCCGCCGCTGCCGACGTGGTAGGTGATGCGGACGGGCGCCTCGAGCTCCTTCGCAGCGGAGGCGTCCTCGGAGAGCTTCCCGTACCGGGTCAGGAACGACCGGCCGTCCGCGGAGTCGACGGACCAGATCTTCCCCTTCCCGTCGACCTTCTCGCGGACGTCCTTCACGAGGACGACCTCCTCGGGCCCGCGCTTCGGATCGGCCGGAGGCTGGGCCGGGGGCTCGGTCTTCTTCGCTTCGCTCGCACGCTGCGGCTTCGGTGCGGACGGCGCGCCGTCTCCGTTCAGCGCGTCGGTCTCGCTCGGCCGGAGTTCCTCGGGGAGGTCCTCGATGTCCTGCGTGAAGATGTCGGAGGCGGCCGTGACGCGGAGGGTCACCGCAACCTCGGCCCGCTTCGCCGCCATCTTCAGGACGGTGTTCGCGAGGTCCGCCGGGTTCGTCCGAATCTGCTTCACCTGATAGGTGCTGTTGTTCCGCGCCTTCTTCCACTCGACGCGACGCCGGTCTTCGGGGGTCTCGTCGAACTCCTGCTGACAGATCGCCTCGCGCCAGCGGTACTTCTTCTCGTCGGTGCTGCACTCCCCGACGGCCGAGCCGAGCTCGATACCGGAACCCATGCTGCGGGCGACGGCGGTCACGCGGTAGCGGATGGCGTCGCTCGTCGAGAGGTCCTCGACGCGCGGGTCGACGGCGATCCGGAACGTCGAGAGGAGCTTCTCGGCACCGGGCTTCCAGAGGGACGGCTTCGGCGTGCCGGGGATCGTCCCGAAATGCGTCCCCTCCTTCATCACGGCCTGCATGACCTCTTGGATCAGGTTCACCTGGGCGCGAATGGCGACGGCGCTGAGGGGAGCGCTGTCGATCACTGCGAGGGCGGTTTCGTTCATGCGCGTTCTCCCGCCCCGGGGTTCCTGCCCGGGGCTTTCTTTCGTGCGAGGAGGTGGACGAAGAGGTTCGTGAAGGACCAGCACGCGAGCGCGAGAGCGGCCAGGATCACAAGCTGCGTCTTCACTGGAGCTTTACTCCCAGCTTCGCCGCGAGTGCCTCATCGAAGACCTGCGCCGCGCGCTTCAGGTGATTCGCGATGCTCGCGAGGATCAGGCGGTCGACGTCCTCGAGCGGGAGCAGGACGGTCGGAACGCCGTTGAGGTGCGCCTGCACCGTGCGGATCGGCACGCCGAGCGCCTCGGCGCGCCAGACGACCGACATGCGGCCTTCGACGACGGCGAAGCCGTAGAAGGAGGGCTCGCTCATGATGGGGTCCGCGCGAGCGCCTTCAGGAGGCGGAACACCCCGCGGTCCTTCCGCCCGCTCGCGCGCTCGATCCAGAGGCCGGTCCCGGGCCAGAAGTCGGCAAACGGGGGCGCGCCGACGATGAGATGCGCGCCGAGGTTCTTCGAGACGAACGGCACGCCGCGCTCTCGCAGGAAAGTCGAGGAGCTCGCGCGGTTCGAGGCTCGACGGATGGCCGACCCCGCGCGCAGCGCTTCGTAGACCTCGCCGATCTCGCTCACGCCGCACCCTGGGCTTCGGCCCGCGTGCGCTTCGCGGTCGCGAGAGCGTTCTCCGCAGCCACGAGCGCGACCTTCGCGTCGAGCAGGCGGCTCTCTTGGCGTGCCCGCCGGAGGAACCGCCAGAACGGGATCACGTAGAGGGCGAAGTCCTCGCGGCGCACGCGGTCCCGCGCGATCTGAACCGAAGCCAGGGCGAGAACCACGTCCGCGTCGAGCGGGGTCATCAGGGGCCTCATCGCCCGGTCCTCGCGCGGCGCTTCCGCTGCCGCTCCTCCGTGAAGGCGAAGAGCAGCCAGAGGAAGAGCACGATGAGCAGGCCGCCGATCAAGGCGCCGAGGAGCGAGAGGGTCTCGCGAACGAGGGCGATGTCGAGCGTCACACGGGCTCCTTGTCTCCGTCCGCGAGCAGCCGCGCGAGGTGCTCGCGGGAGCTCTCCGAGAGGAGGACGGCGATCGCGTGCGCGTAGTCCGGGCGCTTCGACGTCGCCCACACGACGCCGTTGCGCGAGACGACTTCGAAGCCGCGGCGTGCCGGGAGAGCGCGGAAGCTCGGCCCAGCGGGGGCCGGGACCGGGACGGGGGCGGGAGTCGGGTTCGCGCTCACGTCCGGGCTCCCCGCTCCTCCGCGCGGAAGGAGGTCATCCGCTCGATCCAGCGCTTCGCGTAGAGCGCGTCCGCCTCGGCCTCACCCTTCAAGCGGACCGGGCCGCTCTCGATCTCGGGCCAGCCGAACTCCGCGAGGGTCTTGAGCCCACGCAGCACGCGGCGCGTCAGGAACGGGCGGCGGAACGTGCGCGGAGGCGGAGCGGCGACGGGACGGGGGGCGCTCATGACCGGGCCTCGCTGGGCTCGTTCATGCCGTCGGCTTCGAGCCCGCTCTTCGCCGGCGCGTGCCCGCAGCAGCCGCCCGCCATGCACTTGTCGCAGAGGTCGCGCGAGCAGACGGCGCAGTAGTCCAGCGTGGCGAAGTCCGCCGGCTGACCGCACCGCTCGCAGCCGTGGGCGTCGGGGGGCCGCGTCGCGCTCACGCTGCACGCTCCTTCCACCGCAGCGCGGCCCGCTGGTCGGCGACCAAGGTGAGCCGGTCGCAGGCCCGGGCGTGCTGTGTGGCGCGCTTGACGTCGCCCGTGTGAACGAGGACCCACGCGGCCATCCGCGCGTGCCCGTCGATCGCGTCCTCGAGCGTTGAGGGGGTCCAGGCGAAGGTCTTCATGCCGCCACCTCGGCCTTCTTCGGGGGCGACCAACGGGCCGGGATGATCGGGTCGACGGCGGCGTTCCCGCACGGGCACCGGCCGCGGACGAGCTCGACGACGCGGCCGCAGCCCTCCTCGGGGCAGTAAGCGCGCGAGACGTGCGGAGGAAGCGATGCCCGGACCTCGAAGGTCGCGCGCATTCGCCGGACCTCCTCGCGCGCCCGGGCGAGCGCGGCGTCCTCCGGAGAGAGGTTGCGCGCCGGCCGAAGCAGGCGCACGATCAGGGCTGTCATTCGTTCCCCTTTCCGGCCGCCGGTGACACGGCGGCCTTCTTCTTTCGGGACATGAACCACTCGAACGCGGCGCGGCGAGCGGCCACGGCTGCGCCGTACAGCGCGCGGCAGCGCGGGTCCGCGCAGCGGGAAGGCTTCGTCTCCTTCACCGTCCGCCTCCGGCCGCGGCGCGCCGGCCGAGGTGCAGGGGGGCGAAGAGCTTCTCCGCCCACTTCCGGCTCAGCGAGTCCTCCCACTGCGCGATGCGGCGGCGAGTCGTGAACCAGCGGCCGCCGGGCGCCGGGACGAAAAGGACGTCGAGCCCGTAGTCGCGGACCTTCTGCGGGTCTCGCAGCCAGTCGCGCACCGTCTCCACCGAGGCCCGGAGGCGCGGGGCGAAGTCGGGGAGCCAGATCGGATCGTCGTCGTGCGCCCCGCCGACGCGCGCCTCGAGCGCGGCGAGCCTCTCCGCCAGGACGACGAGCGTCTCAGAGGAGGCGGGACCGCCCGCCGCCATCCCTCCGACGGCGGGCGGCT
>JAHFDK010000168.1 GCA_023249095.1 Candidatus Rokuibacteriota bacterium | reverse complement strand
CATCGTCAGCGCCTCGGGCACAAGAAGATCGAGATCACGCTCAGCGCGTACGCCCACGCTGCCCTCGGGGGGATGTTTATTTTCCTCGCGTGTGGTGGCGCAAACCAACTCCTTTCGGCCATCGCGGACCTGTTCGCTGAACCTCTGGATTGGCGCGGACTTCCGTGGGGCGTCGCCGATCAGGATTTGTGCCGCCGGGCGGAGCCCCAAGGCGATGCCCGGGGCGTGGTCCCCTCTAAGCGATACCATCCATGAACGATGCCCTCCCACGCCGGTTGCACATGACAAGAGCAGCCAGCTGGATCACGAGATACCGCTGGGTCATCGCGGGCAGCCTCACCGCGGTCATCGCCGGCTCTTGCGTTTGGCTCGTCGTGACCGATGCCCCGGCCTATCGGTTCTTGGTTCGCCTGTATGTCGATAAGCACTTTCTCAAGCAGACTCTCCGCGACTGGGGGATCCTGGCGCCCGTCATCTTCATCGCCCTCCAGGCCCTTCAGGTCGTCATCGCGCCGATCCCCGGCGAGGTCACCGGTATCCTCGGCGGCTTTCTCTTCGGCGAGTGGCTGGGGCTCTTCTACTCCACCATCGGGTTGACCCTGGGCTCGGTGGCCGCCTTCGGGGTGGGCCGGTGGCTCGGCGCCCACTATGTTCGCACCCTGGTCAGCCAGGCGACCTGGGACAAGATGGGCTTCATCGTCGAGGCCGAGGGCGCGATTCTCTGCTTCATCATCTACCTCATGCCAGGCCTGCCGAAAGATATGGTCTGCTATCTCTTCGGAATGAGTCCCATGCCGCTTTGGGTCTTTACTTTGGTCTCGACCCTCGGCCGCATTCCCAGCACAATGACGCTTCGGTCGTGGCGAGGGCGACCGGAAGGAATGTGACCGGAAGGAATGTGACGGCCGTGCTGATGAAGCTATGAGATTGAGTGAACCGAGCTTCTCTACAGATCAACGACGCGCTCTCGATGCGTTCGCGATCCGGGTTTTGTCGGTTTTGTCGGGTACCCTAGCACTATCCTGGGGACGGCCTGGGGACCGTCGCCGGGGACGGAGCGGGAGACGTATACCCTCCAGGGGTATTCTCCTGTCTTGGGCAACAAACCACCAGAATTTTCGAGTCAGCCGCTGGAGATCCCACGAGCTCGCGCTGCTCCGCGACGGCTTCGCGGCGGCGCAGGGCGGCCAGGGCCAGGCGGTGTTCGTCTACGGCGAGGCGGGCATCGGCAAGTCACGCCTGCTGCTCGAGTTCAGGCGCGATGCCGAGCACATAACTCCCCGGTCCGCATACTGCCGCTATCTGCTCCGGCCCGCGGTAGCGCAGGACCGGCTGCGACTCCTCGACGATGGCCGCGTCATGCTCACTTTGAAGTCGGCGTGGGCGGACGGCACCCGGGCTCCTGTTCGAGCCGCTGGAACTGCTTGAGAAGCTGGCCGCGCTCATTCCGCGACCGCGGATCAATCTGGTGCTCTACCACGGCGTGCTCGCGTCGCATTCCGATTGGCGAGCCCGCGTGGTTACTTATGGCGCGCCGCCGGCGGAAGCGCCGGTGGCCGCGAGCGCTGCACCCCGAGGCGGACGGCGAGCCGACGACGGCGCCGGTCGTTCGCTACTGGGCGTGGGCCGATCTGATGCGGCGCGCGTTTGACATCGACGTGCTGGCATGCCCGCGCTGCGGTGGACGCCTGCGGTTGATGGCGACGGTCGACGACCCTGACGCGATTCGCGCGATCTTGGGAGCGCTCGCCGAGTCAGACGAGGTCGTGGGACGGGCGCCACCGCCCGTGCCGGCCCTGAACGCCAGCCACGTGGCCTGAGCGCCGCGCACGACGCCGCAGTCGCCGGGGTCTGTTCCGTCGCGTCTTGGTCCCCCTTTTCTCCTGGTCTCGCGCTCCGTTGCTCGGCAGAAAACTCCCTTTGACACGCTGGTTGTCCGCGCTGTACATGGGGGGGGGGACGGCCGCGAGAACCGGCGCGAGGGGCGGGGTGCTGAGAATGGACGTTCCGTCAACCAGGCCTTTATCCCGTCTACGCTCTGACCCCACATTTCGTCGGAACTTGCGGGCGCGCCAGATGTGGAGAGTGTTATGAGCGATATGCGCTATTCGATCGAAGCCGATTGCCGCGCGTTCATCGCGGCGAAACTCGACGGTCTTCCCTCCAGCGTGACCGGGGAGCTTTCCGCGCGCCTGGCGAGCGCCTGCGCGAAGCAGAGCGCGCCGCGCATGGGGCTCGGGCTGCGAATTCGGTCGTGGGTCATCCGGGAAGAGGACCTTGGCTTTTTCAGTGTGCTTCGCAACGGATCGGCCGTCGCGGCGGCCACGATCGCGGCATCGAGCGTCGCAGCCCCGATCGCCGGCGCGCTGGTGGCTGCCGCTGAGACCGGCTGGAATGCATGGCGGAAAGGCGCAAAGGTGAGTCCAGACGATCTTGAAGTTCTGATCCTGCTCGAATCGTCGGACGGACTGCGCCCAGGGCAGATCGCGGCGAAACTTCCTCAGCGGAAGAAAAAGCGAACCGCAAAGGAAGTGGAGAATGCTCTGAAAAGACTGTCGAAGCTTCCCACGCGCAGTGGCAGTATCGCGGTTGTCCACAAGGATTCCGCGGGATACTGGAGGTCCTCACATTGAAGAAACCCAAATCTGCCGATACCAGTATATCGATCCAGCAAATGCTCGACACTCTCCCACGGGGCTGTCTGGGCGAATTCGATTTCATTTCAGGCGTGATCTTTATCGACTGCGGCCAGGCAGAGCATCAGGCCCTTGTGACCAAGCGCGAAAAGCTTGGGAACCGCTGGGATGAGGTTCTGAGCGACCATGAAAAGCTCCTCGTGGAAACGACACTGCACGAGTACTATCACTATCTTCAGGTGCTCAGCTCAGGATATCTGTTCGAAACCGTTTGCGCGTTGCTGGACGGGCTGACGACAGCGGCGACACGGCTCAAGCAAAACGACAAGGACAATGAGCGACTTGCCGCCTTTGCGAGACTTGCTCAGCGTATTCTTCGTCCGCTTGCCGAACCTCACGAAACAACCGATCTGTCTCCCCGCGATCTGATTGAAGGCGCAGCATACTACTTCCAGTGCAGGAGTCTTGGTCGCGCCAGGGATCATGCAAGCATGCTGAAGGCCATGGAAGCCCCTGATTTGGAGCCGGAATACACCCGCGCGTACATGCGCGCGGCGTTAAAGCTGGAACAGCACGCGTTCCACCAGTTTCTGCGGTTGGTCGGAACGGCATTATATTTCGCCGATCCACCGGCGGCCTTCGAGGACCTTATTGGACATGCCGCTCTCACGGGGACCTCCCGTAAGAGTCACGTATCAGAGAAGAGCGCGGCGGGTATTGCCGACCGGCATCCTTTTATTGGAACTGCCACGCACGTACGGACTATTCGCGACGTGCGGTCCTATCCATGGTACGAGACCCCTATCTCGCGCCTCGCGAAGTCGAAGGCGGAGCCCCCGGCTTTCTTTTTCATCTCAAATAATTCGCTCCTCCCCAAGATTCAGCCTCCGATGGCGTTTCGTGACGGTTTCAAAGGTGACCTCGGCATTCCCATCATGATGGCCCTGATGGCGATTATTTCGGGCCAACGTACGTTGCGATTCACGCTTCCCTACACCGGCGTGAAGCGGGCAGGCGTATCCGCCGTTGCGGCAGGCAACCGGTGAGAAATGGCTATGGTCGGGGCTTCGCGTCTGGGCTCCTGGGCGCCGCCCCAACAACGGAGAGAATCGTGGTGGAGCCTTCGCAAGGACTCATTTGCGTACGATCCGGAGAAACATTACCCCTGACCGTCAATTGATCGCCAATCTTGATCGTGTCGCGCGTAGGCGCGCTCGCCCATGGGCTTGCGTTCGCCCTTCTCGTCGCCGCCACCGTTCGGGTTTCCGGGGGCCAAGATTTCTCCGTTCGGTCTGGCGATCATGTCGAGAGTCTCCCGGATCGTTTGGGACTCGTCGTCCGCTATCCCCAGCCCGAGCGGCAGATGACCTTCGCTGGCTTGCCGCCGACCGGCAGCCTCCAGCGGGAGTGGCGGCGCTGCGGTAAGCCCAGGTGTCGCTGCGCGAGCGGGATTCTCCACGGCCCCTATTGGTACCTTCGCTGGCGAGAGGGCGGCCGGCAGCGACGGCAGTACGTTCCGCGTGAGCGGGTGGACGCCACGCGGGCAGCCATCGAGCAGCGACGGCGACTGCGTCCGCCCGCGTGGTCCCTGCGACAGACGCTCGCCGAACTCCGCCAACTCGCGAAGGAGGTCCATGATGCCGGACATGATTGATCCTGTTGCTGAACTCCGAAAAGTGCGGAAATTTGGACCAGCGACGACGGGTCAGGACGCCGCCTTGGGGCGGACGCCCTTGCGGGTGACCTCGGCCGCGCGCCGGCGATAGCTCTCGCCGTCGATCGCGATGATCTCGGCGTGGTGGATGAGACGGTCGATGAGGGCGACCGCGCTGCCGGCGTTGGGGAAGATGGTCGGCCAGTCGGAGAAGGCCAGGTTGGTGGTGAGGACGAGGCTTTTCCGTTCGTAGCGGCGGCTGACGATCTGGAAGAGGAGGTCGGCGGCGCGGGCGTCGTAGGAGAGGTACCCCAGCTACCGCGACCGGCCCTGGGCCGACGCCTCCGGAGCCGATCACACCCGGCTGAGTCGGCCGGACTTGATCGCATCGACGAGCACGTTCCATTCCGCCTTCTTCAGGACGACGACGTTCTTGTCCTCGCCGATGCGGATGGTGTCGCCGTCCACGACGACTTCGGGGCATGCCGTGCAGGCAGGGCAGAGCGAGATTTTCTCCATGCCGTGTCACCTCCTTCCCCTTCGATATGCTGACCGATCACCCCAGGGTGTCGGCCTCGAAATCCACTTGACGCCACTCCAGTTTCCTCAATTCACCGAGCCACCCGGCTCTCCTGCCTTCGAATCAAAGACCCGCCTCATACGCCTTCCAGTTGACCCGAAGCTCTTTCGCAAGCAGTCGCTCGATTCGGGTCGCGAATCGATGCTGCCGGTAATACGGAGCCTTCGGCTCATCGCCAGGTTCGCCGTCTCCCTCGAACTTCATATCAAATCGATCAATCGCTTTGAATGACACACGCCGATCGATGCACAGGAACATCTCTGTCAGCTCATGGATCAGCACTAGGGCTTCGGACCGCCAGTTCTTTGATCTCGAAATCCGGACCTGGATGGTCCCGCGCTTGTCGATCCAGTAGTCACCGGACGTATCGTAACGTTGCTTCGAGTGGGGAATGACCTTGATCGTGATGTCTCTCATTCACCTCTCCCTCAAGGTCCCGGTCCTACTCAGGAATACGCTGGAGTGCGGCCGGAATCGGGCACACTTTAGGCACAATCGCGATCCGACGGGAAGTCTGGTGTTGCTCAACTACTAGAACAAGCCGGTGGGCAGGGACGGGATTGAACCGCCGACACCAGGATTTTCAGTCCTAGACTCCGAATCCCCGAAGTACGCAGAAACCCTGACTGTGCAATCAGGAGTTGATTCGGTCATCGTGCGCTGGAGTGTGCTGGAATGCGCCAGAATGAGCCCGAGTCGGGCACAATTCGGGCACACTCTGCCGTTCTCACTCGATGATCGCGTCCGCCTGGCTTAGCACCGACGGCGGAATCATCAGCCCGAGCGCCTTGACTGCTGGAGAGGACCAGATGGCGTAAAATCGACTCGTGGAACCAGTCGACGAGCGCACACGCGCCGAGGCATTTGCGCGCCTGCAAGACCTCATTGCGATCGGTCGGCGCTATCACGTGTTCGCGCAGGAGAATCCCTCACAGGCCGCCGCCCAGGTCGCCGAGCTCAATATGCCGGGTCTCCAAAGCGATGCGTGGAATCTACTGTGGCTGCCGGGCGTGCTGCGTGCCAAGATCGCGCGCGTCTCATCGATCGTCATTCTTGAACTCTGTCGCATGCCTGGTGACCAAGAGCACGATCCAGGCCTCATGGACGTCCTGATGCCAGCGGCGATTGTCGCCGCGTGCGTTGTGGCCCACGCTTACGGTGTGGCTGCTGAAATCCCGCCTCGCCCGCTGCCTGGTCATCTTGACGTCCTGGCCCGACTAATTCATCGAGTCACCGTTGAGCAACCACAAGATCTCGAGGCAAGAGCGGGCGCGCGCACCGCTGCACTCCAGGGGGCGCAGCCTCCGATTGTTGCCTGTCTTCCTTCGCGTGTTCGTGACCGCTTGATCGGTCTCGGCCGTATCATGGGCGGGCGGGCCGACTCGGTCCATGTGAAGACTGTGACAGTGATCTTCATCATCGGGGCCGTGGCCGCTGAAACTTTTGAGCCGCTCGATTTCTCTGGCGTTGCGTCGTCGCTGCCGACCATGTGAAGTGATGGACGGGTGACGAGTTCGATACTGCGATGCAATACCCGGTGCCCCTGGACTTGTCGCCTCTAATGCTATGCTTGCCTAGCGTTCGGTAATTCGCGTAGTTGGTCGGACAGGGAGCCTAACGCGAATCGTGTCGCGCCCCTCAGCGAGGAATTCGAGCTGCCCGCCATGCGTTGCAACGAGTTCCGTGCAACGTGTACGCCAAACGTCAGCAAGCACGCCATCAGCCTCTTTCATCAAGCGCTCGCCGCTGGCCGCCGGATTCACCGCGAAGGCGATTGCGATGCTTGAGGTTGGCCCAGTGCCATCTATTCGCACCCCGACGTTACCTGGGGAGCCGCCACGGGCGACGATATAGTCTAGGAGACGGTCAATGAGCTCCGCCAAGCCCGCGCGATCTCCGAACACGCTATAGGAGCCGCTCTGGCCAGCTGTGCAGATCGGTTCACCGGCTGGTGTGGGCGGTCGACGGCTCAGACGTTCGCGAACCAGCTCGACAATGTCGATCATTCCCACGGGATGGACCGGCTCTGGACCCGCCACCAACCGGTCAACCGCTGCCAACGCGCGGTCTACCGCAGCATGATAGCGCAGCAGTTGCTCCGGCTCCCTCAGGCGCTGCACTTCGGCGGCCTCGGTCAACGGGCGAAGCGCGTCAACAGCGGCCGTGAGGTCCTCTACGATCTCCGGGAGAACCTGGGTGTGACCGACGAGCGCCGCAATGCTCTGCTCGCGTCGTCTGAGCCACAGTTGAGTCACTGCCATGCTCAGGAGATCCGCACCGACCTCGAGGCATTCCTGAACCATGGCCCTTGCCCAAACGCCACGAGGCGGAGTCACGACGAGAGCGCCGATGGGTCCGATGTCGGGGATCTCGCCTATGCGCAGGATTAGGTGGCCATCGGCGACTGCACGGGCGTTCGCCCGTCCATAATTTGGTGGGGCGGCCTCACCGGCAAGCATTTCAGGCGACGGTAGCGCACCTGTCGTCGTGACACACGTCCAGCGTCCAGACTGGGCTCCCTCAAGCGAGCCCATAGCGTCTACGATATACAGGGCGGCGCCGGCGGCCGCGGTCTCAGCGACCAGGGCTCGGACGGCCTCGTCCAAGAAAGCGGTCGGATGGCCGCCCGCGCGGCGCAAGGAGTCCCGGAGGCGCGCCAGAAGACGACTGGTACGGCGGCGGGCCCGCCACCGCAGCGCCGCTCCCAAAAGTGCGCAGGAATCCCTGAGCCTCACGTCAGGAGAGTATAACGTCGGGATGCTCAGCCGCCTGGAGTATAATTGGCCTGTATTGTCGCTACCTTTCGGTGTGGCGACTTCGCGGTTGGTTGGCGGACCTCCGACCAGTCAGAGCGCCTTTTTGGCAGGGTTTGCATTACGGGCGTGGGCTCGAGAGTCGAAGGAGGATTCCTTGCGCCGTCCTCGCGTCGTGATCACGGGACTCGGGGTAGTCGCCCCGAACGGGATAGGAAAGGACGCCTTCTGGCAAAGCCTCGTCGACGGCAAGTCTGCAGTCGACTCCATCACAGTTTTCGACGCACGGTCATTCCCTTGCCAGGTCGCAGCTGAAGTCCGCAACTTTAATGCTCGCGAGTTCATCGAACCTTCTAAGGCAAAGACCATGGGGCGGTTCGCTCAGTTTGCCGTGGGGGCAGCCAAACTCGCGATCAGGGATGCGGCGCTATTGGGCACCCCGTTGATCCGGACGGCCGTGTGCCTTGGGACAGCGGTGCACGGGATCGGCGACATTGGTGTCCAAGCGCACAACGCGTTCCTCGCTCAAGGACAGCGGGGGGTCAGTGTGTCCGTTGCGCTAGAAGTCGGCGCGCATGCCGCGACTGCTCACGTCCAGCAGGCGCTCGAGGTTCGCGGACCGATGATGACGATCGCCTCGGCGTGTTGTACGGGCATCGACGCGATCAGCTGGGGCGCGGATCAGATCCGGGCTGGCGCAGTCGATCTCGCGCTTGTTGGCGCCGTCGAGGCACCCATCTCGGAATTCACCTTCAGTCTGTTTGTTGCTGGCGGTTTTCTCTCAACCTGGAGTGGCCCCCCAGCGAAGGCGTCGCGCCCGTATGATTTACAGCGTAGCGGTCTTGTTCTGGGTGAGGGCGGAGCCGTGCTCGTTCTCGAGGAGCTCCAGCATGCCATCGATCGGGGCGCTACGATTTATGCCGAGGTACGCGGCTATGCGAGCGTCGCTGAGGGGAACTCGCAGGAGCTCGAGAAGCGGTACGTCGACGCGCTTCAGGACGCTATTCTCCGAGCGGTTGACGCCGGGGGGCTCGACCCCCACGAGCTCGACTACATCTGTGCCCACGGCAATTCCGCGAAGTTCGACGACAAGTCCGAGGCAAAGGCTCACCGCGCTGCTCTCGGCAAAAGTGCCTATCGCATCCCAATCAGCTCGATCAAGTCGATGATCGGGCAACCCTTCGCAGCCAGTGGCGCTCTGCAGGCCGCAGCGACAGCAATGGCTGTCTACACCAATATTGTCCCCCCCACGATTAACTATGAGGTTCGTGACCCCGACTGCGATCTCGACTATGTGCCAAACCAAGCTCGCGTCGTCCGCGTCCGGCATGCCCTGTTTCACAGTCATAGCCTCGGTGGGAGGTTCCCTGGCTCCCACTCGGCGATGGTGTTCGGCCGACTGACGTCGTAAGTCGAGCCGACCAAGAGACCGTTGGAACCGCAGATTTTTCTCATCGGCTATTTCGCGCTAAGCCTGATCGATCTAGCGATCGCCGTTTACGTCTATGCTCGTGCTCGGTCTCAGGTAGTCAACCAAGTCTTTGCATTCTTAGGTGCCACTATTGGCGTGTGGACGCTGTGCGTCGCACTCGCTCACTATCCTTCCATCTCAAGCATAGTTGTAGTGCGCTCAACGTTTGCGGCGGCCAGCCTCATGGTGCTGGCACTCCTCACTCTCCTCTACATCTTCCCGTCGGGTTCGTTTCCGAGAAGTCGCCTGTACTATTCGTATGCTGCGGCTGCTCTTGCGTTCGTTCTTCTTTCGTACACGTCGATGCTGGTCCAAGGGGCGGTGGCCACCCCGATGGGCCTGGTCGTGAGTTATGGCCCAATGTACCGCGTCTTTGGACTCTTTGCGGTGAGCTCTCTGGTGCTTGGTGCCACCGTCGTTTTGCGCAAGGCCAAAGAAGCGAGGGGACGCGCTCGCGCCCAGCTCTGGTACCTCATCATCGGACTGCTCATCCCTGCGCTTGGCATTGGCACAACCAACCTTCTTGTTCCGCTGCTCTCCAACGCGTCTTGGTACGGTCAGTATGGACCTGCCTTCACACTGATTTTCCTTGGCCTAACCGCCCACGCCATCATTCGGCACCGTCTGATGAACATCCGCCTCGTCATCAGCAGGACGGTCGCGTATTTTCTGATCCTCATCTTCTCGGGCGGCGCGCTCGTCCTGGTGACCGAACTCGCCTCGCTCCTCTTTCCTGATCGCACTCGTAACCTAGAGCGATGGTCTGTGATCGTGTCGATCGTTCTTATTGCGGTCCTCTTTCAGCCAATTAGTCACTTCATCCGCCGCGCTGTCGACCGATACCTTTATCGCAGGCCGTATGATTACGAGCGGACCATTCGAGACATGGTTCATAGAATCAACACAATGCTAGAGCTGGGACCGCTCCTCGATTATCTCTCCGACGTCGTTGGCCGTACCGTCCAACCTGAACGGGTCAGTATCTATCTGACGCTCCCGGAAGGCTCGGAAGACTATCAACTCCAAGCTCACAGAGTCTTCGTCGACACCCCTGCGTCGGCGCCACCGGAGCTGCTTCCAGCGTCGTCAGAAGTCGCGCAATACTTCAAAACCCATAGTGCGTCTCTGTTGATAGACTCTCCTGAATTTCTCCTGAAGGCACCACTCAACGAGCTAGCCGCCGAGTGTATTCATCCCATCTTCGACAATGATCGTCCCATCGGCTTCCTTGTGCTCGGGCCAAAACTGTCAGGGGATCCGTACTTTGCGGAGGATCTCGGTCTCATCACCATACTTGTGACTCAGGCGGCGATCGCGATCAAGAACGCCTATCTCCATCGGCATGTGGTTCTCGTCAACGAGTACATAGAGAACATTCTCGCTGCGATGGATAGCGGAGTCGTCTCTGTCGCTGGCGACGGCACCGTCACGCTGTTTAACACTGCTGCGGAACGACTGACCGGCCTTCAAAGAGAACGCACGAAGACCATGCCTGTCACGAATCTCCCTGAGGCGCTGGCGCAGATGCTACAGATCACGCTGGTGTCGCGACGTCCGCAGCCGCAGCGTGAATTGCTCCTCACCGGGATGAACAGGAAATCGTTCCCGGTCGTCTGCTCGACATCGATTCTCACGGGCCGAGCTGGGGTGGCCCTTGGCGCCGTGGCCGTTCTCAACGACCTCTCACGTGTAAAGGAGCTCGAGAGCGAAAAGCTGCGCGCCGAACGGCTAGCGTCGATCGGCGCTCTTGCGTCAGGCATCGCCCACGAGATCAAGAACCCGCTTGTTGCGATTCGGACCTTCGCTGAACTTCTCCCCGAGCGTTTCGTTGATGAAGACTTTCGGAACGACTTCGCCAAGGTTGTTGTCCAAGAAATTGATCGCATCGATGGATTGGTCTCGCGTCTGCGCGGAATGGCTGCCCCGCGCTCACAGGCTCACCGATCCATCGATCTACGAGGACCCATCTCGGATACCCTCGCGCTCCTTCGTGGCCGGCTCGAACAGGCGGCGATTGCTGTGCGGACGGACTTTGAAGCAGAACGGCCGATGGTTGCCGGGGACCTGGATCAGCTGAAGCAACTCTTTCTGAATCTGTTCGTCAACGCACTAGAGGCGATGGGGCCAGGGGGCCAATTGGCTATTCGAGTGGCGCACCGAAATTCCGCTGAGGTCCCACGCCTCGTCGTTGAGGTTAGCGACACGGGCGCCGGGATCCCAGAGGCCGTCGCGAACAGGCTATTTGATCCCTTTGTCACAACGAAAGAACGTGGCTCTGGTCTCGGGTTGTCAATCTGCCGCGGTATCGTTGATGCTCATGGTGCGGCGATTCGCGCCTATAACAATCCTGGCCGATGCGGAGCGACCGTAGCTGTCGAGTTCCCGGTGTGGCGCGGGGTCGATATTCCAACACTCAGCAGCTAGCACATGTCGGCTCGACACGATCCGGAGCGCGATCGGAAGCCTCTCTTTCGTCTGCTGGTCAGCGATGGCCAGCAAGCTCGGCCTGGCAGCCGGGGGCAAGCCGTCTGGGCCAGTGGGACCGGCCACCCCCTGCTCCACCGAGGGACAACACAAGCGCGGCAGCGCAAAACTCGCTGACAGCGGCTTGTCGATGAGCTCCGGGCACGGAGCCTTTAGGCGACGCTAATAGTCTTGACGCCCGGGTCAGGAAAACGCTGAGAACCTGAGCGTCGATGACGAGGCAGACCTACCAAGCAGTGCGAAAGGGGGCGTGCAAAGCCGGAGAAAGCGGGGTGACAAGGCCGGTCCCGCTGGTGACGGGACGAGAGCGCCCGTTCGTGCTGGCATCGGGAGACTTCATCCAGCGTCAAACATTAAATGACCGGCTACCCTCCACCGAAGTCGTGGAGCTCATGAAAAAGCATGTGCAGCTCGATGTCACTAGTTTGCACAGTCCTGGTAATACGCGTCACATTCAACGACGACTCATTTCGATTTTTCCGGATAGTCGGTCCCTCTCAGGGGTGAATTGACGCTCGACTCCTCCCTCCCGGCCTCCTCTTGCGAGATGAGGCAACGACTTGGTTCCTGTGGACCGCGAAACTGGCGACTGACCCTCACTTCCTCGTGTTGGCACGCACGTTGCTTAGTGGTACAGCGATGCCCACTGACCCGCTGCAGGAGCGTCGTGAGTCCGAGCGGAAGGCGAAGTCCGCCCCACGCCAGGATCTGCTTTTCGTGGTGTCCCGTCAGGCCCTAGACGAATACTTGCACCTCAAGCGAGTCTTCGCCGACGATGACCGGGTCACGGTCATCGTCGATCGCCGTTCGGGAGACCGTCGTGGGACAACAAGCCCTCGAAACCCGGAGGGTCGTCGAGCCGATCGACGCTCACGATCTCTAATCGATGACCGATTGCGACGACAGGGCTGGGTCATGGTGCGTCTAGAGCGCTCGCAGGACACCCCAAACCGCAACTAATTAGTTGGGGCCCTCCCCTCAAGTGGGCCTGAACGTGCAATAGAGGTGCTTAGTAGCTTCGCTGCGTCGACCTTCGGTCGCACGTCCCCCGCTCCGGAAAACAAGGATCTCGCCATCTCCCACGAACTCATCGCCTACACTCTCGGTGAATGGCGCCCTCTCCCTCCTGCAGTATGCTAAGCGGGCCGATCCTGCCAGTCGTCCTCCGACTGGCCGCGCCGAATGTGGTCAACGTCGCCGGTGTGCTCACGATTCTCGTCGTTGATGCGTTCTGCTTCGTTGAGGTGAGAGCCCGGAGTCTGGACACCCCGGGCCCTCGGCCGAATCACGGAGACGCGACGCGATTCAGCGCCCCCTTC
>JAHFDK010000444.1 GCA_023249095.1 Candidatus Rokuibacteriota bacterium | reverse complement strand
CGATTTGACGCCGTGGATCAAGCGCGCGAGCGGAGTCGTTTTGATCCTGGCCGGGGCGTACCTCGGCTACTACTATCTGGCCGCGGGAATGTGACGCGGCAAAAGGAGGACGCGATGCGGCCTCGTAGTCTCGCGCTCATGCTGGTGTTAGTTCTCGCCGCTTGGCTCGTGCCTGGAGCCGCACATGCTGACATGAAGCTTGCAACGCTGACGGTCAAGGGGATGGTCTGCCAGGCCTGACCAGCGAATATCGCCACAGCCTTGGAGAGGCTGCCAGGAGTGAAGCAAGCGGAGGTGAAGCTCGAGACCGGACAGGCCCGAGTGATCTACGACGACACCAAGCAGACGCCAGAGAAGCTGGCTTCGGCGATCGACATGCTCGGTTTCAGGGCGTTCGTGGTCTCCGTCGTGGACGCTTCGCGAAGCGAGGCGCCACCGAAGCGCTGAAAGAGCGAGGCACCGATATGGCAAAGACGATCATCCTCTACTCCCAGCCCGGCTGATTCTTCTGCGGCAAGGTGAAAGAGTTTCTTTCACGAAAGGGCGTGATCTACACCGAGCGAGATATCTCGCGCGATCAACAGGCGCTTGAAGAGCTCTCTAAACTGGGGTATCTGACGACGCCAGTCATCAAGATCGACGGTGATGTCGTCGTTGGGTTCGACCAGAAGCGCCTGGAGGCGCTACTCGGCTGAGCCCGAGCCATCGCCTCACGACCTGACGGCCAAGGCATAGCGAGGAACGTACCGAAAAAGATACGTCTTTATGTAAGTAATCCCACGCTGATCGGCTCTGAAACAAGACCGGCGTCGCTTTACAAGGCGACGCCGCCTCGTGCGGCCGTCGAGCCCGAAGGGTCCCGGTCTTCAATCCTCTCGACCGCTCGTCGTTAAGGACTTTGCGCGCTCGCGGTCTTCGTGTGGCGGATCATCGCACCGGCGATCACCTGGTCCACAAGCCTCTGCGCTCGTGCACGCGACTTCTCCTCGTGCGGCCCTCGTTCGAGGATGTCATCAGGGATGCATACCGACAGCGTTTTTTCAATTTCTCGAATCGCTTGCAACGAGAGGCCCTGCCCGCGAGCTTTCTCCTGTGCGGCTTCAATAAGCGTGTGCAGAAGCGCGTCCGTCCGGTGCTGCCTCTGATCGAGGTTCTCGAGGAGGCGCCCGATCAAGCCGCGAAGGGCGTGGTTTCTTGGCGCCTCATCACGCGATATGAGTGTCAGGGCGTGTCGGCACTCAGAGTGCAGAAACGTTTCGGCGTTGTAGCCCGGCCATGATCCAGAACCCTCGAACTCAGGCTTGCGTTTGTGCCACCCGGTTCTCAGCCGAGAGACGGTCAACAGCCGGGTGCGTTCGCAGACATTCAAAAGCTCCGCGACAAGACGCCATTGAGGCCTCCCTGTCACAACGATGAAGAAGGTCTTGAGCAACCAGACCGGCCGCCAAAACGCTCGCTGCTTGGGCCGCCCGCGCCCTGCCCCTGCGCCAGCGGGCACCCGCCCCGTCTCGCTCTCCCTGGCGTAGGCCAGGAACGCCTTCCACTCGGGTTTCCAGCCCTCGGGATTGGTAGTCCGCAAGCGGTACTTCAGTTGCCGTTTGACCTGCGCCTCTCTCACACGATCCCGCGGGATCCTCCGAATGGCCTCAGGGAGCTGTGGTGCTTGTGTGAGCTCGCGCGCGTGTGCCAACAAATACCCGGCGAGCGCCTGGATCGCCTCCGGCTCCTCGCGCGGAAGCACGGCACGCAGCCGGCGCTCAAGGCCCGTGGGCCGCCGGCGCGGCCCCGCCGCCTTTATCAATTCCGGGGGGTATTTTTCCACGCCCACCGCCTGCAGCGTAGCCTTGCCACCGTGCGAAATGCAATCCGCGTGCGGCACCTCATCCACGGCCTCCCGCATGAATGGCACGGCCAAGGCGGATAGTCGGCGGGCCGACACCGACCGAGACCTGGCTCAGCTTCTAGCGCTCGAGACGTACAGCCGGGGGACAGGCGACGAAGGCCAGGAGGCGAAGTCCGAATGACTCTGATGCCGTGTTCGCCGTCCGCCAAAGGATAGGCGTGGCCCCGAATCGTCACCTCTCCGACCTGGACCGCGAGCTGGCGCGACTGCTGGCTCGGGCCCTCGTCAAGGACTATCTCCAATCTCCGGCGCCCGGCCATGACGGATCGAGGCTTGATGAGCCCGCGAGGAACCTCCTTGACACTTCTATACCAAGGAGGTATGAAGAAGCATGCCCATCACGCAGCGATGGTACGGCGCCAGCGTCAAGCGTCTCCGGAACCAACGGGGTTGGACACAGGAAGGGCTCGCGAAGCGGGTCGGCGTCGCCCCCAACACGATCGCCCGGATCGAAACCGGCAATCGCCGCCCGTCGCTCGCCCTCCTCGAGCGGCTTGCCCGGGCCCTCAAGGTCAGCATCGCCGACCTCTTCCGCTAAGGAGAGACACGACTGATGATCGATGCCGCAGTCTACGCCAGGAAGTCGACCGAGCAGCACGGCGTCAGCCATGGGAGTAAGTCCGTGACGCGGCAGATCGAGCGCGCCAAAGCCTGCGCCGCGGAGAGGGGCTGGACTGTCGCCGAATCGCATATCTATGTAGACGACGGTATCAGCGGAGCGGAGTTCGAATCCCGTGATGGCCTGACGCGCCTGTTGGACGCACTCAAGCCGAAACCGCTCTTCAGCGTTCTGATCGTGATGAACAAGGACCGCCTCGGGCGGGAGCAGTACGAGTCCGCCTACAACCTCAAGCGATTGGCTCAAGCTGGCGTGCGGGTGTTCGAATATCTCGAGGGCCGTGAGTGCTTACTCGATACCCCGATCGAGAAGTTTATCGAAATGGTCGGTTGTTACAGAGCCGAAGATGAGCGATACCAAGCCAGCAAGCGAACCCGCGACGCCTTGGCGCGAAAGGCCGCACAGGGCTACGTGACCGGCGGTACGGTCTTCGGCTACGACAACGTCCCGATCGTCGGCGAGAGCGGGAAGCGCGATCACGTTGAACGCCGGCGCAACTCCGACGAGGCGCCCATCGCCCATCGCATTTTCGAGATGCTGGCGGCCGGCATGGGATTCAAGCGAGTGGCGAAGACCTTCAACGCCGAGGCGGTGCCGGCGCCGCAGCCGCGCCGAGCCGGCCGCCCACGCTCCTGGACGCCCTCCAGTATTCGCACGATCGCCTTCAACCCGCTGTACTCGGGCCGGATCGTGTGGGGCCGGACGAGGAAGCGGGACTCATGGGGGCGGAGGCGGCAGAGCTTGCGCCCGGAGAGTGAGTGGCTCCAGCTCCCGCCCCGAGAAGACCTCCGCATCGTTTCTGACGAGCTGTGGAAGGCCGCCCACGAGCGCATCGCCGCCACGAGGAACACGTATCGAGCCTCCGGACGGCTTACGGGGCGACCCGCGGGAGGGTCCGAGTCTAAGTACTTGCTCACGGGCTTCGCCGAGTGCGCTGACTGCCGGGGCAGCTTGGTGGTGGGAAGCCGCGCGAGTGGTAGCCGGCGGAAGCCTGCCTACGTGTGTGCCAACCACCGCGAGCGGGGCAACACGGTCTGCGACAATCGGCTTCATGCGCCGATGGAGGAAACTGATCGGGCGGTCCTCAGTGCCGTCGAGAGCGATCTACTGAGGCCCGAGGTGCTCGAGGAAGCACTCCGGGAAGCGGTTCGGGAGCTCCAGCGCCCAGAGGAAGAAATGGCCTGGCACCGTGAGGACATTCAGGCGCACTTGAAGACTGTTGAGGACGAGCTCACGCATTATGCAGAGGCCATCGCCAAGGCAGGACAGCTGGATGCTATCCTCGTCGCGATGAAAGAGCGCGACGCTCGGCGTACGCACTTGAAGACTGAGCTCGCGACGCTCGAAAGTCGGGCCAAGATCAC
>JAHFDK010000443.1 GCA_023249095.1 Candidatus Rokuibacteriota bacterium | reverse complement strand
GCACTGCGCGGTGCGGAAGTTGGGCTAGCCGGCCCGGTGCCAGACCAGATCGAGGAAGCGATCGAGCAACCCGTCCTTCACGAACAGCTCCACCGCGTCCCGCGTGCCGCGCTGGTCCAGTCCCCAGAGCACCGCGCGCTTGCCATGGTCCTGGTTCATCTGGATGAAGACCTGCTGGTCGCGGATGAAGGCCAGCGGCAGGTCCTCGTAGATCTGCGCGGAGAACGCATTGACCGCGGGCCCGCCGATGGCGATGGCCGGGAACATCTCCGCCATTTCCTGATTGAGCATCCACATGTCGGTCACGACCACCGCGCTGCGGTCGTCGGTCCCTTCGCGGCGCGAGTTGATCGCGCGCTTCAGCTCGTAGGCGATGGGACGATCTTCCTCTTCGGGGAGGATACCGTAGCCGACCACGAGGAGCACCGTGGTCCGGACGTCGAAGTAGCGGGGCATCAGCGAATCAGCCGCGCGAGCTCCCGGAAGTCGTCGGTGTCGGCCTGGCGCAATAGCTGGAAGAGGACGGTCTCGGTGGTGGTGACCACCGCTCCCGCCTGACGGAGCTGGGCCATCGCCAGGCGCCAGTTGGCCTGGGTGCGGGAGGTGACCGCGTCGGCCACGACGTGGACCCCGTAGCCTTCCGCCAGCAGGTCGAGCGCCGACATCAACACGCAGACGTGGGCTTCGATGCCGCCCAGGAGGAGCTGCCGAGCGCCCGTCGCGGTGAGCCGAGCGCGGACGCTCTCCACGCCCCAGCAGGAGAAGACGACCTTCTGGTGAGGCTCCACCCCCGCCGGCAGGGCCTCTCTGAGCTCTTGCAGGGTATGGCCGAGGCCTTTCGGGTACTGCTCGGTTACCACGGTGGGCAGCTGGAGCCGCCGCGCCGCCGCGGCCAGCACCTTGATGTTCCGCATCACTTCCTCGCGGTGGTCCGAGTCCATGGCGGGAAACAGCCGCTCCTGGACGTCGATCACGACGAGGGCGGTCTTCTCACGGACGAGCACCATCGGATGAGGTGCCGATGCCGGGACGGGCCGGGCGCTACCGGGTTGAGTCATGGGGACCTCCGGAGGTGAGGTTCGGAAACCGCCGTCATCGTCTCACATCTGCCGGCGTTGGCAAGCCGTCGACAGCGTGGGAACCGCTCGGTCACCGCGCGCGGTCGAGCGTGCCGTACTGGATAGCCTCGGCGACGTGCTCGGCGGTGATGGCGTCGGCGTCGGCGAGATCAGCGATGATGCGGGCCGACGCGGAGGAAGCGGCCGTGGGCGCGGGCGGAGGGGCCGGGCGGGTGAGGGCCAGGCCGAGCGGCGCGCGGCACCGGGCGGCAGCAGGCCCACTTGGCTGACCTACCCACGGTCGCCGACGGCGGAGACTCCGGCAGATGACCCGGATTCTGCGACAGCTTGGGAAGTAGTCGACCGGAATCGGTGGCGCAAGGGATCCGCGCCGCTGCCGGATCGTGTAGTAGCCAGAGGCCTGGATGACCATGAAGTTATCCCTGATGAAGCGATCGAGCCGTTGTGAGCCGTTGGGATCTGGACGGTAGCCGGATTCCGGCGGAGCACGACGTAGCTGATGATCGTCGCCTCGCATGCGCGCCTCCCCGACGTGAGTTACACGCATCGTAGCCGAACCCTCCTCCGACTCGACCATCAAAAGTCGGGTTTTTCAGCATCCTGCTAGGTCATCGGGTGCTAGCGTACGCTGGCCATCTGTCTCCGCATTGAACCTGGAGCGCGGACAAACCGAGTCTTCAGCTCGAGGAATGGCTGCTCCACGAGGCGATAAGATCCACTAGCCACGATGAACGTCAAGATCCAGGCAGAGAGGACGCGCGCGGCATCACGACTGGAGCCGTCCGTACTCAGTGCGCCGAGGACAAAGAAAATCGGGAAATGCCAAAGGTAGAGACTGTAGGAAAGCCGCCCCGTCTTCACGAGCATTGAGTTGGCTAGAAATCGGTCAAGGTGTGATTTCACGAGCATGAGTTCAGCAATGATCGCGGCAGCGGCTAGCGCTGCAAGTGTGCTAGCCGAGTAGCGGAGAAAGGCGGTTGGCCAAGCGGCAAAGAAGAAGAGACAACCGAGAGTAAGCACCCCTGCGGCTGCCGCAATGCGTACTGCGAGTACGCCCCGAGACGTCAGGGGGGTCTCCGCCCGGCCCTTGAGTAGCGCGAGCGCGCAACCTGCCAGAATCGAATCAGCCCTGGTATCCGATCCCAGGTAGAGATGAGCAAGCGAGGCCCCGTGCCCCTCGAGGAGGAATCGATACACGGGGATCAAGATCGGAAAGCTGAACACCGCCACGACGGAAATGGATAGGAGGCGCCCCTCCAGCCGCAAAACGCGATTCAACGCAAGCGGCCACAGCAGGTAGAACTGCTCCTCTATCGAAAGGGACCAGGAGTGATTGAGGACATAGAGCGGAGTCCCAAAGATGAGGGCCCAGTTCGCGACGTAGAAGAGAACAAATGCTGAGGCCTGCCAGACATGTCGTGACTTCTCGATCGGCGCAAGAGCCGCGGTAGCGGGTGCACAAATCAGGACGAGCACGAGAAGAGCGGGGAGCAGACGCAGTCCTCGACGGAGATAGAACCTAGCGATACTGATGCGGCCGTGCTGCCGCCACTCGTCGAGAAGAAGAGTGGTGATAAGGAAGCCGCTCAACGCGAAGAAGACGTCGACACCGATGTAGCCACCGGAGATGATGCCGCTGTGGAAAGCCATGACGGCAATGATGGACAGGCCCCGAAGTCCATCAAGGGAAGCACGATAGCTGAAGGTCGATCGGGCAGGCTCAAGAGGGGCCATGCAGGTATTGTAGCGGCACGAGAATTATCTCTCGGGGAAGTCTGAAGTGGGGCCCTTCTGCGAGGGCGTCCTGCGAGGTCACACGGCACCTTGCGCGGCGGGACCCCTTCGGGCCCGCCGTCAGTGCGCGCGATCGAGGGTGCGGTACTGGATGGCCTCGGCGACGTGCTCGGCCCCGATCGCGTCGATGCCGGCGAGGTCGGCGATGGTGCGGGCGACGCGGAGGATGCGGTCGTGGGCGCGGGCGGAGAGGCCGAGGCGGGTGACGGCAAGCCCGAGGAGGCGCGCAGCATCTGGAGGCAGCGGGCAGAAGCGCCGGGTCTGGCGGCCGGACATCCGAGCGTTGACGTGGGTGGCGGTGCCCGCGAAGCGGGCGGCCTGGCGAGCCCGGGCGGCGAGGACCCGGGCCCGGATGACGGCGGAGGGCTCGCCGACGGGGCTGGCGACGAGCTCGGCGTGGGGCAGGGTCGGGATCTCGAGGTGGAGATCGATGCGATCGAGCAAGGGGCGGGAGAGGCGGCCGAGGTAGCGGGCCCGCTCGGGCGGAGGGCAGGCGCAGGTGACCAGGGACGGGCAGCCGCGGCGGCAGGGGTTGGCGGCGGCGACGAGCTGGAAGCTGGCCGGGAAGCTGGCGGTGCCGGCCGAGCGCGAGACGACGACCCGGGCGTCTTCCAGGGGCTGGCGGAGGGCTTCCAAGACGCGCTGAGAGAACTCGGGCAGCTCGTCGAGGAAGAGCACGCCGTGGTGGGCGAGGCTGATCTCGCCGGGATGCGGGTGGCCGCCCCCGCCGATGAGACCGGCCTCGGAGGCCGTGTGATGCGGGCTGCGAAACGGGCGCGCTGTGAGCAGCCCGTGCTCGGGCGGGAGCAGGCCCGCGATGCTCCATACGGTGGAGGCCTCGATGGCTTCCTCCAGCGACAGCGGCGGCAGGATGGACGCGACGCGGCGGGCGAGCATGGTCTTGCCGGTGCCCGGCGGGCCGACCATCAGGACGTTGTGGGCGCCGGCGGCGGCGATCTCCACGCCACGCTTGGCGTGTGCGTGGCCGCGCACGTCGACGAAATCGAGGCCGTCGCCGTCGGCGGCCGACGAGCTGGC
>JAHFDK010000167.1 GCA_023249095.1 Candidatus Rokuibacteriota bacterium | reverse complement strand
AACGTACGGCGCGTCAAAGTACATGCAGGAGCTGTGCTTCAGAGGGTTCACGTCGTGTTCCGTGTCAATTCTGCGCTTTTCGTCCGTGTACGGGCCGCGCCTGAGACTGGACGACGGCGAGGCCACGATCATCGCTCGGATCGCCGGCTGGGTGAGCACGGGAGCGCGTCCGCGGCTGTTCGAGGACGGACGCCAGATCCGCGACTGGGTTTTCGTAGGCGATGTCGTGGCCGCGATTCAGGCCCGGCTGGCCCGCACGGAGGCCCCTGCCGTGATCAACGTCTGCTCCGGGGTGCCGACGACACTTGTTGAAGCATGCGAAAGCATAGCCGACGCCCTCGGCGTGGACTGCCCGCCGGAGGTCGTGGGTGGCTATCGACCCGGTGATATGCGCCACTGTCTGGGCGATCCGTCGGCTCTTCGTGCGCTCCTTGGCCGTGAGCCGGTCGCATTCAAGGATGGGGTCCGCATGGCCTTTGGCCTGACGGCGTAGGCGGCGCGCATGTGCGGGATTCTCGTCCTCTCGGGTGTCGAGCAGCCCTTCCACCACCGCCTGCTGCGCGGGCTCCGGCGCCGCGGACCCGACGCGATTGGCTTCTGGTCCGATCACGCCGTCAATATCGGGCACGCTCGCCTTGCCGTCATCGGTCTCGACGAGCGCGGCACGCAGCCGCTCGAGAGCGCGACTCACGTACTCGCCTACAACGGCGAGATCTACAACTTCAACGCAATCGCGCAGCGCTTGCGGGGTGCGGGCATCGCGGTGGCCGGCTCGAGCGACGCGGAGGTGTTGCTGCACGCGTGGATGCAGTGGGGCGCCGACATCCTCCGCGAGCTGGAGGGCTTCTGGGCTTTTGTCATCTACGACAAAGCGCGGCGGCGCCTCTCGCTGGTGCGCGATCAGTTCGGCGTCAAGCCCCTTTACTACTGGCGATCGAAGGACCGGCTCTGCGTCTCGTCGCTGATCGGGACGATCCTCGATGCGGTGCCGGAGGCGCCCGAGCTGGACTACGAGGCGCTGTCGGAGTATGTCCGCTATCAGTTCACGTTCGGTGACAAAACCTTCGTCAAACAGATCCAGAAGGTCCCGCCAGGCCACATCGTCGAGATCGACGTCGACACCGGGCAGACTCGGGTCGCCTGCTACGAAGACATCTTCGCCCGCGCCGGGGACGAGCGGGAGCCGCCCACATCAGAGTGGATCGCCCAGACCAGTAACCTCGTCGCCGACTGCGTCATCGACTCCACAATCAGCGACACGTCCTTCACGACGTTTTGCAGCGGTGGACTGGACTCGAGCCTGATCACCCGCATCGCCCGGCCGGAGATGGCCTACCATTGCAACTATTCCGACCCGGAGTGCAACGAAACCTTCTTCGCTCAGCAGGTCGTGCAGGGGACAGGTATCCGGCTCTTCGTGGTGAACGCGCAAGAGTCGTTCAACCTGGTCGCGCGGCTCGACGACATCATCGAAGACTTCGACGAGCTCTCGATCGGGTCGGTCATCCTGCCTTTGGACGATCTGCTCGCGCAGGTCAAGCGCCGCTACAAGGTGATCCTCACCGGAACCGGCGGCGACGAGCTGTTCGCCGGGTACGCACGGTACCAGCTCGCGCTCGGTGAATGCTATCAGGATTCCTACCGCGCCCTCTACCAGCGCATGCGCGAGCTGACCTCGGTGGCAGACCGCTTCGAATTCACGCACCGGAAGGGTGACCCAGCGCTCTACCGCTTCTACCGTCCCGAGGTCGAGAAGACGTTCGCCGCGGCATATGAAGCGTGCCGGAGCGACGCCGACGACGAGCTCGAAACCATGCTTCGGTTCGACCGCCGTCACTTCCTCCCGGGGCTGCTCAACATCGACGACAAGCTGGCCGGGCGGCACTCACTAGAGAGTCGCCCGAGCTTGCTCCACCAGCGCCTGGTGCGCCACGTGCAGCGGGTCAGCACGGCCGGCGTTCTCAGAAATGGCGACCTGAAACCGGTTCTGCGAGAGCTGGCAGTCGGCCGGGTGCCAAAGTCGGTCATTCACCGCAATGACAAGATGGGCTTCACGACGCCGATCGGTACCTTCGTGAACCGGGCGTCGCATCTGATCCGCGAGCGCATCATGGACTCGCGATTCCGTCATCTATACGACCCGCGACGGATGAATTTGACGGCCGAGAACAAGTTCTCCCGCGAGGTGTTCGGATTGCTGATGCTAGACCTTTGGCTCAACCGCTACGCCGTCAGGTGACAGGCCACCGTTCCATCCGGCGATGCGCACGATCTTTCTGACCCAATGGTTCGACCCGGAGCCCGGCGCCAGCCGCGGTCTGCCGCTCGCACGCTGGCTCGCAGACCATGGCCACGATGTGCAGGTCCTCACGGGCGTGCCGAACTACCCGGGCGGACACGTGTACCCCGGCTACCGAATGCGGCTCTGGCAGCGTGAGGTGATGGACGGCGTGCCCGTGCTCCGGGTAGCCCTCTATCCCAGCCACGACACCTCCGCCCTGGGCCGCGTGACGAACTACACGACATTTTCCCTATCGGCGGCGACGCTCGGCACGGCGCTGGTCGGCCCGGGCGATGTCGCCTACGTTTACCACCCGCCCGCGACAGTGGGGTTGCCGGCGATGATGCTCAAGACGCTGCGCGGGATGCCGTTCGTGTATCACATCGCCGACATGTGGCCCGAGTCCGTGGTGGAATCCGGCATGCTCGATAGCGCGGCGGTGCGACGGATCGTCCGGGGACTGCTCTCCGTGTGGTGTCGCGCGGTCTATCGGCAGGCGAGCGCGATCACCGTCTTGTCGCCAGGCTTCAAGCGGCTACTCGTCGAGCGCGGCGTTCCCGGCGACAAGATACACGTCATCTACAACTGGACGGACGAAGCGATGTTCCGCCCGGTTCCGCGCGATGAGGCTCTCGCGCGGGAGCTCGGCCTCGCCGGGCGCTTCAACATCGTCTACGCGGGCAATCTCGGGCCGCTCCAAGGGCTGGACGCAGTCATCCGCGCGGCGGCCAGGGTTCGCGCGGTCCGCTGGATCCAGATTGTCATCGTAGGCGTCGGCCAGCAGGAGCACGAGTTGCGCGCCCTCGCGCAGTCGCTCGGCGCCGATAATGTTCTATTCGTTGGTCGCCGTCCGTATCAGGAGATGCCGAGGATCTGCGCGCTCGCTGATGTGCATCTGGTGCATCTGAGAGATCTCCCATTCTTCCGCGCGACGATCCCGAGCAAGACCCAGGTGGCCTTGGCCTGCGCCCGGCCGGTGCTGATGGCGGTGAACGGGGATGCGGCGGACATCATCCGTAAGGCCGAGGCCGGGATGACGTGTCCTCCGGAGGACGAGGCGAGGCTCGCCGACGCAATGGTGGCGCTCGCGGAAACTGCTAGCGACGAGCTGGAGGCCATGGGTCAGCGGGGTAGGACGTTCTATCTCGACGAGATGTCGTTGGACATCGGTGGTCGTCACATGGACAGCCTGTTGCGCGAGGTTGGCGCTTCACGGCAGGCGGTATAGGGTTGCCTCAGTGTCCACTACATTCCTGTTTTACCGGTGTGACGCACCGCCTGAAGGAGGCGTGGAGCCGAGTCTGGCCGCCGACTACTCCTGGCAGTTGTGGACGCCGTATCGAGGCGGCTTCGCTCCCCTCGGGCTTCCGCTCTTTCCGTTCGCGATCTGGACGGTAATGCATCACCTGCGGATGTTCGCCAACCCGGAGTACGGTGTCCTGCTCGTGTACCACGACGGCCGCCTCGTCCATCGGTCAGGTCTCTTCCCACGCCATGCGCGCTTTCCGTTCATGGCGAGAAAGGACCTTCAAATCGGGGATGTCTGGACCGATCCCCAACATCGCAACCGAGGTCTCGCATCGTTTGCGCTCTACCAGCTCGTCGGCGCCAAGGCGGGACGCGGCCGGCGCATCTGGTACGTCGTGGAGGCAGGGAATGCCCCGTCCCTTCGGACCGTGGAGAAGTCAGGGTTCGTCCTCGTCGGGACGGGCGCGCGAACGAAGCGATTGGGCCTCGCGCTCCTGGGTCAGTTCGTGATGGAGTCTCCTCAAGGGCTTGCCTGACGATCGGTGCTGAAACGAACGTTCGATCTGAGCCTGGCCCTCGGTGCCCTCGTTCTGCTCAGCCCCCTGCTGCTGGTCGTCGCCGCCGTGATCAAGCTCGAAGACGGCGGGCCGGTGTTCTACCGGGGAGTGCGGGTCGGCCGCGGGGGAGTACCGTTTCGGATCTTCAAGTTCCGCACCATGGTCGTGGACGCGGACCGGCTCGGTGGCCCTTCGACCGCGGACGACGATCCGCGGATCACGAAGCCCGGCACCTGGCTCAGACGTTCCAAGCTCGACGAGCTGCCCCAGCTGCTCAACGTGCTGAGCGGAGAGATGAGTTTCGTCGGACCACGGCCGGAGGTCGCGCAGGAGGTAGCGCTGTACAGCGATGAAGAGCGAACGCTGTTGAGCGTTCGCCCCGGGATCACGGACTGGGCCTCAATCCGCTTCTACGACGAAGGGGCGATCTTGCGGGGTGCGACAGACCCCCACGAGACCTATCGTCGCGTGATCCGTCCTGAGAAGATGCGACTCGCGCTCGAATACGTGCGTACCGCGTCGCTCGGAACCGATTTCAGGATCGTGGTCGCGACGTTGAGAGCGGTCGTCGGGGCAGGACGTCGGTGACACAAGCGTTCGAGATCGAGACCGTTCGCACGCTCGCGACCCGGATTCGACGGCACGTCGTCCAAATGACGCACCGGGCGAAGGCCAGCCACGTCGGCACGTCGCTCTCGATGGCGGATCTACTGGCCGTACTTTACGGCGCGATCCTTCACGTCGATCCGTCGCATTTCGAGTCGCCGAGCCGCGACCGCTTCGTCTTGAGCAAAGGCCACGGGTGCGCCGGTCTCTATGCGGTGCTCGCGGAACGCGGCTTCTTCCCGCTCGCCCGGCTGACGGAGTTTTACCAGGACGGAACCAGTATGGCTGGGCACGTGACCCATAGCGGGATCCCCGGCGTCGAGGTTTCGACGGGCGCGCTTGGTCACGGATTGTCCATTGCGTGTGGCATGGCGTTGGCGGGTCGACGAGATCGGAGGCCCTACCGGGTGTTCGCGCTGCTGAGCGACGGCGAGTGCGACGAAGGAGCGATCTGGGAGGCGGCCCTTTTCGCGGCTCATCACCGACTGGACAACCTCGTCGCAATCGTCGACTACAACAAGATCCAGAGTCTCGGCGCCGTCAAAGACGTGCTCGACCTCGAACCCCTTGGGCAAAAGTGGGAAGCGTTCGGATGGGCAGTTCGCGAGATCGATGGACACGACATCGATGAGATCTTCCACATTCTGTCCGCGATCCCCGTCGCTCCGGGGCGGCCCAGTTGTGTCGTGGCGCATACGGTCAAGGGCAAGGGCGTAAGTTTCATGGAAAACCAGCTGCTCTGGCACTATCGCCCACCTGATGCGAGCGAGGTCGCGCGCGCTCTGTCCGAGCTGGACCTGGAACGATGAGATCAGCGTTCTTTCGCACGCTGTTGGACCTGGCCGAACAGGAGGACCGGATCTATCTCGTCGTGGGCGACCTCGGCTTTGGCGTTGTTGAGCCGTTTGCCCAGCGCTTCCCCGACCGATTCTTGAATGTCGGCGTCGCCGAGCAGAACATGACGGGCGTCGCCGCGGGTCTCGCCCTGTGCGGGAAGATCGTGTTCACATACTCGATCGGCAATTTTTCGACTCTCCGCTGCCTCGAGCAGATTCGCAACGACGTCTGCTATCACCAGGCCGACGTCAAAATCGTCTCGGTCGGGGGCGGCTTCGCCTACGGGGCCCTCGGAATGACCCACCACGTCCTCGAGGATCTCGCCATCATGCGAGCCCTTCCGGGTATGGTCGTGGTGGCGCCGGGTGACCCGTTCGAGGTCGAGCAGGCGACTCGGGCCGTCGTGTCACAGCCCGGGCCCTGCTACCTGCGACTCGGCCGAGTGGGAGAGCCGAGAATTCATGGGCCGGGCGCCGTATTCAAGCTCGGGCGAGCGATTCGCGTGCGAGAGGGCAGAGCCCTGACTATCATCTCGACCGGTGGTCTGCTTGAGACCGGGCTGCGCGCCGCTGAACTGCTGAGCGGCGTGGGGATCGACGCGAGGGTCGTAAGCATGCACACGCTCAAGCCTATTGACGAGGCGGAGGTCGTCAGCGCCGCCGCCGAGACCGGTGGGATAGCCACCCTGGAGGAGCACAGCGTGATCGGAGGGCTCGGCAGCGCCGTCGCCGAGATTCTCGCCGAGTCAGCCGGCGCGCGGGGCCGGCTCAAGCGGTTCGGTGTTCCCTCGGCCTTTGCGCCCGAGGTCGGCAGCCAGGAGTACTTGCGGGCGGTGTACGGGCTCTCACCGAAGGCGGTGTTCCAGTCGCTCCGATCGTGGCTGTGAGCGGGAGGGCTTGTTGAGCTATCGTGTCCCCTTCGTCGATCCGCGCGAGCACTATCGGCGGCTCAAGCCGGAGATCGACGCCGCGTTCACCGAGACACTGGCTCGTGGCGACCTCGTCCTCCGCCAGCAGCTCAGGGATTTTGAGCGCCACCTGGCGGAGTTCGTCGGCACCAAGTATGCGGTGGGGGTGAACAGTGGCTATCACGCGCTCCACTTCTCGCTCCTCGCTGCCGGCATCGGCCCCGGCGACGAGGTCATCACGGTCGGTCACACCTTCGCGGCAACCGTTTCGGCGATCGTCCACGTCGGGGCGTCGCCGGTGCTGATCGACATCGGTCATGACCACACCATGGACCCGGACGCGCTCGCGCGTGCGATCACGCCAAGAACGCGTGCCATAATCCCGGTGCACCTGAACGGCCGGGTATGCGAGATGGACCGGATAGAAGCCCTCGCCTCCGCCCATCGGCTGACAGTGATCGAGGATGCGGCGCAGGCCCTCGGGGCGCGATTCGACGGCCGGATGGCCGGATCGTTCGGCCTCAGCGGGTGCTTTAGCTTCTATCCGCTCAAGGCGCTCGGTGGGCTTGGTGACGGGGGCGCCGTCACCACCAACGATCCGGACGTTGCGCGCATGGTGACCCTGCTGCGCTTCAACGGCGAAGATCGGGAGACCGGTGAATTCCACGTGCACGGCTACACGGCGCTGCTCGACAACGTCAACGCGGCGGTCCTCGACGTGAAGCTTCGGCATCTTCCGGGTTGGATCGCCCATCGTCGCCGCACCGCCGGCCTCTACCACAAGGCGCTGGCCGGCGTCGGTGACCTGCGCTTGCCGCACTTCAGCGAAGCGCGCCATTTCGACAGCTTCCAGAACTACGTGGTGCGGACGGCCCACCGAGACACGCTTCGGGAGTTCCTTCGTGCCGAAGGCGTTGAGACCCTGGTGCACTGGTCTCGACCGATGTGGGAGCACAAGGGACTCGGGCTGGCCGATCCCGGCCTGCCCGAGACCAGCCGCCTCTGCCGGGAGGTCATCTCGCTTCCCATGAATGCCGAAACGACGCCTGAACACGTGCAAATCACCGCCGATGCCATCCGCCTATTTTTTGCGCGCCGCTAGTCTGGCTGGCGTCAGACTGCGAGGGTGAGGAGGGTGCCCCAGGCGGTGTCGCGGCTCGTCTACCGGTACCGCCGGGTCGAGATCGTCCTTCTCCACATGGGGCTCGTGCTGTTTGCAAACTATCTCGCCTTCCTGCTCCGGTTCGGTGGTCAGGTCTCGTCGGAAGCGTCGAGCTCGTTTCTCGAGGGGCTGCCGTGGCTGATCGTGATCCGGATGCTGACCTTCATCCCGTTCCGACTCTACGAAGGCCTCTGGCGCTACACCGGGATCTGGGACTTGCGAAATATCGTCAGCGCTGTGACGCTGAGCACCCTCGCGTTCTACGGATGGGCCCGCTGGGGACTCGGGCTCATCGAGTATCCTGCAACTGCGCTCATCGTCGACTCGCTCCTCTTGATCTTCGTCATGGGTGGCGTTCGGCTGATCCGGCGAGCCCATCGGGGGGTCTCGCGGCTCATCCCCGAGAAGCGAGTTCTGGTTTACGGGGCCGGCGATGCCGGCGAAATGATCGTGCGCGACATGCGCAACAACGGGTTCTACGAATACGAGCCAATGGGCTTCATCGACGACGATCCCGGCAAGGTGGGACGGCGCATCCATGGCGTCAAGGTGCTCGGCACGCGGGCGGCGCTGGCCCACGTGATGGCGACAGAGAAGGTCGACATGGTCCTCGTCGCGGTCCCCCGGGCGGAGCCGGATGCGATCCGCTCGATCGTTCGTGCACTGGAACCATTCAAGGTGCCCATTCAGACTCTTCCGAACCTGAGAGACATCTTCAATGGTCGCGTTACGCTCAACCAGATTCGTAGACTCTCCGTCGAGGATCTCCTGGAGCGTGTTCCCGTCGGGCTCGATGTCGAACGAGTTCGAGATCTTGTTACCGGCAAGCGCGTGCTGATCACCGGCGCGGGCGGCTCGATCGGCTCCGAGCTTTCTCGTCAAATCGGCGCCCTCGGGCCATCGAGCCTCGTCCTGCTCGACCGCTACGAGAATGGCCTTCACACGCTGATGATCGAGCCGAGGTGGCGTAAGCAGGCCTACCCGATCCACGTGGTCGTCGGCGACGTCGCCAACCCGGACCAGATGACCGCGCTGCTGGCGGCCCGCCGACCCGATATCGTCTTCCATGCCGCCGCGCACAAGCACGTGCCGCTGATGGAGGCGAACGCGTGCGAGGCGGTCAAGAACAACGTCCGAGGCACACGGATAATGGTGGAAACTGCACAGCGCTTTGCTGTCGAACGGTTTGTCCTGATTTCGACCGACAAGGCTGTCAATCCGTCCAGCGTGATGGGTGCGACCAAGCGAATCGCGGAGCTGCTCGTTCAGGCCATGACTAACGGCGGCGGCGGAGTGTGCTCGGCCGTCCGCTTCGGGAATGTGCTCGCGAGCAATGGCAGCGTCGTCCCCCAGTTTGTCGAGCAGATCGATAGTGGTGGCCCTGTCACCGTGACCCACCCCGAGGTTCGCAGGTACTTCATGCTCATTCCAGAAGCCGTGCATCTCGTGTTGCAAGCAGCGGCTCTGGCGAAGGGCGGTGACATCTTCGTCCTGGAAATGGGCGAACAGATTCGAATCCTCGATCTCGCGCGAAACCTCATCCGGCTGTCCGGGTTCGTGCCGGAAGAGGACATCCCTATTACCTTCACGGGCCTCCGCCCGGGCGAGAAATTGTCCGAGGACCTGGTCGGTGCAGACGAGGTCGCTGAACCGACTCCGGCGGCGGGTATTCTCAGGGTCCAGTTATCGACACCGCCGGAATGGTCCCAGTTCCTTCGGCAGGTGACGGAACTCGAGATGCTTTCGGACACGGGCGACGACGCTGCCGTGATCGGGAGGCTGTGCGGGCTCGTGCCAACCTACCGGCCCAGCGGCTCCCGCAAATGACGGCGCAGCCGGCTGACACGGGGAGGGAGATCGCTCCTCGCGATGATGAGGTGACGCTTCTTGATCTCGCGCTCAGGGTCTGGCGCCGTCGATGGCTTGTCGTGGCTCTGTGCGCGGCCGCTGGCATTCTGACGTTCGCGGTGTCGAAGCTGATACCGAAAGTGTACGAATCGACGGCGACGGTCGTGGTACCGAAGGAAGGCGCCGGAAGTGGCCTCCTCGGTGGCCTCGCGGTGTCGGGTCTCCTGCAGCAGACTCCCGGTATGTCCCTTCCTTCACTGCCGTCATTTACGCCGAATCGAGACCTGCTCGTCGGCGTGCTCAAGAGCCGGACGATCGCGCAGGCGATCGTCGATCGGTTTAGTTTGCGCACCCAATACCGCGCCCGATATCTCGAGGATGCGATCAACAGTCTGCGCGGCGCGACGACAATCGCCGTTTCCAGGGAGGGGGTGATCTCGGTCAGGGTCGAGGACCGAGACCCTGCGATTGCCGCCTCTATTGCGAATCACTACGTCGAGCTCTTGGACCAGTTCGTCGCGCAGTACGGGACCGGTGAGGCGGCGCGCCAGCGAACCTTCCTGACGGGCCAGCTCGCGCGGGCCCGGGTCGACCTCGACACCGCCGAACAGGCCCTGCGGCGGTTTCAAGAGCAGAATCGAGCGATCGTCCTCCAGGAGCAAACCAAGGGCGCGATCGAGGCGGCGGCGCGGCTGAAGGGCGAGATCATGTCTGCCCAGGTACAGCTTCAGGTGATGCGCAACTTCGCGACCGAGGCAAACCCGGAGATCGTCGCGATTCGGCGTCGCATCGACGAAATGAACCGCCAGTTGGCTCAGATGCAATACGGGGATGCCGCGGCGCAACAACCCGGGAGTCGGGAGCGCGGCGACTTTGCGGTGCCGTTCGCGCGTGTTCCCGTGGTGGGACTCGAGCTCGTGCGACTGACTCGCGACGTGAAGATCCAGGAGGTGCTTGTCACGCTGCTGACCCAGCAACTCGAGCAGACGAAGATCGCTGAGGCGCGCGACACTCCCGTCGTCCAGCCGCTCGACCGGGCGGTACCCGCGGAGCGATACTCGCGCCCTCGCGCTGTTTTGAATGCGGGGATAGCTGGGATCGTCAGCTTCGTCTTCGCGAGTTTTCTCGCGTTCATCCTTGAGAGTCGAGGACGGCGTCGCCGCCAGAGCAGGGAATCCTGATCCAGGCTGGGCTCGCCGGTGTCCGCTGCTCGCTCTATACAAGGCTCGAGCCGTCGGGACACTCGGCGCGATGGCGGCGTTCAGCCTCAACTCGACGAAGAATGTGCCGGTCTCGAGCCTCCGTCGAAGTGGGACGCGACCCATCCGCTCGACGACGAAGCCGACGCGTACGCGACGCTCCGCGGGTGGATGTACCTGCCGGGCGAGCTGACCTCGGCGCTCGCCCGCTCCCAGCTCCAGCGGCTTGCCGAGACGACGGCACGGAGTCAGCGGAACGCCGCGCGGCTCGGCGAGCGGCTCGCCCGGCTCTCCGGCGTCGAGCCTCCGCGGGTCCCGCCCGACCGCACGCACGTGTTCCACAAGTACCGAGTGCGCCTCGACCGCGCGCGCGCCGGGGTTCGGCTCGGGCCCGCCGCGCTGAGAGACCGCGTGCTCGAGGCGTTGCGCGCCGACGGTGTCGAGGCCGTGCGTTGGCAGACGGCGCCGCTCCCGGCGCATCCGCTGTTCGCCTCGCGCGAGCGTTCTAGCGAGCGTTACCCGAACGCTGAGGCCGCGCTCGCGTCGACGCTCGTCATCGGCTCGCAGTCCTATCCCCTGTTTGCCCAGCCGCTGGAGGTCGTCGACGCCTGGGCGGACGGCTTCGAGAAGGTGTGGGACGCTATCCGGAGCTGAGGTTTCGGATCATCGACGGTCTTCGATGATGGTCCGCGAGATCGGAGGGCCGGTGATCTTGGCCATGCGAACCCGCTTCAGCGGTCTGCGGGTTGGCAACGTGAGAATGCCCCGCGCTGCGAGCTTCGCGAGCCTCGACCTGAGACTCGGGTGCTTCTGATCCTGCTGACGCCGGCCTTTCCGCACGCGTGGTGGCATTAGGCGTTCCCGAGCGACGTGATCCTGCGCGAACGGAGGAGGCGCTCGTCGGCGGTCACGAGCGTGAGGTCGTAGACCAGCGCAGTGGCGGCCAGGAATCGGTCCGCCGGATCCCGATGCTCTAGATCAAGTGATCGGCTCTGAAAAGCAACCTCGTAGTTCATGGCGGCTTCCCTGAACGGCACGGCTTGCAACGCGCGACGAAGCCACGTCTGTGCGTCTGGCTCCAGGGCGAGCCGCCCCCGCTCGGCGAGCATGAGAACCTCCCAGATGACTATCGGCGAGAGCCAGAGCTCGTTCAGCGGATCCTCGATCGCGGCCGCCACTCGCTCAGAGAGTCGGCTGGGCTCCAACAAACTCCAGAGAAAAATGTTCGTATCAAGGAGCAGTTTCACCGCCTCGTGGCTTCCCACTCGCTCTCAGGAACCGCGGGTGAAACGATGTCCCCGGTGATCCTTCCCGTCGTGCGTAATGAGCCCAGCCACGACTTCGGCTGTTTCGGCAGCGGCGGCGGATTGACCTGGGCGATCGGCTCTCCCTTCCGCGTCACGAGGATGGGCTTTCCCGTCCTCTTGACCTTTGCCAGCACGGCCAGGCAGGTGGCCTTGAACCTCGAGATCGTGATTTCTTCTGGTTCCATGAGGATCTACTACCATGGTCATCGACCATAGTCAACGAGGCCTGCTCCAGGTGGTCGAAGAAGTCCTCGCCCACTCCGCGAGATGAACCTCCGCGTCGCATCCGAGATGCTCTTCGCGCTCGGCCGCCGCTACCCGCGGCTACCGGTGGCGTTCCTGCGCGCGCTGCCGCTCCCACTGCTCCATGCGCTGCGCGCCCCGGCCTTCCGCGAGACGCTCAGCGTCGCGACGCGGGCTCCGTGGTATCGCGACGCCTTTGCCGCGGCGCGCGTCGATGTCGGACGCGCCCGCCGGCCAGAGGACCTGGGGGGCTTCTTCCTCACACCGGAGGTTCTCAAGACCCGGCCGGAGGCGCTCCTGACGGCAACGCCGGACCTCGCCATCGAGAGCTCGGGCACCTCGGGCCACGTGACGCGAGTCTACCTGAGCCGACACGAGCTCGAGTACAACGCGCGACAGGGCGGCCTCATGCTCGGTCTCTACGGGCTCGGGCGGGGTGACCGGATCCTCTCGACGCTCGGTCAGGACTGGGGCCTGGGCTCGCTCCTGGTCGAGCGTCTGGTGCGCTCCCTGCCCGTCTTCGCGATGGTCGTCGGGCGGGTGGACCCGAGCGAGGCCTACCGGCGGCTCGCAGAGTACCGCTTCAACGTGGTCGTGAGCGACCCCTTCTGGCTGGCGCGCCTGACCGAGATCGCGCGCGAGCGGGGCCGCCCCGGGCCGCTGAAGCTCCTGGTCGGGGGCGGTGAGGGCATCACGCCGCGCACGCGCGCCGAGCTGGAGACGTTCTGGGGGGCGCTGCTCTGCATGACGTACGCCTCGACCGAGGCCGCGACGATCCTGGGCTTCGAGTGCACGCACCGAAGCGGCTACCATCTGAACGAGTTCGACTTCTGCGTGGAGATCGCCGACGCCGATTCCGAGGGCTACGGCGAGATCGTGCTGACGACGGTGAACCGGCGCGTGATGCCGCTGATTCGCTACCGTACGGGCGACGTGGCGCGCTGGCTCCTCGAGCCCTGCCCCTGCGGTC
>JAHFDK010000166.1 GCA_023249095.1 Candidatus Rokuibacteriota bacterium | reverse complement strand
CGTCGGCGCCGAAGCGAACTCTACCGCGCGGGGAATCCCGGCTAGAGCTCGGCGACGGCCTAGGCCGCGACGGGAAGGTCGAGCGAGAGCCAGATGGTCGGAGCCATGTCGGTAAAATCCCCTTGGGGCCACTACAGTTACTGGAAGGGCTTCGCCGCTGAGGAGGCCGTCGGAGGTGCGCCGCGGAATTGGTAGCCTCGACGCCCATCCCGTCGATCGGCGTGAAGGGAAGCCGATCGCTGAGTAATAGCCGCAGTGCCTTTCGAGCCTTCGATTCCTTGCGTCTACCTGCTCGAGGATGCCTTGCGACTGAAGAAGGATCAGGCGGAACGACTCGCCGTGAAAGGCTATTCGGTCAAAGGTGGACACTAATGAATCGTGAATCTCTCTCAGAGAGACTGACTATGATGATGAAATGTTTGTCAGCTAGGCAGGGCGCTTAGCAGCCCGTGGTGAAAGTCATCGGAGCCCGTTTGCGCCAGACGAAACACATGACATTGGCTGATTTCTGATGCGTCGTGGTGACGGGAACAGCCTCTCCACAACTTTCACCACGGGCTGTTAGGGCGTAGGCGAGCTGCTCCTCGGAGAATTTCGAGCGCTTCATCGACCTGGCGTCGGTTTCGGGCCGACGGCAGCGCCGCCGTCGCTATAATCGAGCCGCAGTGATGCAAGCGACGAACGGTCGTCTCGTCCTGTCGCCTTCCGATCTGAACGACTATGTCGAGTGCGCGCATCTCACTGCGCTGTCGCGCGAAGTCGCGCTCGGCAGCCGCCGGCGTCCCCACGTGCCCGAGGACCACGCCGATCTCCTGCGCCGCAAGGGCGATGAGCACGAGGCCGCCCATCTGGCTGCCCTGTGCGCCGCGGGTCGGCAGGTCGTCAACGTCGTCGGCGCCGATCGCTGGGACTTCGACACTTCCGCCCGCGCCACCGAGGAAGCCATGCGTGCCGGGGCCGAGATCATCTACCAGGCCACCTTCGTCCTGGGCGACTGGCGCGGTCGCGCCGATTTCCTCGAGCGGGTCGACCGGCCGACCGCGCTGGGGGCGTGGGGCTACGAGGCCCTCGACACCAAGCTCGCGCGGGCGGAGAAGCCCACCTACGTGCTGCAGCTCTGCTTCTACACGGAGGCGATCGCCTCCATCCAGGGCGTCACGCCCGAGGCGATGCACGTCGTGCTCGGCATCGGCGAGCGGCGCACCTTGCGCCACGCCGACTTCGCCGCGTATTACCGTCGCGTCCGTGTCGGGTTCCTCGCCGCCATCGGCCGGCGCGAAGCGACCGAGCCATACCCGGTCGAGCACTGCGCGCTGTGCGAGTTCCGCGAGGTGTGCAAGGAGCGGTTGAACCAAGAGGATCATCTGGCGCTGGTGGCCGGCATCCGGCGCGAGCAGGTCACGCGCCTCCGCGCGGCAGGTATCGGCACCCTGACGAAGCTCGCCCAGGCGCCGACAGCCCCGGTTCCGGAGATGGCCGCTCGGACGTTCGAGACCCTCAACGACCAGGCCGGTCTACAGCTCCGCCGGCGCGCCACCGGCCGGCTCGACTGGCGCCCGCTGCCCGTCGAGCCGGGCCGGGGCTTCGAGCGGCTGCCCCGGCTCTCGCCCGGCGACCTCGTCTTCGATATCGAGGGCGATCCGTTCTGGGAGCCGGCGCGCGGCCTGCACTTCCTGTTCGGCCTGCTGATCCGTGAGGAAGCCGGCTGGCGCTATCGGACGATCTGGGCGCACGATCGGGCGGAGGAGCGCCGGGCGTTCCAGGAGCTGGTCGACTTCTTCCACGTTCGGCTCGCGCGCCATCCCGACATGCACGTCTACCACTACGGCGCCCACGAGCCGACGGTGCTGAAAGAGCTCATGGGCGTCTACGCGACGCGCGAGGACGAGGTTGACACGCTCCTACGCCGCGAGGTCTTCGTCGATCTGTATTCGGTCGTGCGCCAGGGCCTGCGGGCGGGCGTGCCGAGCTACTCGCTGAAGGAAGTCGAGGCGCTGCCGGCCTTTCGCCGTCGGGCCCAGCTCACGAGCGGCACGCGCGCCGTGCTGGCCTACGAGCAATGGATGGCCACGGGCGCGGCGGCGCGGCTCGACGAGGTCTCAGCCTACAACCAGGAAGACTGCCGCGCGACGCTCGCTCTACGCGACTGGCTGGTCGAGCACCGGCCGGAAGGGACCTCCTGGGCCGAAGGTCCGAAGGCGCCTCCTGATGACGAGGAGCAGCAGGAGGCCCTCGCCGAGCGCGAGAGGCTGCGCCAGGCGCTGCTCGCAGGAACGGCCGTCGGGGCGCCCCGGTGGCTCGCTGCCGAGCTGCTCGAATATCACCGGCGCGAGGCCAAGCCCGTCTGGTGGTGGTTCTTCGCGCGCTGCCAGATGTCGCTCGACGAGCTGGTGGAGGACGGCGAGGCGATCGGTCGCCTCGAGCCCGAAGGCGCGCCGCGGTCGTCGAAGCGGTCGCAGCTCTACCGCTTCCGCTTCCCGGCCCAGCAGCACAAGCTGGGGCCCGGCGACGTGGTCTTCGATCCGACCACGAGGAAGAGCGCCGGCACGATCGACGATCTGGACGACGCGACCGGCGTGCTCGTCCTCCGGAGGGGCCCGAAGCTCTTGGACGTGCCGCTTCCGGCGGCGCTGATCCCGCAGGGACCCATCGCCACGCGCGCTCAGCGCGACGCCCTGGCGCGCCTGGGTGCCTCAGTGCTGGCGGGCAACGGTCGCTACGGCGCGCTCGGGGACATCCTCGCCCGGGAGCGGCCCCGGCTCAGGGGCGGCTTCGGCGGGCCGATCCAGACCATGGACCTTCGCGAGCAGTGCGAGCGGGCCGCCGCGCTCGACTCGAGCTATCTCTTCATCCAGGGGCCGCCGGGCACGGGCAAGACGTGGACGGGCGCGCGGATCGTCGTGGATCTCATTCGCCGCAAGCAGCGCGTGGGCGTGGCCGCCACGAGCCACAAGGCGATTCACAACCTGCTCGACCAGATCGCGAGCGCGGCGCGTGAGGCCGGCGTCTCGGTCCGTGGCCTCAAGAAAACGACCCAGAGCAACCCCGAGACCGAGTACGGGGGACGCTGGGTCACCAACATTCCGGACACCGACAAGCTCGTGGCGGCGGCGCCGCGCGCCCAGCTCGTGGCCGGCACGGCGTGGCTCTTCGCCGACGCGCGCTTCGACGGCGGTGCTGTCGTGGATACCCTCGTCATCGACGAGGCCGGGCAGGTGTCGCTCGCCGACGCCCTCGCCATGGGCACTGCCGCTCGGAACGTGATCTTGCTGGGCGATCCGCTGCAGCTCGCCCAGGTCTCTCAGGGAACCCATCCCGAGGGTGTCGGGGCCTCGGTGCTCGAGCACCTGCTGGGCAATCATCCGACGGTGCCGGCCGAGATGGGGATCTTCCTCGATCGCACGCGGCGCATGCATCCGGACGTTTGCCGGTTCGTCTCGGAGATCGTGTACGACAACCGGCTCGCCGGGCTTCCCGAGCTCGCCAATCAGGCCACCGCGTTCGGTACGGGGCTCCGCTACCTGCCCGTGGACCACGTGGGCAACGTAGCTTCCTCGGCGGAGGAGGCCGAGTGGATCACGCGCGAAATCGCCGCCATGCGAGGCGCGTCGTGGACCAACCGCGACGGCGTGACGGCTCCTTTGTCGGATTCGGACTTCATGGTGGTCGCGCCGTACAACGCCCAGGTCCGCCTGCTTCGGCGAAAGCTGCAGGACGCCGGGCTGGGCGACGTCCCCGTGGGCACCGTCGACAAGTTCCAGGGCCGCGAGGCGGCCGTGGTCTTCTACTCGATGGCCACCTCGAGCGCCGAGGACGTGCCGCGCACGCTCGACTTCCTCTTCTCGCGCAACCGCCTCAACGTCGCTGTTTCGCGAGCAATGTGCCTGGCGTGCATCGTCGCGAGCCCGCGGTTGCTGGAATCGCGGGCGAGGACCATCGAGCAGATGCGGTTGATCAACGCGCTGTGTCGGTTCGCGGAAATGGCGGGAGGACAGAGCTCGCCATAGACGGGCCGACTGGCGCTGTATTGAACCTTGGACGGCTAGGCCAATGCGGCCCGATGCTAGACTCCGGCGAGCGTAATCTCACTCGAGGAGCAGGCTTTGGAACGTCGAGCCGGCTGGCGACGCAACTTGATCATGAGATGCTGATGGCCCACCACGCCACCATCGCGGCGAGCTCTGTCCTGAACGGTACTCTGCCTCGTAGGCCAGGCCCCGACGTCGCCAAAGAACTGGGCGATCGTTACCTGTTACGGTACCTGCTTCCACATCAAGTCGGCGCATATACCAGCGGCAGCACGGATCCGCACTGGGTCACTCCCACTGCTTATTCACCCGAAGAGACAGTGTCGTGGCTTGCGCTCCCAGCGCCTCGGTTCCCAAGGTCCTATGTCTTGCTGCTCAAGCCGGACGGAATTCCTTCGATCTGGGGGCCCCGCTGGGTCCGCTTCGGCGGAGGGATCGAGTATTACTTGCCACTTGGCTTTCCGGCGACGGCGCTCGCGTTCCCGTGGGAGGTGGAGGTGCGCTAACATGACTGAAGCAATGGAATCCCGAGTCAAACCTCTGGATGGCCAACGAGCTCGACCGCTTCGTGGTCATCGCTTTCACCAGCTTGCCGCAAACCGTGCCGGATTCGGACTGGTACACGATAGAGGTTTGGGCAGGCGCTGAAAAGGGCGACCGTTATACCCGGAAACCCGTTTCAGAGCTTCGCGCAAACCTTGAGCCGGCCCTCCAGGACTCCCTACGTTCGGCTCTCGAGCCTCCGATCCGCAGGGCGATGAAAATGGCCGATGACCTCGCCGTCTATGACCTCAACGATGCTTATGTTGGGCCACGGTCACAAGCTGGACCCACGCCGACGAGACGGTCCTGAGGAAGGCGCCAGTCTAAGCTAGGCCGTTGAGCTCGCTGAGAGTGCGGCCGGTCGCCACTCCACCTTTCGCTCGGCAACGCTGTCACCGATCCGGTTTCGCCAGATGCCGGAAAACGTCGTGGGCAGGCCGGGCCCGACTTGGATCTTGACGATACTCGCTGAGGCGCTCCTTCGCGAAGCTGAGGTGTGACTTCGGCACGGGGAGTTGCCCGGGTCCGTCAGCGATGCGATCCCAGAGGGCTTGTAGATAGCGGATCTGCTCGATCTTGGGCAGCGATTTGAACCCAGCGGGCTCCGTGACGACAGTGCGGGCCGTCCTGGGCTTGCCTTTGCGTGGTCGTGACGCCATGACCTGACTCTACGCAGCGTGACGTCGTTGCGTCAACGTGATCTCTTAGCTGATTGCCTTCTTTAGCTCGTCCATCAGCGCCGAGTCACCGTAGAACGACACGCACAGCTCCTCACGCGCGCGGGTCATCGCGATGTAGAGCAGCCGCCGAGCCTCCTCGTCGCCACGCCCATCTAGGTCGTGACCCCCGAACAGCAGGACGTGGGCGGCGTCGAGCCCCTTGGCGCTGTGGATCGTCGAGAGCCGTACGGTGCCGTGCGACTTGGCCGTCAGCAGAAAGGACGCCGGCACCCCCTCATCCTTCAGCCAACCGGTCAGGCTCTTCATTTCGGGCCGGGCGAGGCCGAGCACGAGAATGTCGTCGGGCGCGACGCCCCGGCCGAGCCGCGTCTTGATCCACTCCTGCGCGAACTCGCAGGCCGCGGCCGGTGACGGGTGGCGATGGACCTCGGGAGCTGGCCCATCTCGCAGAGCGCGGTCGGGTGTCACGTAGTCGTCGGCGTGTTGGCGTGCCATTCGCGCGCTTGAATCCAGCTCGCTGATGATCCGGTAGGCGGCGTCCAGGATAGGACGCGTGTTCCGGTAGTTGGTCCGAAGCACGCGGCTATGGCCCGCGACATCGACCCCGAGCTCGCGCCAGGTGATCTTGCGTTGGTAGATGTTCTGCGAGGAATCGAGTGCGATGAAGAGGCTGTTGGTGCCGGGATCCAGCGCCTTGAGGATGACGCGGTACCAGTCGTTCGCGAAGTCCTGCCCTTCGTCCACGAGGATGGCCTGGTAGGTCCCCGAGGAGGCCTGGCCGGACGCGTAGGCGTCCAGGAGCAGCCCGGGGACGCGTTCCCAGTACTCGTGCCATGCTTGCCCACGCCCGGGCGGCGGCGGCAGCGGGACTTTCGCCTGGCGAAGCTCGCGCGCGCACCAGGCGTGAAACGTGAGTACCTGGAGCCGCTCGTCGGTCCCGATCGTCCGGGACAGGTGGTCGGCCAGCACGCGATTGAAACACAGGACGAGAATGCGCCAATCCGGATGGAGCTCCCGCAGATGGCGCGCACGGCACATGAGCACGATCGTCTTGCCGCTTCCGGCGACCCCGCGCACGAGGCGATGCCCGTCGCGCAGCGACTTGGCCAGACGCTCCTGCTCCTTGTCCATCACCGCGATGAGCTGGGCGTCGTCGTGCACCCAGCCTACGCGGATCTCGGGATAGAGGGCCGCGCGGATCTCGTCTACCTGGTCAGGATCCAGGCGTGGTGCTCGCGCGCCTCCTGAGGGCAGGAGCTGGCGCAGACGTGGAAGGAGGCGTTCCGCGGTCAAATCGTCGCCGGTCAGGACAAGGTCCGGCCCGAGCGTCTCCTCCAGGGTGGTACCGGAGGGGGAGGGCGCGTGAATGTCGTCCGTAGTGAGCATCGGCAGGACGGCACCGAATCCCCAGGCGCAGCAAAGCCGCTCTCCGGCACGCAGCTTGGGCCGCCTTTTCAGGAGATCGACGATCCTGAACGTGTAGTCGCGCGCCTGGGGCACAGGGCTGCGGAGCACATGCTCACCGTCGTTCGTCTTTATCACGACGCCGTCAGGCCTGGCGCCCACGATCGATTTGAGTCGCCAGTCCTTGACCTCGAGGACAACGACGCCGAGATCGGGACCGATCACCGTGAAGTCGGGATAGCGATCGCCAACCCGGATGTCGTAATAGACGAGGTAATCCTCGGGAAGATACTCGCGGAGCGCCGCGAAAACCTTGCGCTCGCCGGTGGTCGCGGTGTCCTGGTCGGACAGGCGCTCGGGGACGGTGAACGCCACCTTTCGATCCTACCCCGAGGACCATCCATAGCCGTCAGAACATCTTGCGCCTGTTTCGCCCACGCTCGACGCCGCCGGCCTCGCCGAGGTCCCCATGGGCACGGTCGACAAGTTCCAGGGGCGCGAGGCGCCGGTGGTCTTCTACTCGATGGCCACCTCGAGCGCCGAGGACGTGCCCCGCACTCTCGACTTCCTCTTCTCGCGCAATCGCCTCAACGTCGCCGTCTCGCGCATCGTCGCCAGCCCACGGCTGTAGGAATCGCGGGCGCGCACCATCGAGCAGATGCGATTGATCAACGCGCTGTGTCGGTTCGCGGAGATGGCGGGAGGAGCAAGGGGGTAGAATCTGAGCCTGCCCGGACCCTACTGCGCTGTCAGATCTTCAAGACTGTCCACTAGCAAGACCAAGCCGTCGGTGACCGATAGTATGAGGATCTTGCGAAATATCCGAAGCAGCTCCACGCACGAATCCTTCCTGCACCTCGGCACCGAGGGCGACGCCTGCCCAAGTCAACGGGATCGTCTCGATGCGCCCGTCAGCATATTGGGTCTCGGAGGCGGCCTGTGGTGAAAGACCGAGCTCTCGAGCTCTTCGCTCAGGCAGCTGCACGAAGCCGGTGAAGCCGGTGTCGATGAGAGCGTCGAAGACTTCAGACTGTCGCGAGGGCGCGGATACGGCGATGGTTACAAGAGGACAGTGGCTGCTATCGAGCGAGCCGCGTAGCGTCGACATCCGGCAGACGACGAGATCGGAACGCTGCTCGCTCGCCGACGCGCACTAAGTGATACGGGCCCTTGCGCCGTTCAGCGGTGGCTTGCCGATAGGCGGCCTCCGGGGAGTCTCCTACGTAGACCTTCTGTGTTCCGATGTCGATCAGAACGTACTTACCTGGGTAGCGGCGCTCGAAGTCAGCCCGGTGCCGCTGGTACACTCTGCGCCCAGCCCTGGCGATCTCCCGAGGATCGAAGCTCATGATCCGACTCTACGACCGCAGCGTTGACGCGTCAACGTGTCCTCGAGGATACAACCGCCCGAGTGGGTGCTCGTAGCCTCAGATCTTTGCCTTGATCTCGTCCATCAACGGCGAGTCGCCGTAGTAAGAAACGCACAGCTCCTCGCGCGTGCGGGTCATGGCTCATGGAATTCCTTCGATCTGGGGGCCCCGCTGGACCCGCTTCGGCGGAGGAATCGAGTATTACTTGCCGCGGGGCTTTCCGGCGGCGGCGCTCGCGTTCCCGTGGGAGGTGGAGGTGCGCTAACATGACTGAAGCAATGGAATCCCGAGTCAAACCTCTGGATGTGCCTGCTGAACGTCATGGCAGCTGGGAGTGGGCTTTCCGAAAGCGCGCCAACGAGCTCGACCGCTTCGTGGTCATCGCTTTCACCAGCTTGCCGCAAACCGTGCCGGATTCGGACTGGTACACGATAGAGGTTTGGGCAGGTGCTGAAAAGGGCGACCGTTATACTCGGAAACCCGTTGCGGAGCTTCGCGCAAACCTTGATCCGGCCCTCCAAGACTCCCTGCGTTCCGTTCTCGAGCCTCCAATCCGCAGGGCGATGAAGATGGCCGATGACTTCGCCGTGTATGACCTCGACGAAGCTTATGTCGGGCCACGGTCACAAGCTGGACCACACCCGCATCTACGAGCCACGCGGTCAAGCTCTCCATCTTGGGTCGGGCGAGGCCGAGCACGAGAATCTTGGCGTCAATGTTCCGGAAGAGATACAGCTACCATCGGTCACGGGCCTCCCTTCCGGTGCGTTCGTGCACACCGGCTTTGAGGCGCCGACTGTTTCAGTAACGATGCTTTGAGGGCGATCGCCGGCTTGACACGCCGAAGATGTGAGTGGATCATCGCCGCATCGCGGGCTCCCAGAACTCACAACCGCCTGCCATGGGAGGACTGAGTCATGCCGAAGGTCAGCAGAGTAGGTCACGTCGTCCTGGCTGTCCATGATCCGGCGACAACGGCAAAGTTCTATGTCGACAAACTGGGGATGGAGCTCGTCAACAGCTACTCCGACGCGGCCCACGGGCTCGAGATGTCGTTCCTTTCCTTCGGAACCCTCCATCACGACATCGCGCTGATCAAGGTCCCCAAGGATGCTCCCGTGGGGAACTCGGGCTTCAGCCACACGGCGCTGGTGATCGACGGCGGCGAGAAGGAGCTGGCGCAGATGTATCGCCAGCTGAAGGACCGCGGGGTTCAGGTCGAGGCGACCGCCGACCACGGGCTGAGCCGAAGCCTGTACTTCCACGATCCCGAGGGCAACCGGCTGGAGATCTATTACGACACCATGCGGCCGGCCGAGGCGATGGAATTCATGCGGCAGGGACGTGCCGGAATGGACCCGTACGACGTCGAGGCGGTCGCGGTGTCGTAAGCCGGTCCGCTATCGTGGGCTCGAGGACATTGTGGCTCGGGCGCGGCCGCGGCTCGCCGGCGGCTTCAGCGCGCAGATCCAGACGACCGACCTTCGCGAGCAGCGCGAGCGAGCCGCCGCGCTCGACCAGAGCTATCTCTTCATCCAGGGGCCGCCGGGTACCGGCAAGACGTGGACGGGCGCGCGGATCGTCGTCGATCTCATCCGCCGCGGCCGGCGCGTCGGCGTCGCGGCCACGAGCCACAAGGCGATCCACAATCTCCTCGACGAGATCGGCAAGGCCGCCCGCGACGAATGCGTGCCGGTCCGCGGCCTCAAGAGGTGCAGCGCCGGCAACGCCGAGACGGAGTACGGGGACGGCGACTGGATCGCCAACGTCGAGGACACCAGCGAGCTGGTCGATCGGGCGTGGCGCGTCCAGCTCCTGGCCGGTACCTCTTGGCTGTTCGCTCACGAGGAGCTCGCCGGCGGCGACCTCGTCGACACGCTCGTCATCGACGAGGCGGGGCAGGTGTCCCTCGCCGACGCCCTCGCCATGGGCACCGCCGCGCGCAACCTGATCCTGCTCGGCGATCCGTCGCAGCTCGCCCAGGTCTCCCAGGGGACTCATCCCGAAGGCGTCGGCGCCTCCGTGCTCGAGCACCTGCTGGGCCCGCAGCAGACGGTGCCGCCGGAGCAGGGGATCTTCCTCGACCGCACGCAGCGCATGCATCCGGACGTCTGCCGCTTCATCTCGGAGATCGTGTACGACGGCTGGCTCGTCGGGCTGCCGGAGCTCGCGAATCAATCGACCGCGTTCGGCACCGGGCTGCGCTTCCTGCCCGTGGACCACACCGGCAACGTGGCCGCCGCGCCCGAAGAAGCCGACCGCGTAGCGCGCGAGATTCGGACCATGCTCGGTGGATCGTGGACCAACCGCGACGGCGAGACGCGTCCTTTGGCCCAGAAAGACTTCATGGTGGTCGCGCCGTACAACATGCAGGTGCGCCTGCTGCGCCGCACGCTCGAGGCCGCCGGGCTCGGCGACGTCCCCGTGGGCACCGTCGACAAGTTCCAGGGGCGCGAGGCGCCCGTCGTCTTCTACTCGATGGCCACCTCGAGCGCCGAGGACGTGCCGCGCACGCTGGACTTCCTCTTCTCGCGCAACCGCCTCAAAGTGGCCGTCTCGCATGTGCCTGGCCTGCATCGTCGCCAGCCCGCGCCTGCTCGAATCACGCGCGCGCACGATCGAGCAGATGCGCCTGATCAACGCGCTGTGTCGGTTCGCCGAGATGGCGCGAGGGCAGAGGTCGTAGGGCACGCATGACTGAGCTACAGACCGAAGTCTTCCATTGGAATGTCCGCGCGCTGACAGAGGTCGTAAAGCGTCGCTCTTGTGAGTCGGTCGTCTTCAGGCATCGCAGGCAAGTCGACCAGCTGCGAAGACGTGCCACGTCCGCGCCTTAGATACACGATGCGCGCGCGGAGCTCGGGAATGCGAATGATGCGTTTCCAATAGCCGTAGTTTCGAGCGCGAGCGATGAATTCTCCCAGAGTGGGCCTCTGGGAGAAGCAGGAGCCACGTACTAGGCGGCGGCGCTGGGAGCGGCGACGCGTACCTGGGGCGGGGCGACCACGACGCCGTTAGACTTCAGTACACCGAGCTTGAACATGGGCGCGGGAAGCTTAAGTCGCGAGCGGCGGAACATCGCCCAGTACTTCTCCGGCGCGCGCGGGAGATCGTGGAAAGGCCGCTGCTTGTGGCGAAGTCGGACCGTTATGTGCCCCACGATGAAGAGCTGGAGGGCTCGCGACAGCTGTTGCAGGGTTTTCGCCTGCACCACAAAGTCATATTCCAGGCACTGGGCGCACAACCATTCGCCTTCCTGGAACACAACCGCCCGAACCGCATACTTCTTAGCCGCACGGGATTTGCTGCCCATGCTGACGACGTTAGCACTACGCATGGCGTTCGCTCAAAGGACTCTACGCGCCCCGACTCGGATCTCGGCGATACGCGGCCAGTCGCTTCTTGGCGAGGCGCAGGTGCAACTTCGGTGCGGGGAGGTGCCCTTGCGCGATTGTGGAGCCATGGCCCGACTCTACGCAGCGCAGAGTCGTCACGTCAATGTGTCCGCGAAGATACGGCCACGAGTAGTCCCTCAAGCTCTTCAAACTCCCTTTAGGAACTCGAGCATAGCGTCGTTCACCTCGCGCGCCCGCTCCTGTTGCGTCCAGTGCCCGCAACCAGGCAGCATGACCGTCCGCCGAAGCTGAGGCACGAATGTCGAGAGATTCGCGATGAGCTGATCCATTCCTGGGACCACACGACAAGATCGCGGTCCCCGGCGACATAGAGCGCAGGGACGGTGACGACGGCGCCGGCGAACGGCGCCAGCAGCTCCCAATTGCGATCGATGTTGCGGTACCAGTTGAGCCCGCCGCGAAAGCCGGTGCGCCCGAACTCACCGGCATAGAAGTCGATGTCAGCAGCGGTCAACCACGGCGGCAAAGTATCCGGGGAGGATACGGCCGCGTCCAGCTAGACCCCGTGCCTATCTCAGGCCGCCCGACACCAGCAGCATCTCCCCGGTCATGTACTTCGAATCGGACGACGCCAGATACACTGCCGTCGGTGAGACATCGTCCGGCTGCCCCATGCGTCCGAGGGGTGCCTGTGTCTCGACTGTCTTCTGGAAGTCGCTTCCGACGAGGCCGGCGGCATGCGTGCCTTCCGTCTCGATCATCCCTGGATTGATCGAGTTCACGCGAATGTTGCGCGGGCCGAGCTCCTTCGCCAGGACGCCCGTGATCGCGTCGACTGAGGCCTTCGTCGCCGTGTACACCGTCGAGTTCGCCGGTTGCATCGAGCTCGTGACGGAGCCGATATTGATGATGCTCCCGCCCTCGGGCCCCAGGTGCTTGAGGGCCTCCTTCGTCGTCAACAAGAGACCGAGGACGTTGACGTTGAACTGCTTGTGAAACAGATCCTCGGTCACCTGCTCGAGCGGCGCGAACTCGTAGACGCCGGCGCTGTTGACCAGGATGTCGAGCCGGCCGAACGCCTTTTTGGCTTCCGTGAACAGATGCTCGATGTGCGCCTGCTTCGATACGTCGCCTTGCACCGCGATCGCCTTGCCCCCGCGGCCCGCAATCTCCGCTACCACACGATCGGCACCTTGTTTGCTGGACGCATAGTTGACGACCACCGATGCGCCCTCGTCCGCCAGCGCTTTCGCGATGCTCGCCCCGATCCCCTTCGATGCTCCCGTCACGACTGCCACTTTTCCTTCCAGTTTCTTCGGCATGTCCTTCGCTCCTCAGCCCGGGTTCCCAGGGGGACGCTTCATGTCCTTTCGGATGTGGTGTGCCTCAGAAAGGATGCGCGGCTTCTGGGGACTGCGGCCAGCGCCGCGAGCTGGTGGCGCCAGGAGTACCAGGATTCGGGAAAGCCGTGACAGAGGACGACGAGAGGGCCGCTGCCCTGCACCGTGCGGTGCTCGATCTCGCCCATGGTTGCCTCCGTCGATCGTCTGCCATCTGCGCCAGCTTGAGGTTATTCTCCCAGCTAGCCTGCCAGCGCTCCGGGCATGAGAGGGAGGATACGACGATGGGACAGAAAAGGATCGCGCGGCTCTTTCGCTTGCTGGGAGGGCTCATCGTCGGGATGGTGGTGGCCGGGGCGGCCCTCGTGGCCCAGGCGCAGCGCGAGCCGATCAGGATCGGCCTGCTCAACTCCATGACGGGTCCGCTCGCGGTCAACGGCACGGAGATCACCGAGGGCGTCCGGCTCTACTGGGAAGACGAGATGGGCAGCCAGGTGGCGGGCCGCCCCGTGCGGCTGA
>JAHFDK010000442.1 GCA_023249095.1 Candidatus Rokuibacteriota bacterium | reverse complement strand
CACCATGCCTGGTCGGGCGAGGTCGTCCACGTACCGTCCACCGCCGACGAGCAGGCGTGGATCTTCGAGCCGCTTGATCGGAGCGCCGATGAATTTCACGCGAGTGGCCGGATTCTAGCCTCCCGGTAACCTTCAACTCCTTGGGTCGAATTTGCGCATACACTTGCGTCGTCTGGAGGCGATGGCGATGACGCTCGGGTTCATCGGTCTCGGGGTAATGGGCGAGCCCATGTGCCGCAATCTGGCGCGGAAATCGGGGGCGGCGGTCGTGGCGTTCGACCAGCGTGCGGAGCCGCTCGCGGCGCTCGCGCGCGACGGCGTGGCGGCCGCCGGGTCCGCCGGCGAGGTGCTGGCGCGCGCGGACCTCATCTTCATGTGCCTGCCCGGCGAGCCGCAGGTACGCGCCGTTGCGCTCGGGCCCGACGGCCTCGCGGCGCGCGTGCGCGCGGGGCAGACGGTGGTGGACATGAGCACGGCGCCGGTGGCGCTGGCGCGTGAGCTGGGTCACGCGTTCGCGGCCCGGGGCGCGGACTTCGCCGACGCGCCGGTGGCGCGCACCGCCCAGGCGGCGAAGGACGGCACGCTGTCGATCATGGTCGGCGGCGACACCGCGGTGTTCGAGCGGTTGCGGCCGTACCTCGCGTGCATGGGCACAGAGATCACCCACTGCGGGCCGGTAGGCGCCGGGCAAGCGGTGAAGCTGATGAACAACATGGTCGTCGCGCAGACCGTCGTCGCTCTCGCCGAAGCGCTCGCCGTGGCGCGCGCCTCGGGTGCCGTCGATCCAAAGATCTTGTTCGAGACGCTGACCAAGGGCTCCGCGGACAGCTTCGTGCTGCGCAATCACGGGATGAAGTCGCTGCTGCCCGACACGCATCCCACCCGCGGCGCGTTCCCGACGAGCTACATCATCAAGGACCTTTCGTATGCGCTCGCGCTGGCCGAGTCCGCGGGGGTCAAGCTGGAGCAGGCGGCGACGACGAAGCGCCTCATGGAGCGCACGATGGAGGCGGGCTACCGGGACAACTACTACACCGCGGTGATACGGACGATCGCACCGCGCTGATCGCGAGTTGGAGGCTCATGATGAGACCTCTCCTCTCAGTCACCGTCCTCGTTCTGCTGATCTCGGCGGCCGCCGCCGTACCCGCTGCCGCCGCGCCCGACGGCCAGGTGACCTGGGGCGTCCACATCTCGCTTGCTCCGACGTGGTTCGATCCCGCCGAAACCCCCGGGATCGTCACGCCGTTCATGGTGCTCTACGGACTCCACGACGCGATGCTGAAGGCGCTGCCCGGCAACCCGCTGGCGCCGGCGCTCGCCGAGTCGTGGACCGTATCCGCCGGTGGGCTCACGTACGAGTTCGTCCTGCGCCGCGGCGTGAAGTTCCACAACGGCGAGCCGGTCACCGCCGAGGACGTCAAGTTCTCGTTCGAGCGCTATCGCGGCTCCGCGAGCAAGACCCTCAAAGAGAGGATCGTCGCGGTCGAGACTCCGGATCCGGGCCGTGTCCGCTTCCGGCTGAAGCAGCCGTGGCCCGACTTCGTCATGTTCTACTCGACAGCGACCGGCGCCGGCTGGATCGTGCCGAAGAAGTACGTGGAGAAGGTCGGCGACGAAGGATTCAAGAAGGCGCCCATCGGCGCCGGCCCCTACCGATTCGTCTCGTTCACGCCGGGCGTCGAGCTCGTCATGGAGGCGGTCGAGGGGTACTGGCGCAAGACGCCGAGCGTGAAGCGCCTGGTCCTGCGCGTGATTCCGGATCCGGCCACGCGATACGCCGCGCTCAAAAGCGGCGAGATCGACGTCACGTACTGGATGACGGCAGCGCTGGGCGAGGACCTTCGCCGGACGCCGGGACTCACACTCAGGCCCGTCGCGTCCAGCGTAATGCAATGGGTGGCCTTCCTCGACCAGTGGGACCCGAAATCTCCGTGGCACGACCGGCGGGTGCGCCTCGCCGCCAACCTCGCCATCGACCGGCCGGCGATCAACCAGGCCGAGACGCTCGGACACTCTTTGCTCACGAACGCCATCATTCCCAACACGTTCGACTTCTTCTGGGCGCCGCCTCCTCCGCAATACGATCCGGCTCGGGCGAAGAAGCTCCTGGCTGAAGCCGGATATCCGAACGGATTCGACGCGGGAGACTTCACCGTCGACGCCAACGCCGCGAGCATCGGCGAGGCCGTCGTCAATTATGTCCAGGCCGTTGGCATCCGCGCGAAGCTCCGGCCGCTCGAGCGGGCCGCGTTCCAGAAGGGCTATATCGAAAGGAAGTACAAGAACCTGGTACTCACCGGTAGCGCTGCCTTCGGCAACGCCGCGACGCGGATCGAAGCCTTCGTGGCGTCGGGCGGCGCGTACGTGTTCGGCAGCTACCCGGACATCGATGGGCTTTTCCGCGAGCAAGGCACTGAGCTCGACAAGAAGCGGCGCGAGGCGACGCTGCACCGCATCCAGCAGCTCGTCCACGAGAAGGCGATGGTCGCCCCCATCTGGCAGGTCGGCTTGATGAGCGGCTACGGGCCGAGAGTGGAGGAGTCGGGCCTCGGGCTGATCACCGGCTACTCGTTCTCCGGCCCGTACGAGGACGTGCGGCTCAAGGGAAAGTAGGCGTCACGATCGGGGCACGCGTGGCAGCCCGAAGTGGTCACGCAGCGTCGTCCCCTCGTACTCGCGCCGAAACAAGCTGCGCGCCTGAAGCTCCGGCACGACGAGGTCGACGAAGTCGACCAGCGCGCCGGGGAAGTAAGGGGGAAGGACGTTGAAGCCGTCCGCGGCTTCCTCGACGAACCATTCCTCCAGCGTGTCGGCGATGCGCTTGGGGGTCCCGCAGAGGACCCAGTGGCCGCGGGCGGCCGCGGTCAGGTTGTAGAGATCGCGCAGGGTCATGTTTTCCCGTCGCGCCGTCTCGTAGAGCACGCGTGAGAAGGTTTGGCTGCTCGCGTCAGGCGGCGGAGCCGGCACGGGCCCGTCGAGGGGGAAGCCGGTCACGTCGTATCCGATCCGGCTGGTCACCAGCGTGAGGGCGTTGGTCGGCGTGAGCCAGCTCTGGAGCCGCGAGAGCTTGTCGCGGGCCTCCGCCTCGGTGCTTCCGATGACCGGCATCACGCCCGGCAGCACCGCGATCTGATCCGGCGTGCGGCCGTACTTGGCCATGCGCCCCTTCAGATCGCGATAGGCACGCTTTGCGCCCGACAGCTCCTGCACGACGGAGAACACCACGTCGGCTGTCCGCGCCGCGAGCTCGAGCCCGGCCTCCGAGCCGCCGGCTTGAATGATGACCGGGTGACCCTGCGGGCAACGGGACATGTTGATGGGGCCCTTCACCTGGAAGAACCGGCCACGATGGTCGAGCGCGCGCACCTTCGACGGGTCGATGTAGACTCCGGTCGCCTTCTCCGCGACGATCGCGCCGTCTTCCCAGCAGTCCCAGAGGCCCTTCACGACGTCGACGAACTCCTGAGCGATCTCGTAGCGCAGGTCATGCGCCATGTGGGCTTCGCGGCTGAAGTTGAGCGCGGCCTTGCCGGCCGAGCTCGTCACCACGTTCCAGGCTGCCCGTCCCCTGGTGATGTGGTCGATGGAGCCGAAGGTTCGGGCCACGTGGTAGGGCTCGCCGAAGCTGGTCGACACGGTGGCGCCGAGGCCGATGTGCCGCGTCGAGGCGCTCAGCACCGAGATGAGCGTCGTCGGCTCGAACCGGCACAGGAATGACGGGTGGTCCCCGGGATCCATGACGAGCCCGTCGGACACGAACAAGAGGTCGAACTTGCCACGCTCGGCCTGCCGGGCGATCTCCTGGATGACCGACAGGTCGTTGTTGCTGGTCGCCGCGCCGTCGTAGCGCCATCCGGCGGAGTGATTGCCGGTGCCGAGCACGAACACGCCGAAGTGCATCTCGCGCCGCTTCGCAGACATGGGCCCCGCTCCTGTCCGGGCTGGGTCGCCGCCCCTCG
>JAHFDK010000441.1 GCA_023249095.1 Candidatus Rokuibacteriota bacterium | reverse complement strand
CGACGTCGTGTCGAATCCGGAATTTCTCCGCGAGGGCTCCGCGATCGAAGATACGCTCCGTCCCGACCGCATCGTCATCGGCGCCCCGACACAACAGGTCGCGATGACCCTGCTGGAGCTGTACGCGCCGCTCGAGCGGCCGATGATCATCACCGACGTGCCGTCGGCGGAAATGATCAAGTACGCCTCCAACGCCTTCCTGGCGACGAAAATCTCGTTCATCAACGCTATCGCGAATATCTGCGAGCTCGGGGGCGCCGACGTCACCCAGGTCATGAAGGGCATGGGCCTCGACGCGCGGATCGGTCCGGCCTTCCTGCAAGCGGGCCTCGGCTACGGCGGAAGCTGCTTTCCGAAGGACACTGACTCGCTCGTCCACACCGCCGCGACCCTCGGCTACAAGTTCGATCTCCTCCGCGCCGTCGTCGACGTCAACGTCGAGCGAGCCTCGCACTTCGTCTCGATGATCGAAAGAGCGCTGGCGCCGCTGGACGCCCGGCGCATCGCAATTCTCGGCCTCGCGTTCAAGCCGAACACCGATGACATGCGCGAAGCCCGGTCCGTCGAGGTGGTCACGCGGCTCGTCGAGCTGGGCGCGACCGTCTGCGCCTACGACCCGGTGGCCATGACGAACGCGCGGAAGGTGTTGCCGACGGTGGTCGAGTACGCCGACTCCCCGTACGCGGCGGCGACCGGGGCCGACGGGGTCGCGCTCATCACGGAGTGGAACGAGTTCAAGTTCCTGAACCTGGAGCGGTTGCGGACCGTGATGCGGCGCCCCGTCGTCTTCGACGGCCGGAACCTCTGGGAGGCGGAGCGCATGCGGCGCCTGGGCTTCGAGTACTACTCGATCGGCCGCAAGCCCGTCCGCCGCTCGTAGGATCCGCGATGCGGGTGCTGGTCACGGGCGGGGCGGGGTTCATCGGCTCGCACCTCTGCGAGTTCTTCCTCGGCAAGGGCTGGGACGTCGTCTGCATGGACGACTTCGTCACGGGGTCGCGGGAAAACGTCGCCGCTGTCGGATCGCGACGCGGCTTCGTGCTCGTGGAGCACGACGTCACCGAGTACATCCGACTCGACGGGCAGGTCGACTGGGTCCTTCACTTCGCCAGTCCGGCGTCGCCCCGCGACTACCTCGAACTGCCCATCCAGACATTGAAGGTCGGTGCGCTCGGCACGCACAACGCGCTCGGGGTGGCCAAGGCCAAGGGCGCGCGTTTCCTCCTCGCCTCGACCTCGGAGGTGTACGGCGATCCGCTCGTGCATCCTCAGCGCGAGGACTATTGGGGCCATGTCAACCCGGTGGGCCCACGCGGCGTGTACGACGAGGCCAAGCGGTTCGGCGAGGCGATCACCATGGCGTACCATCGCGCTCATGGGATCGACACGCGCATCGTTCGTATCTTTAACACCTTCGGGTCGCGCATGCGGCTCAACGACGGACGCGCGATCCCGGCGTTCATGAGCCAGGCGCTGACCGGCGTGCCCATCACCGTCTTCGGCGACGGCGCGCAGACCCGCTCGTTCCAGTACATCAGCGACCTCATCGACGGTCTGTGGCGGCTCATGCAGGCGCCGGTGAACGACCCGGTCAATATCGGCAACCCGCACGAGATGACGTTGCTCGAGCTCGCCAAGCGCATCATCCGACTCACCGGCTCGCGCAGCGAGATCGTGTTCCGCCCGCTTCCGGTCGACGACCCCAAGGTGCGCCAGCCCGACATCGGGCGGGCGCGCGCGCTGCTCGGATGGGAGCCGCGCGTGGACACCGACGAGGGGCTGCGGCTCACCCTCGACTGGTTCAGGGAGAAGCTCCGCTCGTGAGGGTCCTCGTCACCGGCGGTGCCGGCTTCATCGGTTCCCACGTCGTGGATCGCCTGCTCGCAGACGGGCACGCGGTGGACGTGGTCGACAACCTGGCCACCGGGCGGCGGGAGCGGGTCCCCGGGGCCGTCCGACTCCACGTCTGCGACCTGCGCGACGCCCGGCTGGATGCCGTGGTCGCCGCTGCGCAGCCCGGAACGGTCGTCCACGTCGCCGCCCAGGCGGCGGTCTCGCGCTCCGTGGCCGACCCACGCTTCGACGCGAGCGTCAACGTGCTCGGGACGATCGCACTGCTCGAGGCGTGCCGGCGCGCCGGAGTGCGCCGCGTCGTCTACACCTCGACGGGCGGCGCGGGGTACGGGGATACGGACGTCCTACCGACCCCGGAAGACCACCCCCTCCGTCCCGCCTCGCCGTACGGCGTGTCGAAAACCACCGCCGAGCGGTATCTCGAGTGCTGGGCCGGGCTGACGGGCGGCCGCGCGCTGACGCTTCGCCTGGCGAACATCTACGGCCCGCACCAGGACCCCGCGGGCGAAGCGGGGGTCATCGCGATCTTCAGCTCGCGACTACTTGCCGGGGAGCCGTGCCTCGTGAATGGCGATGGCGAGCAAACGCGCGACTACGTGTACGTCAACGACGTCGCCGACGCGGTCGCGCGCGCGGTGGCGTCCCCCGATGTCGTCGGGGTCGCGAACATCGGCACCGGAGCCGAGACGACGGTGAACGAGCTCTATCGGCGTCTCGCGCGGCTCACCGGCGTGAGCCGCGCCGCGGAGCACGCCCCGGCCAGGCCCGGCGAGCAACGGCGAAGCGTGCTCGATGCGGCCCGCGCCAAGGCGCTGCTCGGGTGGAGCGCCACGACACCGCTCGACGAAGGCCTCACGCAGACCGTTGCCTGGTTCCAGAAGGAGCTCCACGCATGATCGACGAAGAGCTGAAGGCGATTCTCGCCTGCCCGGCGTGCAAGGGCGACCTCATCTTCGAGGAGACCCGGATCATCTGCCCCGCCTGCCGAAAGGCCTATCCGATCCGGGACGGGATCCCGGTGATGCTCATCAGCGAGGCTGAGCCCTGGTCGCCCGCTAAGTAGTGGCCCGCGCCGGTGCCCTGCAGGCGGTGATCCTGGCGGGCGGCCAGGGCACGCGCCTGCGTCCGCTGACGCTCGAGCGGGCGAAGCCGGTCGTCTCGCTCTTGAATCGTCCCTTGCTCGCCTATCAGCTCGCGCTGCTCCGGGCGCACGGGGTCTCCGACGTCGTGCTGGCGTGCTCGTACCGCGTGGACGACGTACGCGCCGCGCTCGGCGACGCCGAGCACCTGGGCGTCAGGCTCCGGTACGTCGTCGAGCGCGAGCCGCTCGGGACGGGCGGCGGAGTCCGTAACGCTTCCGACCTGGTCTCGGGCAGCCTCTTCGTGTTGAACGGCGACATCCTCACCGACGCCGACCTGACCGCGATGCGACGGCTCCACGAGACCAGTGGCTCGCGAACGACCATTTTCCTCCAGCCCGTGCCGGACCCGCGCCAGTACGGCCTCGTCGAGGCCGACGAGAGCGGACGCCTGCTCGGGTTTCGCGAGAAGCCGACCGTCGACGAGGAGATCACGACCAACACGATCAACGCGGGAATCTATCTCATCGACGCGCCGTTGCTCGCGCGGATCCCGCGCGCGCGGGCGAGCTCGATCGAGCGCGAGTTCTTTCCCGCGCTGATCGCGGACGGGATCTCGTGCTACGGCTGGTCTCCGACCGCGTACTGGCGCGATATCGGAACTCCGTCGGCGTACCGGGACGCCCAGCTCGACCTGCTCCACGGGCGAGCGGGCATGCCGCTCACGCCGGCCGGCGAGTGCCGTGACGGAAGCTGGATCGCCGGCGGCGTCGTCGTCGCGCCCGAGGCCCAGATCGTCGCACCGTCGGTCGTGGGCGCGGGCGCCGCGCTCGGCCGGCGCTGCCGCGTCGGGCCGGGCGCCGTGATCGGCGACGGCTCCCGGATCGGCCCGGACGCGCGTGTGGAAGGCGCCATCCTGTGGGAGCGCGTCGAGGTCGGGGCCGGCGCTGTCCTTCAAGACTGTATCGTCGGCGCGAACGTCACGATCGGCGCCTACGCGCGCGTGGGGCCCGAGGTCGTGCTGGCATCAGGC
>JAHFDK010000165.1 GCA_023249095.1 Candidatus Rokuibacteriota bacterium | reverse complement strand
TGCGAACAGCAGGCGGCGGTCTGGCGCCAGCAGCGGGCGCTCCCCAAGGACCAACGGGCGCAGTGGGAGCGGGAGGCGAAGAAGCTCGAAGGCGCGATCACCCGCCTGCTCGATCAGATCGAGGCCGGTCAGGCGGTCGGGGCGCGGCTCAAGCAGCGTCAGGAGGAGCTGGACATCGTCAAGGCCAAGTTGGACGCGGCCGATATGCCCGACCTTGACCGCAAGGGCCTCGCCGATCTGCTCCAGCCGTACGGCCCGCTGGTGGGCCTCGGCGTCGGTGATCCAGCCGTAATCCGGCAAGTGCTCCGGCGGATCGGCGTCAACCGCATCGTCGTCACGCCCGAGGGCACCGGGTGGAGGTTCGAGGGGACGGCGGACTTCAGCGGCCTCGTGTACAAGCGGTCATCACGCCCTCCCCCCGATTGCCCCCACCGGGAGCGCGCGGCGTCAAGCGAATGATCGTGCGCCGGCAAAGCCGGCGCTCGAAGAGCATCAGCGCGGGTCGTCAGGCCTTCTGGAAGCGGTGGACACCGTCGGCGTCGATGACGCGGACGGCACGCCCCTCGTCCTCGAGAAAGTGCAGGTGGGCGAGCGCTTCGCCGACGGCGAAGCTGAGCTGGTGGCTGTCCAGCTCGCGGCGGAAGAGAACCGGCACGAGCTCCGCCGCGGTCCGCGGCTCGACGAGCGCGTCGAGAGCCTCGCTGAGCCGCGCCGCATGATGGTCGCGGAGGTAGGCGAGGCGCGCGTGGAGGCCGCGGAACGGGAGGCCGTGCGAAGGGAGCACCAGGGTCTCCGGCGCCATCGATTGGAAACGGTCCAGCGAATCGAGGTACAGACGGAGCGGATTAACCCGGGGCTGTTCGGACCAGACGCTCACGTTGGTCGTGATCTTCGGGAGCACCTGGTCGCCGGAGATCAGCACGCCGCCAGCCTCGTCCCACAGGCAGGCGTGCTCGGGGGCGTGACCGAGCACGGTCAGCACGCGAAAGGTTCGCGCGCCGATCGCGAGCGAGTCGCCCTCGCGGATGCGCCGGAACTCGGTCGCCACCTCCGGCACGAGGCTCGGATAGTGATTCCCCCGGCGCCCGAGCTGCACGAGCGCCTCGGGACCGCACCCGTGGCGACGGAAGTGGGCGAGGCGCGGCTCGAAGTCGGCCGCCCCGCGACTCCGCCACGCGAACTGCGCGTAGAGCCACTCCGCCTGCGTGCACCAGAGCTCGGTCTTCCAGCGCGCCGTGAGCCAGCCCGCGTTCCCCATGTGGTCGGGGTGGAAATGCGTGACGAGGACCCGACTCACCGGCCGGCCGCCGAGATGCGTGGCGAACACGCGCTCCCACAAGGCGCGCGTGTCGTCGAGGCCGACGCCCGTATCCACGATGGTCCAGCCCGGGCCGTCCTCGAGGAGCCAGAGGTTGATGTGGTTGAGCTGGAAGGGCAAGGGCATACGCAGCCAGGAAATTCCGGGAGCGACCGCGCGGATCTCTCCGGGCGCGGGCGGCTCCGTCCACGGATGGTCGAGCATCATGCGGTGCAGTGTACCTTGCGCTAGCCGGCGGAACCTGATCTTCTAGGCGCCGCCATTCCACGAATCGGAGGAGGCTCTATGAACCCGCTGCGGCTCGCCACCGTCGTCGTCCTGCTCGCGGCCCTGGTGTTCGTCCCCGTGGCCCAAGGGCAACTGCTCTTGTCGACCAACGACAACAAAGTCGCCCTCGTCAACGGCGTCGCGACGGTCGTGAAGAGCCCGCCGCCCGATACGCTGACGGTCATCGACATCAAGGCCTGGCCGCCGAAGGTCGTCGCCGAGCTCGACGTGCCCGGCAGCGTGGTCGGGCCGCCGTTCAGCGTCGCCGTGGCGCCCGACGAGTCGCTGGCCCTCGTGACGGCGAACGAGAAGCTCGATCCGAACGACGCGACCAAGCGGATACCCAACAACACCATTTCGGTGGTCGACCTCAAGGCGACCCCGCCGCGCATCATCGCCACGCTCGAAACCGGCAAGGCGCCGGCCGGGGTCTCCATCAATCGCCAGGGGACGCTCGCGCTGGTGGCGAACCGGGGCGAGGGCACCGTGTCGATCTTCACGATCCAGGGCAAGACCGTGACGCCCGCCGGCAAGGTGACCGTCGCCGACGAGAAGTCCGGCACGAGCCACGCCGCGATCGCGCCCGACGGCAAGCTGGCGCTCGTCACCCGCGACGGCGACGACCGGATCTCCGTCCTGGCGATCGACGGGACAAAGGTGGAATACACGAAGCGCGACATCTCCGCTGGCATTCGGCCTTACGGCATCGACATCGCGTCGAACGGCGCTATCGCCGCCGTCGCCAACATCGGCCGGGGCGGCGGTGACGCCGACACCGTCAGCATCATCGACCTCAAGGCCAAGCCCCCGCGCGTCGTGAGCACCGTCACCGTCGGCCAGACGCCCGAGGGCATCAAGCTCTCGCCCGACGGCTCGGTGGTCGCGGTGGTCGTCATGAACGGCAGCAACAAACCCAAGGAGTCGCCCTTCTTCAGCGACGCGGGCAAGCTGGTGCTCTTGCGTGTGAGCGGCGCGGACCTCTCGCGTCTCGCCGAGGCCCCCATCGGGCACTGGTCGCAGGGCGCGGCCTTCTCGCCCGACGGCAAACGCATCTTCGTCGGGAACATGGTCGAGAAGGAGATTCAGGTGTTCAGCCTGGACGGAAGCACGCTGCGGGACACTGGAGCGCGCATCGCGGTCAAGGGAGGCCCGGCGGCCATCCGCACGGCCGACAAGTAGTCCTCACGATCGGCCGGTAAAGAGGCTCTAGCGCGCGAGGGGATGCAAGACGTCGATCGCGTGGCCCACGTCCAGGCGCTCGCCCAGCCAACCCGGCATCGCAGTCCGCGCGTTGAGTACAAGTCCCTCCGCCTCGTGACGTGCTCGTAGGACCGTGACGGGATCGCCGGGTATCTCCGGCGGCCGCGGGAAGCGGCAGCCGCAGTCTCGGTGGTGAAACGCGCGGCGGAGCGCCGGCGGGATCGTCCGGGTCCGGGCGGCGACCTCCACGACACGGCCGTCGTGGGCGTGCCGCATCACCACCCGGCTCGCGTCGCACGCCAGGCGCCGGGACGTTTCCGCCGAAACGTGCGTGCCGTCCTCGAGGACGGACTGGCCGGGCTGGTCGGGGGCCGCGAGGGCCTGGGCATCGATGTGGACCACCACCTGGTAGCGCTCGGCCGGGGCGCTGGGGTCGATGCCGTGGTGGAGGGCCGTCTCCGCGAGCAGCGCCAGCGCGTCGGCCTGCTGCTGGGCCATTGTGGGCGTTTCCGCAGAAACGTCCCCCGGGCTGGCCGCCGCGTCATTCCCGCGCGCCCGCTGACACAACGTCTCGCGCGCCGCGGTCAGCGCCTGGACGAGCAGGGCGCCGACCTCGGGCGCCAACCGCCCGCGGACAGTCACCATGCCGTCTTCGTCCCGAAACACGTGGAGCGCCCGGCTCCTGTGGCGTTGCGCGGCCTCGCGCGCCTCCGCGTTGCGGTCCACGCGACACCAGCCGCGCACGATCCGTTCGACGTGCTCCGCCGTGCCGGCGCGCCCGACCCCCAGCAGCAGCGCCTCGGTCTCGGGCGTCGCCACGCGGGTCAGCGCGCGGACCTTGGCGTACGAGAGCTCGCCGCGGGACAGCGCCTGGGCCAGCAGCGGCAGGGTCCCGAGCGCGCGCGCGACTCGTACCTTCTCCCGCGCGGCGCCCAGGTCGAGGCTCACGCGCCAGCTCAGCCAGGCGGCGCAAGAGCTGAATCCGGTGTTCCAGCCCCCCCGGGCGTCGAACTCGCGGATGAGATCCAAGAGTCTCGAGGTCGCCGCTTCGAGGTGCGCCGACAGCTCGGCGATCGCGTCGCCCAGTCGGTCTAGGTCTGGCGCGAAATTCTGCATGGCGAGCCCCCCTTGTGCTGGGGTGACTCTACACCCGAGTTTCGGGGCCACCCGGGCGGCACGACGCGCGGAGATCGCGGCACGACCGACATTTTTCGCGACGAGCCGAACCGCCGTGCAACTCCGGCCGTGCGTGGACTGCTGGGCCGGTATTCGCCGCGTGCTGCCGACATCGCACGACGGCGCACGCAGAAAGCTGTCAAGCGGAAATTGCGGGTCCAGCCGGGGCGTTCCTCTTGTCTACTGTCGACGTTTCGATACGGCCGTGCGTCGTGCTCCCCGCCTTCATCACCAGGGCGGGCCGTTGACGTCGATGGGCCTGTCCTGTGGGGCCGCGCGCAGCCCCGACAGCACCATCGGGCGGTTGATCGTGAACGCGGTGCGGCCCGCGGGCTGCTCCACGAACAGCCGGCCCGAGAAGCTGAGCCAGCCGAGGCGGTTGTAGAACGGCAGGAGATGAGCGCGGCAAACGAGCAGCGAGAAGGCCACCCGGTGATCGTCGTTGAGGGCGGCCGCGGCCAGGCGGAGGCCTGCCGACGCGTACCCGCAGCCTTCGGCTCGCGGGTGGGTTTTCACGCTTCCGATTCCACCGATCTTGACGGCGGCGCCGTCCACCGTTCCGGCGTGGACCAGCAGGCCCACATGCGTCGTCGTTACTGAGCGCTGCGACCGGTTTCAACTCGATCCGCATGTCTCCGAGTGCCGCGCGGGGTTAGCTGACCTCGACAGGATGCTTCGGCGGGCCAGGCGCCCTACCCGCGCGGCTTCACCCACGTTTCCGACCAGGCCAGGCACGCGCTGGAGGCCGGCCGGTCGCCGCGCGTCTCCGCCCACGGCTGGCCGGTGGCGAAGCGCCCGTTCCATTCCACCTGCGCCGAGCGCGCGGGGAAGAACGTGCTGAACACGCCGATCGGGCGGTTGTTGAAGCCGGGTGGCGCGTTGAGCACGAAGGGCTCGATGCAGTCGTACCAGGTCAGGCGGATCCGGTCGGCGCCCGAGATCACGGTCTCGACGGCGGTCGAGCGCGGATCGCCGGCGCGGCCGAACTCGGCGGCGATCACCGGCACGCTCGTGTCGGCGAACGCGGGGAACAGCAGCGTCTCGATCGTGCGCTGGAGCCACCGCGCCACGGCGGCGTTGTCGCTGTAGACACGGGTCTGGCCCCCGCCCAGCTCGCTCTGGGCGAACAAGGCGTGGCCGGCGCCGGCCGGGCACCACAGGACACGCCAGTGGCTGAAGCGGTCGGACTGGGTCTTGCCGCCGTCGTGACTCAGGCGGATGAACGAGTTCTCTCCGGTCATCAGCACCGCGTTGGGATCGACGGGTGGAGTCATGTTTGCGCGACCTCGACGCGCGCGTCGTTGTAGCAGGCGCCCTCGGAGATGTCGGCGTGGTCGGCCGGGCAGAGCGCCGAGATGGTCTGGCCGTTGTCGCTCGTCGCCATCCACGCGCCTTTGAGCGTGCAGACGACGCCGCGCGGGATCACGTCGGTGACCCGGAGCGGCAGTCGGACCTCGCCGAGGTCGTTCCACACGCGGACGCGCATGCCGTCGCGCAGGCTCCGCGCGCGCGCGTCGTCAGGGTGCATCTCGAGCGGCGGCGGCCCCTCCGCGACGTGGAGGCCGCCGAAGGTCGACGTGATGCGCTGGTCCGAGGCCGGCGAGATCAGCGTCAGCGGATACGACGCCGTGACCGGCCGCCAGCTCGGCAGGCGGGCGCCGTATTTCCCCTCGAGGTACGGCGACGCCAGCTCGACCTTGCCCGAGGCCGTCTTCGGAAAGACGTTCGCGAAGAGCATCGCGTCCTCGCCGCCGACCGTCATCGCCAGCGCTCGATCGAGGGGCACGGCGCTCGGCCGCTTGCCGCCGAGACGCGCATCGCCTCCGTCGAGTGCGTCGTCCATCAGCTCGGCGTCGCTCGCCTGGAACGCGGGGTCGGTGAACCCGAAGCGCGCCGCCAGGCGCCGGAAGATCTCGGTGTTGGGCAACGCCTCGGCCTGCGGCGGGATCACGGGCTCCGCCCGCTGGAGCCAGTGCGTCCCGTACGCCGCGAAGAGATCCGCGTGCTCGAAATGGCTGCACGCCGGCAACACGACGTCGGCGTACGCGAGGCTGTCGGTCATCACCACGTCGGAGCCGACCACGAAGAGGTCCTCGCGCTCGAGGCCGCGCCGCAGGCGGTTCTGGTCGGGATGCACGACGACCGGGTTGTGGTTGTAGATGAAGACCGCCTTGACCGGGGGCGTCAGTGCCGAGCCGGTCAGGTGGCGCCCGACGTCGATGATGTTGAGCGTCCGCGTGCCCTTGGGGACGAGGTCGGGACGCGCGAGGCGCGCGGGCGTCTTCGGAAACGCGAACGACGCGCCGTTGATGAGGCCGCCGCCCACCACGCCGAACTTCCCGGCGAGGGCCGGCAGCGCGAAGACTGCGCGAATGCCGCTGCCGCCGTTCCGGTTGCGCTCGAGCCCGTTGCCGACGGTGATCACCGCCGGTGACAGCGTCCGGTACCACTCGGCGAGCTGTCGTACTGTGCTCTCGTCCACGCCGCAGACCCGCGCGGCGTCCGCCATCGTGTAGCGACGCGCCAGCGCCATGTACTCCTCGAAGCCGGCCACGTGACGCTCGATGAACGCGCGGTCGAGCCCTCCCTGTCGTTCCAGCTCGGCCGCCATTGCCCACGCGAGCACGACGTCCGTCCCCGGGCGGAGGGCGATGTGAAGATCGGCCTGCTCGGCGATCTTCGTCCGCCGCGGGTCGACGACGACGAGCTTACCGCCGGCGCGACGCGCGCGATTGATGATCGGTACGAAGTGCAGGTTCGACCACGTCACGTTGCTGCCCCAGGCGACGATGAGCTTCGAATGCTCGGCCTGCTCGGGCCGGATGCCAGGCACCGGACCGAACGTCCCGACCCACGCCTCGGTGCGGATGCCGCCGCAGAGCGGCCGGCGGTCGAGCAGGCTCGCGCCGAGCCGGTGGAAGAACCGGAGGTCCATCGAACCGCCGGCGAGCATCCCGTGCGGTCCGGCATAGTTGAGCGGAAGGATCGCTTGAGGGCCGTGGGCGGCGATCACGGCCGCGAATCGCTCGTGGACGATGTCGAGCGCCTGCGTCCACGAAATGCGCTCGAAGCGCCCTTCACCCTTGGCGCCCGTGCGGCGCAGCGGCGTCTTGACGCGCCCCTCGCCGTGGACGAAGCCGGGATACGCCTCAGGGACCTTGGCGCAGAGCACGCCGGCCGTATAGGGGTTCGCGCGCGAGCCGCGGATCGCGACGATCCGCTCGTCCTCGACCGTGACGGTGAGGCTGCAGGTATCGGGACAATCGAGGGGGCAGACGCTGGCGTGCTCGATTCTCATGTGGTCTCTCCCGTCCCGGCGCACGACGCCGCCGGGTGTACCCCCTCTGTGTACACGTTGTCACTGACCGAGGGAAGAGCCATTGGTCTCCGAGACGACAAAGCCAATCGTCCGCTACGGCGCCGGCGAAGCGGGCGATATCGCCATGAAGTGCGCGAGGTTCTCGATGTCGGCCGCGCTCAGCGGCTGGGCCGCCTGCGTCATCAGCCCCTCGAGATCGCCGGCCGTCTGCGCCTTGTAGGCGCGGAGAAGCTTGAGGAGATATTCGAGATCCTGGCCGGCCAGGCGCGGCACCTGGTTCTGGCCGCTCAGGTCCGGCCGGTGACAGGAGGTGCAGTGGTGAAGGCTCGCCAGTTCCTTGCCGGCCGCGGCCTTCGCCGCGTCGACCGCCTGCGGCCGGCGCCGCGGGGGTTGTGCTGCGTAGTACGCGGAGAGATCCGCCATGTCCACGTCGCTCAAGCGTGCCGCGAAAGGTGACATGACCGGATCTTTTCGCCGTCCGTCCCGAAATTTGATGAGCGCCCAATGCGTGAACCATGCCGGCTGTCCAGCGAGCGAAGGCATGCCGACGATGGTCGCGTTGCCGTCCGCACCGTGACACGCCGCACACGGCTCAGCCTTACGCCGGCCGGCGTCGACATCCCCGGCCTGCGCCGACGACACGGCGGCCAAAGTCCAGACGAACAGCGCCAAGGTCATGAGGCGTAAGGACATAGAGTGGACTCGGAGGGAGCTCCAGGAGGCAGAAGGCCTGGCTGGAGCCCCCTCCGACTAAAGACTCAACGCTGGTAGGTGATGTGGTAGATCGCCCCGTGGAAGTCGTCGGACAGCAGCATCGAGCCGTCCTTCATCCACTCGATGTAGGTCGGCCGGCCCAGCACGGTGTTGCCTTCGTGGAATCCTTCGGCGAAGACCTCGTACTTCGGCGGCTGCCCGGGCTTCAGCTCGACCGTCATCACCCGGTAGCCGAGCTTCTGGCTGCGATTCCACGAGCCCTTCTGCGCGATGAAGAGCCGATTCTTGTACTCCGGCGGAAACAGGCTCCCGGTGTAGAACCGGGTACCGACGGGCGCGATGTGGGGCCCGAGCTTCAGGAGCGGCGGCGCGAACTCGCTGCAGGAACGCCCCTGACCGAAGTCGGGATCCACCGTGTCACCCTGATGGCAGTACGGCCAGCCGAAGTGAAGGCCCTTTCGCGGCGCGTGATGCAGCGTGTCGTTGGGAAAATCGTCGCCTGCCCAGTCGCGGCCGTGGCTGGTGAAGTAGAGCTCCTTCGTCACCGGGTGGAAGTCCGCGCCGACGCTGTTGCGGACGCCGTGGGCGACGTACTCGAAGCCGGTGCCGTCGGCGTTCATGCGCGAGATGTTGGCGTGGGTGTCGGGCGGCATGCAGATGTTGCAGGGCGCGCCCATGTTGAAATAGAGCTTGCTGTCGGGGCCCCAGGCGAGGAACCGCCAGTTGTGATGGGCCTCCTTGGGAAACGTGTAGAGCTCCTTCGGGGCCGGCGGGTTGTCGAGATTGGCCTCGATGTTCTCGTACTTGAGCAGGCGGGGAATGTCCGCGACGTAGAGCGCCCCATCCTTGAACACCACGCCGTTGGGCATGACGAGGCCCTTGGCGACCACTTTCACCTCGCGCCGGCCGGCCCGGTCGACTACGGCGTAGACGTTGCCGGCAACGCGGCTGCCGACGAACAGCGTGCCCTTGTCTCCCCAGGCCATCTGCCGGGCGTTGAGGATGCCGTCAGCCCACACGGTGATCTTGAATCCGGGCGGCAGCTTGACCTTGTTCACCGGGATCTGCGCGGCGGGTGTCGGGGTCGGCGGCGCCGCGACGGGCGCGAGGGGTGAATTGGACAGCTCCGGCGGGCGCCCCTGCTGCCAGGCCGGCGGAGGCTGCTGGGCCTGGACGAGCCCGAGCGCGAACACGTTGGTCAGAACGACCACGACCGAAATCAGGGCGATGCGCAGCATGACGGGCCTCCCTTTGAGGATCGGGTCGGGAACGATCCGCACGGATTCTACCTCGCGGCCCGGACCATACGTCTCGGACCTCGGCTTGTCAAGGTTGCATCGCCTTGTGTAGCATGCTCGCCCTACGATGATCCGGCGCCTCTCGGCGGTGCTCCTCAGCCTCCTCGCCGTCTCGCCAGCGGCGGCGCAGCCCCCCGACGATCCCACGCGCCTCGAGCCGGTCGTGGTCACGGTGACGCGCATCGAGCAGAAGGCCGGCGAGGCGCCCGCCAGCGTGACGGTCCTGACGCGCGACGACATCCGCCTGTCGGCGAGCCAGACCGTGGACGACCTCCTCCGGCAGGTGCCGGGCTTCAGCCTGTTCCGTCGCTCGTCGAGCCTCGTCACGCACCCGACGACGCAGGGGCTCTCGCTGCGCGGCATCGGACCGAGCGGCACCAGCCGGGCGCTCGTGCTGGTGGACGGCGTGCCCGCCAACGACCCCTTCGGGGGCTGGGTCTACTGGAGCCGCATCCCGATGCAGAGCATCGAACAGATCGAGGTCGTCCGGGGCGGCGGCTCGAGCGCGTGGGGCAACTATGCCCTGGGCGGCGTCGTCCACATCCTCACGCGGCGGCCCACCGAGCGCGCGGTGTTCTTCGATGGGAGCTACGGCACCCGCGACACCATGAACTTCGATCTCCTGCTGCACGAGGCGTTAGGCCCGTTCCGGCTCTCGCTCGAGGGCAGCTACTTCGACACCGAGGGTTACACGGTCGTCAAGTCGTCGCGACGGGGCTCGATCGACATCGAAGCCGACTCGCGCCATGCGACCTTCAACGGCCGCGCCGAGCTGGTGGCCTCGCCCGAGGCGTCGCTGTTCGTTTCGGGCACGTACTTCGACGAAGACCGCGGCAACGGCACGCCACTCCAGTTCAACCGCACGCGCTCCGGCGCCGCGGCGATCGGCGGCCGGCTCGGCACGCTGGACACGGGCGAGTGGCGGCTGTCGCTCTTCGCCGAAAACCAGAACTTCCGCAGCACGTTCTCCGGCCAGGCCCTCGATCGGAACTCGGAGACGCTCGCGCTCGATCAGCGGGTGCCGACCACCTCGGCGGGCAGCTGGCTCCAGGGGAGCCGCCGGTTCGGCGCCCACCTCGTCACCGCCGGCGGCGACGTCCGCTGGGTGTCGGGCGAGACCGACGAGCGGGTCTACAACGCCGGTGTCTTCACCCGCACGCGCGTCGCCGGCGGCGAACAGCTCATCGGCGGCCTCTTCCTCCAGGACGTGTACACGCCGCATCCGGCGTGGGAGCTGGTCGGCGGCCTCCGCGGCGACTACTGGCTCAACTTCAACGGCACGCGCCGCGACACGCCGCCCGCGGCCGGCGTTCCCGCCCAGCAGACGTTCGACGACATCGAGCGGATCATCGCGAGCCCGCGCGCCGCCGCGCTCTTCCACGCGACGCCCACCACGGACGTGCGCGCCTCCGCCTATCAGGGCTTCCGCGTGCCGACCCTCAACGAGCTGTACCGGGTCTTCCGCGTGCGGAACGACATGACCGTCGCCAACGCGTCGCTGCGCCCGGAGCGGCTCACGGGCGGCGAGCTCGGCGTGCAGCAGCGGTGGGGACCGCTCGAGGGGCGCCTCACCGGATACTGGAACGACGTGCAGGATCTCGTCGCCAACGTGACGCTCACCTCGCGGCTCCCCGACTGCCCGGTGGGCACGACGTGCCGGCAGCGCCAGAACCTCGATCTGGCGCGCGTCCGCGGATTCGAGACCGAGCTGGCGCTGCGGCTCGCCCGGGAGTGGCGCCTGCTCGCGAGCTACCTCTTCGCCGACGCGCGGGTCGTCGACGCCTCGCAGCAGCCGGGCCTCGAGGGCAAGCGTCTCGCGCAGGTGCCCGAGCACAGCGCCACCGCCGGCGTCCGCTTCACGCACCCGGACTGGCTCAACGCGACGCTGACAGCCCGCTACGTGGGCGACCAGTACGAGGACGACCTCAACACGCTGCCGCTCGGGAGCCACGTCGTCATGGATCTCTTCCTGTCACGCGCGTTCGGGAAGTCGACCGAGATCTACATCGCCGTCGAAAATCTCCTCGACCGGATCTACACCACTGGCCGGACCAGCGAGGGCGTCATCTCGACCGGTGAGCCGCGAATGGCGCGCGCCGGCCTACGCCTGCGCTTCTGACACGTCTTGGCGCAGGAGGTCAGGGCAACGTGACACCCGTGGATCAGCAGAAAATCAGGCGCGCGCGCACCGGTCTCATCGCTCACGATCCCGCGCGCGCCCAGCCGGGCTATACGCTGTTCGCGCCAATGCTCGGCGACGGCACCGTCTGCCTCGTGGACATGGACGGCGCGGTCGCCCACACGTGGCGCCTGCCGTACCGGCCCGGCCTCTACGGCTACCTGCTCGACAATGGCCACCTCTTCTATGGCGGCAAGGTCATGGAGGACCTTGCGCGCTTCGAGGCGTGGCCCCGCTTCAAGGGCGGCGCGGTGCTCGAGGTCGACTGGCGCGGGCGGGTCCTCTGGGAAGTCCGGCACCCGGACCACCATCACGACGCGCGGCGGCTCCGCAACGGGAACGTTCTGCTCTTGTGCCTGGCGCCGCTGCCCGCCGCGCTCGCCGACCGCGTCCGCGGAGGCCTGCCCGGCACCGAGGCCAACGGCAGGATCTACGCCGACTACCTCGTCGAGATGACCACCCGGGGCGAAGTCGTGTGGGAGTGGCGGAGCTGGGACCACCTCGACCCCGCGGCCTATCCAGTCACGCCGCAAGATCGCCGCGCCGAGTGGACCCACGGCAACACGGTCGCCGAGACGGCCGATGGCAAGATCGTGGTGAGCTTTCGCAACATCTCGACGGTCGTCATGATCGAGCGCACCACCGGACAGATCGTCTGGACGCTCGGCAGCCCGCCGCTTGCCCAGCAGCACGATCCGCGCCCGCTGCCCAACGGCAATCTCTTGATCTTCGACAACGGCACCCACCGACGGGATCACCCGGCGACGTTCTCGCGCGTGATCGAGGTCGAACCGCGCACGAGCGCGATCGTGTGGGAGTACACCGATCCGTCGCTCTTCGAGTTCTTCAGCCCCTATATCTCGGGAGCGCAGCGGCTCGCGAACGGCAACACGCTCGTCTGCGAAGGGTGCCACGGGCGGATCTTCGAGGTGACGCGCGACCGCGAGGTCGTGTGGGAGTACGTGAGCCCCCACTTCGTCTCCGAGCCCGGAGCACCCGGCGTGAACAACTGGGTCTTCCGCGCCCTGCGCTACACCGTCGAAGAGATCGAAGCGGCGCGCCGCGGATAGCGCGCCATGGACAACACGCGTCCGTTCGCCGGCATCGAGGTCGTCGAGTTCGGTCAGTTCATCGCGGTTCCCTTTTGCGCGCAGGTCCTCTCCGAGGGCGGCGCTCACGTGGTCAAGGTGGAGTCGCTCGAGGGTGACCCCGTGCGCCAGCTGGCGCCGTTGGCCCCCGGCGAGACGCGGCACTTCATCTCCCGCAACCGGGGCAAGCATTCGCTACCGCTCGACCTCCGCCATCCGTCCGCCGCTCCCGTCGTCGCGCGCCTCCTGGCCCGCGCCGACGTCGTGCTGACCAATTTCCGACCCGGCCTGGCCGCCGAGCTGGGCCTGGACTGGGCGAGCCTCGCGCCGCGCTATCCGCGGCTCGTGGTCGGCAACGTGAGCGCCTTCGGCCGCCGCGGGCCCGCCGCGCGGCTCGCGGGCATGGACCTGGTCGTGCAGGCGCGCAGCGGGCTCCTGGCGGCGGGCGGCAGCGTTCGCGACGGGGTGCCGACGGGAGGCGAGAACCCGGTCGTCGATTATATGTGCGCGATGACTCTCGCGTTCGGCATCGCTACAGCGCTGCTACGCCGGGCTAGCACGGGACGCGGCGGCGAGGTCGACGTGTCGCTCTTGATGGCGGCGCTCATGATCCAGAACAACAACATGGTGCGCATCGAGTCCGCGGACGGCGTTGCCCACGCCGCGATCCGCGCCCGGCTCGAGGAGCTGCGCGCCACCGGACGGCCGTACGCGGAGCAGGCGGCGCTCACGCCTCAGATC
>JAHFDK010000164.1 GCA_023249095.1 Candidatus Rokuibacteriota bacterium | reverse complement strand
GCGGCGACGGCCGCGGCCGGACGCGGCTCGACGACGACGCGCCCGTTCCCGTCGTCGGGTCGAGCGATTGGCCGGCTGAAACGGGACACGAGCCCCGAGAGCCTGCCGTTGTTTTGAGTGTCGTTCACCGCCGGCTCAGACGCGGATGAGGTCGTTGGTCACGGAAGTCGCCGGGGGCATCGACGGCTTCGGCTCGGGCTTGTTGAACGCTCCGAGCGTCCGCTCCACCGAGCTCGGTTGCTTGGAGCTCGATTGCTCCTTGCGCTGCATGTCGATGCTGCCGCGGAAGTGCGATCCATCGGCGATCGCGACCCTGGGAGCCACGATATCGCCGTCGACCGACCCGTTCTCTTTGATGTCGACCTTCTCGCTCGCGGTCAGGTTTCCCGTCACCTGACCGAAGACCACGATCGCCTTGGCGGAGACCTGCGCCTTGATGCGTCCGTTCGAGCCGACCGTCAGCACGTGGTCCCGCAGCTCTATCTTGCCTTCGACCTGGCCTTCGACCGTGAGGTCCTCGCTGCCGCTCAGCTCGCCGTTGATGACGATGCTCTTTCCAATGCTCGCCAGCTCTTCGTTCATAGGCCGTTGTTCCCCCTGGGGCTGATCGAATCCACCAGACAGCACTGGTGAGTAGGACGGTGCCTGCACCGGATTAACCGGGACACTCGTCGGCCGTAGCGGCTCCTCTCGCTTCCACACCATCATTGCACCTCCGTCTGCGCCGCCCGTGTCCGTGGTCGGGATCAATCAGAGCTATCGGCGCCAGTCTGAATGAGAGAGGCTGAGTATACCTCTGCCGCGGCCGATTCAAGGCACGTTCGGGCCGCTTTTTTTCATCCGGTTCCCGGGTACCTCGCGTGCTGCCGGGTTCCAAGCAATGCTGCGTGGCATCGAGCAGCTTCGAAGTAGTTGAAACTTTGGTAGTTCCTCCCCTCGGACCAGAGCGTCCAGCAAGGCGGAGTACGCTGGAGGGAGTCATGACGAGCGTTCGCGCGAGCGCGTGCATCGTGGGCGGGGGGCCGGGAGGGCTGATGCTCAGCCTGCTCCTGGCCAAGCGGGGCGCCGACGTCCTGATGCTGGAAGGTCACGAAGACTTCGAGCGGGAGTTTCGTGGGGAGGTGCTGCAGCCGAGCACCGCCCACCTGCTCGACGAGCTGGGCCTCCTGGAGTATGTGCTGGCCCAGCCCCACTCGATTCTCGAAGGCGGCAAGATCAGGCTGAACGGCAAAGAGGTCGGCGAGTTTCGCTTCAAGAAGATCGCGCCCCGGTATCCCTACGCCATCTGGATGCCGCAGCCGGTCTTTCTGGATGCGATGCTGCGCAAGGCGAAGCCATTCCCGTCGTTCCAGTGCTGGATGGGCGCCAGGGTCACGAAGCTCCTGGAGGAAGACGGCCGGGTGGTGGGAGTGAGCGGGCTCCGCCACGGCAAGGAGCCCTTCGAAGTCCGGTCCGACGTCGTCGTGGGCGCTGACGGGCGATACTCGACGGTGGCGAAGCTCGGTGGGTTCGAGGCGGAGTACGAGCACCACGACTTCGACGTCATCTGGTTCACGATCGAGCAGCCTCCGGGCTGGTCCAGCACCTTCTACGTCTCGCTGGGCGACGTCCGGGGCCTCATGCTGCCCAAGTACCCGCACCACATCCAGGCCGGCATCGTCCTGCCCACCGGCGAATGGAAGCGCTGGCGCCAGGACGGAGTGGCGGCGGTGGCCGAGCGCGTGCGGCGCTTCGATCCGATCTTCGCCGGGTTCGCCGACACCCTCCGCGACTTCACGCCGTTTTTCCCGCTGGAGGGCATCATCCGGCTCATGCGCGAGTGGGCGCGTGACGGCCTGCTCCTGATCGGCGATGCCGCGCACACCATGAGCCCCGCCGGCGCCATCGGCGTCAACGTCGCCATCGCCACCGCGGCGGTCGCGGCGCAGGAGCTGTACCCGCACCTCGGGCATGGCCCGATCAAGCGCGAAGTGCTGCAGGCGGTCCAACGCCTGCGAGAGGACGACGTCCGGACGCTGCACCGTCTTCAGCTCGGCGCCCAGAGGGTGCTGCTCAGCCAGGGAAGCAAGAATCCGATGGTGCGGTGGCTCGTGGCGAAGGTGCTCCCGCTGTTCTTACAATCGCCGCTTCTGCCCAGGGTGCAGCGCCGGATCTTCTTCGGTGCTCCGCTTCCGCCGCTGGACCCCGCGTTTAGCTTTCGCGAGCCGCCCGGGGTGGCCGTCAGGTGATGAGAGAACGCGCCGACGGGGAGTGACCGGCAGCTCGGCTTGCTCTACAATCTCGGCGACACTATCTCGACGCAGGAGGCACACATGGCTCGGGTGACGATGCCGCCGTGGATCCAACCGCTCCAACAGCGTGATCCGGAGTTCGTCGACTCCTACATGGCCCAGCGCGAGCGCATCATGCGCGACGGGGCCATTCCCGCGAAATACAAGCACCTCATGACCATGATCGTCGATGCGCTCCAGTCGCACCCGGACGGCGTGGCGAACATCGCCAACCGCGCCCGCGGGGCCGGAGCCTCGGAGGCGGAGATTCAGGAGGCGGTCGAAGTCGCGTATCTCTTCGGCGGAACGCCGGCGCTGGTGACCGCCATGAACGCGTTCCGCACGTCATAGGAGACGCTCCATGGATCTCGAACTGGCCGGCCGGGTGGCGATCGTCACGGGCGGGAGCCGGGGCATCGGCAAGGCGATCGCCCAGGAGCTGGCGTCGGAGGGGGTCGACGTGGCGATCTGCGCCCGGGATCGCAAGGCGCTGGACGAGACGGCCAAAGCGCTGACGAAAGCGACCGGACGCCGCATCGTTCCGATCGTGGCCGACACGACCAGCTGGAAGTCGGTTCAAGATCTGGCGGAAGCCACGCTGGCCGAGCTCGGGCACATCGATATTCTCGTGAACAACGCCTCGACCCCAGGCGGCATGGTGCGCGGCGCCCTGGCGGAGGCCGACGACGATGTCCTGCTCGAGGACATCAACACCAAGGTGGTCGGCTACATGCGGTGTGCGAAGGCGGCGGTCCCTCACATGCGGCGCGGCTGGGGCCGGATCATCAACATCGGTGGGCTGTCCGGCCGCCGCTCGGGGAACATCAGTGGCCTGCGCAATGCGGCCATCGTGCATCTGACCAAGACGCTCGCCGACCAGCTCGGTCCCCAGGGCATTACCGTGAACCTGGTCCATCCCGGCGCAACGCGCACGGAGCGCACCGACGCGGAGACCGAGCGCCGGGCGGCGACCAACGCGATCCGCCGCATCGTCGACGCCCGGGAGATCGCTCAGGTCGTCACGTTCCTGGCGTCGACCAAGGCCGCGAACATCACCGGCGTGGCCATCGACGCCAGCGGCGGCTCTATCCCGGTGATGTTTCAGTAAGGCGGGCGATCGCGGCAGCACTCACGAGCGATCATCACTCCGCGTTCCTCCCGCCTGGACCGCGGAGGCCGATGACGTTTGCCTGTGATCCGTTCTCCGGAAGCGCTCGCATCGGAAGCGGGATCCAGACCTCCCGGCTGTAGTTGTACTCGTACACGACGCCGCTAGCCGTCAATCCGTAAAGCACGGCGCCTTTCGGAGTCACTGCCGTCGCGATTTGCGCGAAGCTGATCATCTCGATCGCCATGTTGCCCTCCCGGAGAAATCCAAAGCTCCACCATGAATCCATTGTTGCCACCAGCCCCGCGTGGAGCCCGAAAAAAATTGCTGTGTCAGGGCTCCCGGTCCTCCGGTGTTTACACTGCTCAATGATTCCGCGCACTTCGAGGTTCCAGGGTCCATCCCGGCCCCACGATGGTCATTGGGAACGGGAGATTCGCCGGACTCGACCTACTAACCGCCGCGAAGCCAGTGGCGATAAGCCAGGATCCACTGGCTACCTACCGGCGGCGGTGACGGCAATGGGAGATCGAGGAGTGGCACGGTCTGACGCGTGCCGGCTCGGCGACAGACTGCAACGATCTCGTCCCGCAACGTCAGTTGAACGCGTACCACACTACCCTGTGACCACGGGCTCGGTATTCGCTTCCTCGTACCCAGCCGACACCGAGTCTCTCGCGTAGCCGATCGCGCGGTATCCGCGCAGGCGCTTCTCGAACATCCGGTGGAGCATGGGAATCTCGCGATCCACATAGTCGTAAATCCGGACTTCGGTCTTACCGGGGTACAAGCGATGAAGCCTGCCGGTGTACTGCACCAGAGTGCCCTTCCAGGAGACGGGCATCGCCAGAAACAAGGTATCGAGCCGCGCGTCGTCGAATCCTTCGCCAATGTAGCGGCCGGTGGCGAGGACGAGTCTTGGCTCGTCGTCTGGGATAGCGGCCAGGGTCGCGAAGGCAGCGCGCCGCGCGGTTGGCGTCATGCCTCCCCGGAGGACGACGAGATGGCGAGCATCTCCCCGAAGGCGGTGGGCAAAGTACTCGAGATGGTCCTTGCGCTCGGTCAATAAGATTGGTGAACGCCCTTCGGCCAGCGCGCTCGCAACGTCGGCCAGGATGAGCCGGTTGCGGCCTTCATCGGTTGCCAACGCGGCGTAGAGTGGCTGGATCCGGTCGAGCGATACCGTGCGACCACGGCCGAACGCCGTCTCGCGAACGATCAGCCGGTGATCGAAGGGCCGCCGTGCCGCATCGCTACGGGCGTCGACCGCAAAGCGCACCGGACCAAGCTGCATCTCGGCGATCGGGTGAAGGCCATCCCGCCGGCGCGGTGTGGCCGTCAGGCCGGTGACGAAGCGCGCCTTGACCTCCGACAGCACTCGCTCGAAGGACACGGCAGGGACGTGGTGACACTCATCGACAATCACGTGGCCGTACGTCGCCACCAAGTCGTTGACGCGGTCCAGGCGGACGAGACTCTGGATCATCGCCACGTCCAGCCGGCCGTTGGCAGTGTGCTTGCCGGCACCAATCTGGCCGATGGCTTTGGGAGCGAGGCCCAGGAACATGGACAGCTGGGCAATCCACTGATCGAGGAGAGGCTGCCGGTGGACCAGGACGAGTGTGCTGCGCGATCGGGCGGCGATCAGATAGGTACCGATGACAGTCTTGCCGACACCCGGCGGTGCGACCAAAACGCCGATGTCGTCGCGGAGCAGAGCCCGGCCGGCCTTCTTCTGCACGGGGGTGAGCTGACCCTGAAACGTCACGTCCAGTGGCTTGCCATCGCAGCGCTGGTCCTCGAGGCGGAGGGCGCTGTCGTGCTCCCGAAGGAGCTGTTCGAGCTCGGTCACACAGCCGCGCGGCAGCGCGACATGCTCCGGCAACTCCACGGCACAGGCGATCACGCGAGGCGTGAGCGCCGTGGAGAGCCGGAGGCTCTGCTTCTTGTAGAACTCGGGATTTTGAAACGCTGCCAGGCGCTTGATCTGGTTGAGGTGGGTCGGCGCCAAGCCAGCCTTTGCCACGAAGAGCCGTTGCGATAGGACGGCTCGCACCTGCGGCGGGGGCGGCGTGCTGAACCGGGCGCGCGGCTGGCCAGAGGGCAGGCGATTCCAGGGCGCCGTGGTGTCGGAGTCCGTCGTCTCACTCAGCCGCACGCCGACCACCATTCCTTTCCGGGCTGCCTCGCGCGCGACGTCGTCGACCGCCGAGATCTTGATGCGCGGGTGTTCGGCGAGGAACCGCCACTGGTCAGTGTGAGGCGTGAGGTGTTCGTCGAGGAAGACTGTATTGCCTGCCTGCCGCGGGCCGTGCTGGAGCGGGAGCGCGATGAGGTTGCCGAAGCCGCCGCGGGGGAGGGTGTCCTGGTTGGGAAAGAGCCGGTCGTACGACGCCATGCTCAGTTGATGGCGTCGCGCCATCGTCTCGGTGACGATGTAGCAGCCCATCTTGCGCGCGGTAGCTGCTGCCACCGGCGCCGAGAAGAAGAACCACACGTGCGCGCCGTTGCCCGACCGTGATCGCTCGACGGCAGCCGGCAGACCCACCATACGACAGGTCTCCATGAAGGCCGCCACGTCATCGGTCCAGGACGTCTTGTCGAAGTCCGCCGCCAAGAACCAGCACGTCTCATCGGTCAGGAGGGGGTAGACGCCAACGACGTGGCGCCCCTGGAGGTGATCGAGAATCACCCGGTCCTCGACGGCCAGGAATGCCTGGTTCGGACACTCCCCGCACTTGATCCGGGGCTTCTCGCAGACATCGCGGACCCACTCGTTCGCACAGGCGGGCGCGTACCCTTTGCGCCCGGTCTTCACGTTGGTCCAGAGCTTCGGATATACGTCCTCGCGGCCGCGGAACAGCGAGCGGAACAGGGCCACCTTCTCCGAGGAGGTCACGGGAGCGGTGGGCGAGGGAATGAGGGCGGGTACCGTCGGAGGTGACAGCCGTCCCGCTGCGAGTACCGTCCTCAGGGACTCAAGGGCGGCTCGCGACTCCTCGAGTTCTCTTTCCAGGCGGGCAACCCGCGCTTCCTCGCGAGCGACTGCATCAGCCGGGTCGCTGGTGAACGGCATCGCCGGGATTGTAGCCGGAAGGAGACAGTCTCTGCTCTAGCGGCCGCAGCAGAACTCATCGACAGCGCGGTCCACCCCGGATCGGCTGTCAGCCCGGGACTTCCTGTCGCAGAATCTCTTCAAGGCTTGCATTACCGCGCTCGACGGCGAGGATGGCGCGGAGGATGTGGAGCTCTGCCATGGTCTCGTCGTCTAGGAACTCGGCGCGGGCCAGAGCCACGAGGCGCTCTAGCTTGTCTCCCGGGATCCTCGGCGCCGCCGGTTCACCAAGTGCCGGAAGTTCCAGCTTACGAGCATATCGCCTCGGGCGCTGGGACAGAGGCGCTGACGCCCAATGACTTGGGTCTCTGGCAGCGTATGGGCGGAGGCGGGCGATGAGGCGCGTCTCGCGATCATCTTTGCCAGATGGGAAGCCGCCGGGCGATGACCGGACGCACCGTCAGACCGGCGGTAGTTTGTCGAGCGCGGCCGCAACCGTCTTGCACGCCTGGATCAGGTCGGCAAGCAGCCGCTCGTCGACAGCGAGATCGCCTTCGTACTCTCCGCGATTTCGGACGTCATGGCACCGGGCGAGTGTGCGGAAGTACCTGGAACACGATGTACCGGTTCGCTGCGCGATACCCTGCGTGGCGGAGCCCGGCCAGGCATAGCGCGTGCGCCGCGTTGTAGGCCAAGTCGAATCGGGCGCGAGGCTCCCGTGGTCTTCTATTCGATGGCGACCTCGAGCGCCGAGGACGTGCGGAGCAGCCTGGAGTTCCTCTTCTCGCGCAATCGCCTCAACGTCGCCGTCTCGCGCGCGATGTGCCTGGCCTGCATCGTCGCCAGCCCCCGCCTGCTCGAATCACGCGCGCGCACGATCGAGCAGATGCGTTTGATCAACGCGCTCTGTCGGTTCGCGGAGATCGCTGGAGAGCAGGCGGGCTAGGCGAGGAGGCTGGTGTCCACGATTCGACGCATTGACGAGGGATCGCGGCGGCGCCTAGCCTGCCTTCGTGGGGACGCGCCGGGGGCCCTTGGTTCGATTCCTTGACAACCCCGTGGGCCCTGCTAGGCTGGCCTCGTTGTATTTGGTCCCCGCCCGACTTGCCGAAAGGCCGGGCGGGGTTATTTTTTCCGGCCACGTCCGCGCTGAACCCGCTCGAGCCGGCGGTCAAGCGCACCGCAGTCTTCGTCGACGGACAGAATCTCTTCCACGCCGCCCGTGAGGCCTTCGGTCACCGGCATCCGAACTATGATGTTCGTGCGCTCGCCATCCGGCTGTGCCAGTGGCGCGCGTGGCGACTCGTTCAGACACGGTTCTACACTGGCGTTCCGACTCGAGCGGACAATCTCGGCTGGCATCGGTTCTGGGAAGCGAAGCTCCGTGCGATCAGCCGGCAGGGGGTTCAGGTCTACACACGCCCACTTCGCTTTCGACGGCGGACGGTGAAGCTCCCTGACGGCACTGTCTACGGCTTTCGGACGGGCGAGGAGAAGGGCATCGACGTCCGAATCGCTCTGGACATAGTTCGCATGGCACACCGCGGCGAGTACGACGTCGGACTGGTCCTGAGCCAGGACCAGGATCTGTCGGAGGCCGCCGACGAGATTCGCGTGATCGCGAGCGAGCAGAATCGCTGGATCAAGCTGGCCTGCGCGTTTCCTCTGAGCCGGACCAGCCCAAACCGCCGCGGAATCGACAAGACTGACTGGATCAGCATCGATCGCGCGACCTACGATTCCTGTCTCGATCGGCGCGACTACCGGTGAGGCGCTCCACGAATCCATGTCGTCGCGGCAGCCTCGAGTTCCCCTTTTCGCGCAATCGCCTCAACGTCGAGCCCATGACGGCTAGCGCGCCGCCGGGTGCAAGACGTCGATCGCCCAGCCCACGTCCAGACGCTCCCCAAGCCAACCCGGGGTGGCGATCCGCGCGTTCAAGACAAGCCCCGCTGCATCGTGCCGCGCTCGCAGGACTTTCACCGGCTCGCCGGGCACTTCAGGAGGAGGCGGGACCTCGGGCAGAAGCCGCCCGTCCGGGCGGCGGAAGCAAAGCTCGCCGTCGGAGTGTCGATCGACCTCGTAGCCCTCCTCGTGGACAGCGCGGTGGTGCCGGTGACAGAGCAAGGCCAGATTCGAGAGCGTGGTGGGGCCTCCTTGGGCCCAGTGACGGATGTGATGTCCCTGGCCGAATCGCACTCCGCAGCCCGGGAAGCGGCAGCCGCGGTCTCGGTGATGGAGCGCGCGTCGTAACGCGGGGGGAATCGTCCGGGTCCGGGCAGCGACCTCCACGACACGGCCGTCCCGGGCGTGCCGCATCACCACCCGGCTCGCATCACACGCCAGGCGCTGGGACGTTTCCGTGGACACGCGCGCGCCATCCTCGAGGACGGACTGGCCGGGCTGATCCGGGTCCGCGAGCACCTCGGCATCGACGTGGACGACCACCTGGTAGCGCTCTCCCGGGGCGCCGGGATCGATGCCGTGGTGGAGGGCCGTCTCCGCGAGCAGCGCGAGCGCGTCGGCCTGCTGCTGGGCCATCGTCGGCGTTTCCGCGGGAACGTCCACGGGACCGGCGTCCGCGTCCTTCTCGCGCGTCCGCTGATACAGTGCCTCCCGGGCCGCGGCCAGCGCCTGCAGGAGCAGCGCGCCGACCTCGGGCGCCAGTCGCCCTCGGAGAGTCACCATGCCGTCCTCGTCCTGATACACGTGCAGCGCGCGGCTCGTGTGCCGTCGGGCCGTCTCACGGGCCTCGGCCTGCCGGTCCACACGTCGCCAGCCCCGCACGATCCGTTCGACGTGGTCGGCCGTGCCAGCGCGTCCCACAGCCAGCAGACGCTCTTCCGTCTCCGGGGTGGCCACGCGGGTCAGGGCCCGGACCTTGGCGTACGAGAGCTCTCCACGGGCGAGGGCCTGAGCCAGCAGCGGCAGCGTTCCAAGGGCTCGCGCCACGCGGACGCGTTCGCGGGCCGCCCCCAGGTCGAGCCCCACCCGCCAGCCCAGCCAGGCGGCGCAAGAGCGGAATCCGGTGTTCCAGCCCTCGCGAGCGTCGAACTCGCGGATGAGGTCGAGGAGGCGGGCGGTCGCGGCCTCGAGGTGCGCCGACAGCTCGGCGATCTCGTCACCCAGCCGGTCAATGTCTGGCGAACACATCTGCATGGCGGGCCCCCCTTCTGCTTGGCGCGACTCTACACCCGAGTTTCGGAGCCACCTGGGAGGCACGAGAATGCGCGATCGCGGCGCGCTCGAAATTTTCGCGACGAAGCCGTCCCGGCGGCATCGCGAGGCTCCTGTGCTCCGCTGGGCCGGTATCTAACGGGCGCTGCCGACTGGCAGGCAGTGCGCATGAAGAACGCTGTCAAGCGGAAAATGCCGCGGCACGCTGCCGGCGCGCTCGAGTTCCTCTTCTCGCGCAATCGCCTCGACGTCGCCGTCTCGCGCGCCATGTGCCTGACCTACATCGTCGCCAACCCCCGCCTGCTCGAGTCACGCGCGCCGGACGATCGGCAGATGCGCCTGATCAACGCGCTCTGCCGGTTCGCGGAGATCGCCGGCGAGCAGGCCGGCTAGCCGGGCGCGTTTCGTGCTAGTGCGGGGCGATGAGTGGCGCGAGTCCTTTGATCAGCGCGCCGACTGCCTTGGCAATTATCCGAGCTGCAGGCGGCAATCCGGCTTGGGCGAGGGCTGCCACGATCAGTGCCTTCCACGCTGTATCTGGTAGCGTCCACTATTGAAACCAGATATTGAAGGCGATCGAGCCCGCGATGACGAGCCACAACGAGGGATCGGCCCGGTAGTCACGCCGTCTCTGCCGCGCCGGCAAGGGCGCGTCAGAACGGAGAGAGGACTTTCAGGAGTGGAGACACTCGGGCTAGGCCGAGGGATATGGCTCCCACGCCCAGGACCGCTAATGCTCCAGTAACGAAAGAGATGGCGGACTGATGCCGCATGATCTGACTATCCAGGGTGCTGAGAAGGCATCGCCTCCCTACGTTGTCGCACGACATGGCCTCACTGTACGTGGCGAGGGTTCCGAAGGTCAACGTGCCCGAAAGGATACAAGGCTGTACCGAAGCGCGGACGCTGAACCTAGCGCCAGCGGCGCCTCGATCCCCGTGACGTTCCAGTAAGCCTTAGAGCTTCGCGACGGCCGCGCGCGCGACGTCCTCGTCTTGCTGCGAGGTCCCGCCACCGACGCCGCACGCGCCGTCGACCACGCCGTTGCGGACGATTGGCACCGCGCCCTGGCTCGGGATCATGTGTCCGCCCTCGGCCGCGACGATGCCCTGGATGATGGGACTGCCGGCCCGCTCGGCCAGCTCGCCACTGGGCCGGGCGAAGCCGGCCGAGGCGATCGCCTTGCCCTGGGATCCGTAGACGCTGCCCCAGATGGCGCCGTCCATGCGGTTGAACGCCATCAGGCGACCCCCGGTGTCGCACACCGCGACGCTTACCTTGATGTTCATCTCTTGGGCCTTAGTCAGGGCCGCTTGCACGATCCGGTTGGCTTCTGCGAGCGTCAGCGCCATGAGTGGTCTCCTTTACTGGCTTACGTGAGCTGCCTCTACTCGGCGGTCGTGCCGCCGTCGATCACCAGCTCGCTACCCGTCATGTAGGACGATTCGTCGGACGCCAGGTAGATGACGCCGTAGGCGACGTCTTCCGGCGTTCCCACGCGTCCCATGGGCAGACGCCGCAGGCGCTGCTCCCACTGGGTTTTGTTCTCGAGCACGTCCTTGATCATGTCGGTCGCGATCGGTCCGGGGTGGACGGAGTTGCAGCGAATGCCCTCCTTGGCGTGCTGGACGGCCGTCGACTTGGTGAAGAGGCGCACGGCGCCCTTGGTCGCGGTGTACGCGGCGGTACCTCCTGGGGCCCCGACCAGACCTGCCGTTGAGGAGATGTTGATGATCGACCCGCCGCCGGCCTGCCGCATCGCCGGGATCGCGCACTTCGTGCCCAGGAAGACGCCTTTGACGTTGACCGCCATGATGCGGTCCCAATCGGCTTCGGACGTCTCCTCGATCTTCGACCGGAAGAGAATGCCCGCGTTGTTGACGAGCACGTTGAGCTTGCCGTACGCCTGCACGGCGGTGGCCACGGCCGCGCGCCAGTCCGCCTCGCGCGTCACGTCCAGGTGCACGTAGGTTGCCTTGCCCCCGTTAGCCCTGATCTCCGCCTCGACCTTCTTGCCCTCGTCGTCCAGCACGTCCCCGAGCACCACGGCGGCCCCTTCGCGGGTGAACATCCGCCCTTCAGTTGCCCCTTGCCCCCGCGCCCCGCCGCTGATCAGCGCCACCTTGCCGTCCAGTCGCCCCATGGATGCCTCCTGTCTATTGCGGATTGGTTCGTAGCCAGTCGATGTAAGCGGCGATCCCCGTCTCGAGCGTGTGCTCGGGATAGTAGCCGATGTCCCTGGCGCGGGATAGATCAGTCGCCGGATTGGTCGAGGCGCCCGGCGACTTCCCCGGCTTGAGGGCGGCGCACCGGGCGCTCGGCACGGCCTTGCGGACCGCCTCGAACGCGTCGCGGTTCGAGCTCGCGCGGCCAGAGGCGATGTTGTAGACGCGGTGCGGGAGCTTCTCCACGGTGTGCACCTGCTGGATGCCGCGGGCCACGTCCTTCACGTACGTCCAGTCGGCCTGGTCGTCCTCGAAGATCTTGCCGTCGGGCCGGTCGCTGAAGTCGGGCTCGGTGTTCTTCGCAGCGGCGTGGCACATGCGGCTGATCGGGTTGTGCATGCTGTAGTAGAACCGACCGTAGATGCTTCCGATCCGCAGCGCGACCACGTCGAGCTTGGCCTGCGCGGCGTAGAAGTGAGCGTGCATCTCCATGCCCTTCTTGAACGCCGAGACCTGCGTCGGGGAGGTCACGGGGAGCGTGGTGTCCTCGCGGTAGGGCCCGGCCGGCAAGCCGCCGTAGACGGCGACGGAGCTGCCGAGCGACACGCGCCGGAGCCCGAAGGTGCGCGCGGCCTCCAGCACGTTCTGCAGACCGGCCGTGTACAGGTGATAGTCGGCCTGGGTCGAGAGGCTGCGCGCCGGCGGCGCCATGAGATTGACGATGCTCTCGATCTGGTGGCGTCGGACGACCTCGAAGACCTCGTAGGGGTTGGTCACGTCCATCTGCGCGACGAAGGCACGCGTGCCGATCTCGCTCTTGAGGACGTCCGGTACACGACGCGAGGTATGCTGCGAGATGACGACCTTCTGGCCGGCCTCCAGGAAACGTAGCGCGGTATTGAGCCCGATGAACCCCATGCCACCGATGATCAGGATCATGGTGTCTCTCCGCGTCGCGGGATAGCCGCACGTGTACCACCGTGCGCGCGCCATGACAACGGGAATTCCTCGGCCCGCGTGGGCCAGGGACGTTCAGCGGCGGGCAGTGACCTTGCGGATGGCCTGGGTGAGCGCGTCGAGCGTGGCGGGCTTGCTGACGACGGCATCGACGCCCGGCGGCTGCTCGCCCTTGGCGCCCATCAGGTCACCGAAGCCGGTCAGCATGATAACGGACGTGTCCGGCGCCGAGCGCTCGATGGTGGCCGCCAGCTGGTCGCCGCCCATCTCCGGCATCGCGCGGTCGGTCACGATCAGGTCGAAGCGGCCGGCCGCGAACCGGTCGAGCCTTTCGCGCCCGTTCGCGGCGGTCTCGACGCTGTGCCCCTGGCTGTTGAGCTGCGCGACGACGGACATGCGCACGAGCGGATCGTCGTCCACCAGCAGGATGTGCAGAGGCCGCAACGACTCCTGCAACTCGACGTCCGCACCGGCGGCCGCCGACTCGTGCCGGATGGGAAACCGCACGATGAACATACTGCCCCGGCCCGGGTCGCTCTCGACCGTCAGCGTCCCGCGGTGGCGCTCGACGGTGGCGTGGACGAGCGAGAGCC
>JAHFDK010000163.1 GCA_023249095.1 Candidatus Rokuibacteriota bacterium | reverse complement strand
TTGGCGGTTTTGTCGGGTGGTCTCCCCGCTACTAGCGCGCCCGGCGCGATCGAGCGGAATCGACAGTGTTTGATGCGGGTACGATCAGTGCGATCAGGAAACGAGCCGTGCGGGGAATCCCCCTGTGGCCGGCGGCGGAGCGCGCGGGCCTGCCCATCGCGCTGATGGCGGCCGGTTTCCTCCCGAAGGTCGGCGAGGTCGCTCAGCGGCATCCGAACCTCAAGCTGATCCTCGATCATCTCGGCCGTCCCTCGGGAGTGACGAACCCGACCGAGCGGTGGGCGAATCTTCCGGAGGTGCTGGCGCTCGCGAAGTATCCCAACGTCGCCATGAAGGCCACCGGCGCGCCGAGCTACTCCGATCAGCCCTACCCGTTCCGCGACATCCACGACAAGCTGCGCCAGCTCTATGACGCCTTCGGCCCCACGCGCTGGTTCTGGGGCACCGACATCACACGCATGCCTTGCTCGTGGCGCCAGTGCGTGACGCTGTTCACCGAGGAGCTGCCCTGGCTCCGCGGCCGCGACCTCGAGCTGGTGATGGGTCGCGCGGTCTGTGACTGGCTGGGGTGGAAGCGGTGAGCGCACGCCGCGCCAACGGGGGGCCTGGGGGACGCCCGGAGCCCTCCAAGTCCAGATGAAACAAGTTTTCATCGATCGGTACGGCGCGCCCGACGAGGTAGCCCGCTGCGCCGAAGTGCCGGACGTCGGCGCGCCGGGCGCCGGTGAAGTCGTCTTCGCCGTGCTCGCGTTCCCGATCAACCCGGCGGACATCTCGTTCTGCCGGGGCACATACCGGCTGAACCCACGCTCCCCGCGCGCGCCACCGAATGGACGTGGATCTTGTCGATGCGTTTGCGCGCCGGGAGCGGGATGGTGTCTGTCACCACGAGTTGGCGAAGCGGTGAGGCCTCGATGCGCTCGATAGCCGAATCTGCCGCGCGGGCTTTGCATCGAATGCGCTGCGCTGTGTGCGATTTTTTGGCCCCTGGTCTGGAGAACCAGGATCGGCGGATCATATTGACCCGGGAGTCTCATCCTAAGAGCCATCCGCTCCAAGACGTCCGTTGGAGCGCGATGTTGGGCAGCGTTCCGTGATTCACTCAATGACCTGATCCGCCCACTGCAAGAGCGAGGGCGGGATCGTGAGACCGAGCGCCTTCGCGGTCTTCATGTTTATCACCAGCTCGAACTTCATCGGCTGCTCGATGGGTAGATCAGCAGGCTTCGCGCCCTTGAGGATTTTGTCGACGTAGGTCGCGGCTCTGCGAAATAGCTCGACGTTGTTTACGCCATACGACATCAGGCCGCCTGCATCGGCGAATCCGCGGTACTCGTAGATCGCCGGCAGCCGGTATCTGGCTGCCAGCTGGACGATCCGGGCTCGATGAGCCCGGAACATGCTACTCGAAAGTGGGGCGAGGGCCTCGGAGCGCTCATGGGTCAGGCTCGCGAAGGCCTCCTCAAGATCCTCGGGGCGACGTACGTCCAGGCGTTGAAGCCGTACATTGAGGGATCGCGCTGCCTGTTGCGCGTCGTTGAAAGCGAGAATCGCCGAAGGACTATCGGGAGTGAGCAGCGTAGCCACGCGCGAGACGCCGGGCACGGCTTCCTTGAGCAGCGCGAGTCGTTTCGCATACAACTCATGCCCTACGCTCGTTAGCCCCGTGACATTTCCGCCGGGACGCGCAAAGCTGGTTATGAGCCCAGCCTCCCTCGGGTCGAAGGCAGCGGCGATCATCACGATCGGAATGGTGTTCGTCGCCTTCCTGGCCGCCTGGGTTGCGGTGCTGCCTTGCGTCACGATCACATCGACTTTGAATCGCAGCAGCGCCGCGGCGGCGTCGGGGAGTTCAGTGTAGAGTCCGAGGGCAGAGCGGTCTTCGATCAGGATATTCTGACCCTCGACGTAGCCGCGGTCGCGCAGTGCTTGGCGAAGCGCGGCAAAGCCCGGCGAGGCCGCGCCGGCACCTAGCCCCAGCAAGCCGATCCGGGACACCTTCTCCGCCGTCTGCGCGTCGGCGCCGAGCGGCGTGACGAAAAACAGAACGGCGACGACGGAGGTCATCGAGCATACCCGAAAGATTCCGAGGAAATGATTCACAGCGTTCGCTGAGGTCTGAAGCCCACCGTTTGCTGCGTCATCGTCGTGTCATCCGGTCGGCCCAACTATTAGTCTCTTGAACCGCGTAGCGCGTCGGACCGAGCGGCTCGCCGCAAGCTAGCACGGCCGGTGGATCGGCGCCGCAGCCTGAGAGATGTTGTAAAGCCAGCACCTGGCGATCGCCGGGGACCGGCCTCGAGCCCAGCTGCGCAGACCGGGGATACACACCGGACATTGCGAGGTCCGATACCGAGCGATTCGCGCCGTCACAGATCCATCCCGTCCGCTGGGCTTCGGACGCCCGCGGGCCCGCGGTTGTACGGCTTGAACCTCGCCATCGCTCCTCCCACTCTGGTGAGGTCGGTCGCGCTCCTCACACGATAGATGAGACGACAGCGATCACGACATTTTTCTACAGGCTCAACGTTCACGCTCAGCGGCCGGGGAGCGAGCAACGCGAGCCCCCGGTCCGTTGGAGCGTGATGTTGGGCAGCGCGATATCACTGGACTACCTGATCCGCCCGCATCAGCAGCGACGGCGGAATCGTCAGCCCTAGCGCTTTCGCGGTCTCGAGGTTGACGACGAGCTCGAACTTCGTCGGCTGCTCGATGGGAAGGTCACCGGGCTTGGCCCCTTTCAAGATCTTATCGACGTACGTGGCGGCGCGCCGGAACATGTCGGAGCGGTCTACCCCATATGTCACAAGACCACCGGCATCCGCGAACGCCCTTAGGTGAAATATCGACGGCAGGCGGTTCTTTGCCGCAAGGGCCGCGATCCGTTTTAGATTCCTGACGAAGACCGGGTCTGGCGTGACGACGAGGGCACCCGCGCGTGCCCTTGTCGCGCCTTCGAACGCTTTGGCGAAATCGTCGGAGCTCCGTACCTCCATGGAGTGAAGCTCCAGCCCCAGGGCACGTGCGGGGAGTTGGCTCTCTTTCCAAGCGAGCGGGGAGGAATCGCCTTCCGGACGCCAGAGCACAGCCACGCGGGTCAGCTTGGGGACAATTTCCTTCAGCAGCTCCAGACGTTTTCCAATCAGCTCCGGGGCGATTTGAGACAACCCGGTGATATTGCCGCCGGGCCGCGCCAGGCCGGCAACAAGCCCGCTTGCAACTGGGTCACCCACAGACGCCATAACGATAGGGATTGTCCCGGTAGCCTTCTTGGCAGCCAGAGCATCGGTCGTAACGGAAACAACCATGATGTCAACCTTGAGACGGATGAGTTCGGCGGCAAGGTCAGGGAGGCGATCGGCTCTGCCCTCCGAATATCGGTACTCAATGCTGATGTTCTTTCCCTCAACCCATCCGAGGTCACGGAGACCTTGCCGGAATGCCTGGTGCCAGAGCGCGGCATCGGAAGGAGCGAATGGCGATAGAAGGCCTATCCGTGGGATTCTCGCCGGCTGCTGCGCCGCGGCGGAGAGCGGCCCGGCGAGGAGCAACAGCGCCAAGGCGTTGAGGGCCAGCTTGGCCAACATCAGCCTCACAGCGGTTGCCGAGACCGGATGAGGACCGCTTGAGTCGTCATTTATCGAGGCACACCCGAGCTCATTCGCCATGACGCACCGGGATCGTGAACGTGAAGATCGAGCCCATGCTGAACCGGGTGCCGGCGTCCCAAGTGTAAGTGGTGGTGGACTGATCGGCGTACGTCACCTGCGTCAGGCGGTTCAGGGCGTCGTAAGTGCGGCCTGTGATCTGGCTCTTCCGGTCGGTGAAGGTGGTCAGGTTTCCGCCGGCGTCGTAACCATAGCTCTCGCCACGGAGCAAGGGATCGGTCCGCGTCGCGAGCCGATCCATCGTGTTATAGGTGTACGTCGTCGGATTGCCCCGCGCGCCGGTGACGCTCAGCAGGTTGCCGTTGGGGTCATAGCCGAAGGCCGTCGTACTGCCCTTCGCATCGATGACCCGGCTCAGACGATTCAGGGCGTAGCACGCTTCCGGGGCGGGCCGCCTGCTGGAGCCGGGCCGCCACGTTGGTCGTGTCACCGACCGCGGTGTAGTCCATTCGGAGGTCGTCGCCGATCCGCCCCACGACGACCGGGCCCGTGTTCAGGCCGATCCGCATCCGCACCGCCGGGATCTGACGGGCCTCGAGCTCGCGGCTCAGATCGCGGATCGCGCGCTGGATCCCGAGCGCGGCGTGCGCCGCTCGGCGCGGGCTGTCCTCGTGCGCGATCGGAGCGCCGAAAAGGGCCATCACGCCGTCACCGGTGTACTGGTTGATCGTGCCCTCGAACCGATGGACCTCGGCCGTGATGGCTTCGAAGCAGCGGTCCATGATCTGGTGGACCTCCTCGGGATCGCGCTCGCGCTGCTCGGCGAGGCTCGTGAAGCCCGCGATGTCGGCGAACAGGACGGTGACCTGGCGGCGCTCGCCTTCGATCGCGGACCGAGCCTTGAGGACCTTCTCCGCGAGGTGCTTCGGCGTGTACGAGGCGATCGACCGCGCGGGCGGGACCACGGCGGGCGAGGCCGGCACGGCATGAGCGGGCGCCAGGCTGTGACCGCACGCACCGCAGAAGCGCGCCCCGGGTCGCAACACGGCCTTGCACTCGGGACAGCGCGCGTCGAGAGGCGCACCGCACTCGTCGCAAAACCGGTTCGCTGGAGGATTGTCGGTTTGACAGGACAGGCACTGCATCCGGGATCACTCCTCCGCGTCGGGGATTCTACACGACGAGCCCCATGATGCGCGCCCTCGGCGGCCGAGTGGACAATTCGGGCACCGCACGGCGAAGATCATACACCGTGCGGTTTCTCGTCTATCCGGCGGTCCTGGTCAGCGCGTTCGTGCTGCTAGTTTTCTCACGGAGGCTCACGATCCCGACGTCGAACTCGTTCTGGCGGGGTCCACCCTTCAAGCGTCACCTGACCAGCCCTCCCCGCAACCATCTGGGCGGGTTGGGGCCGGGCGGTTCGCGCATCATCGAAAATTCTGGTGGTTTGTTGCCCTGTCCGGGCAACAACGAGAGTGCGGGGAAGCACAAATCCGGTAAGACGCGCAAGGGCAACCGGTGGCTGCGTGGCGCGCTCATCCAAGCCGCGTTGGCGGCCGGCACGCGATCGACGAAGGGCGCCTTCGCGGCCCGGTATCGGCGCGTCATGCAGCACCGCGGCCATCAGAAGGCTGTCGTCGCCGTGGCGCATGCGATGCTCGTGGCCGCCTACCACCTCCTCGCCCGCAAGACCACGTACCACGACCCCGGCGCCGACTACTATGAGCGCCGACATGCTGAGCGAGTCCGCCATCGCGCCGTACAGCTCTTGGAACGTCAGAGGTATCGCGTGATCCTCGAACCCGCGGCGTGAGCGCGAGGTTCCATCAGAGGGGGATTTTCTGAGCAAACCCGGACCATCTCTCAGGGAATCCTTGGCCATGATGCGGCGCTCGAGCTCGCCACGCGCCGCCGCGTACACTGCCTCGGCAGGGAGCTCCGGGAAGCCGCTTCGCCGAGGCATTCGGCCTCAAACGGCCGCCGACTCGTCTCGAACGTCAGTCGACGATCGCCTGCTGAACGGGCTAGCATCCTCGTGTTGGGCCGTCCGGTCATCGCCGCAACCTGCGGCAGGCGCTCCGGGAGCTCGAGGTCCCGCTACGATAGCACTACGCTCGCTACTCCAGCGGGCCCAGTGGTTCGTGGTGGTCGATGCAGACCAGCCGACGGTGGTTGATGAGGTATGTTCAGTCGCAGGACCGCGCCCTTGTGGCCGAGCGTGACCCGGCGGGGCGCGGGCTCACTCATCGAGCTCGGCCCTGACCGCCTTCGCGGCGGCGACCAGGTTCTGCAGCGAGGCGACGGCTTCGGGCCATGCCCGCGTCTTCAGGCCGCAGTCCGGGTTGATCCACACCCGGTCCGCCGGGATGACCTGGAGCGTCTGTCGGACGAGCTGACTTATCTCCGCTACGCTCGGGACGCGGGGACTGTGGATGTCGTACACGCCCGGGCCGATCTCGTTCGGGTACTGGAACCGCTGGAACGCCGTGAGGAGATCCATCTTGCTCCGACTCGCCTCGATGCTGATGACGTCGGCATCCATGCGGGCGATCCACTCCACGATGTCGTTGAACTCGCTGTAACACATGTGGGTGTGGATCTGGGTCTCGTCGCGCACATCGCTGGTCGCGAGACGGAAGGCTTCGACGGCCCACTGCAAGTAATCGTGCCACTCGGCGTGGCGCAGGGGGAGCCCTTCCCGCAGCGCCGCCTCGTCCACCTGGATGATCCGGATCCCGGCCTGCTCCAGGTCGGACATCTCGTCGCGGATGGCGAGCGCGATCTGGAGGCACGTCTCCCGGTCCGGCTGGTCGTCCCGGGCAAAGCTCCAGCACAGCATCGTCACCGGCCCGGTCAGCATGCCCTTCATCGGTCGATCGGTCAGCGACTGGGCGTACCGGATCCACTCCACCGTCATCGGGGCCGGTCGCGAGACGTCGCCGAAGATGATCGGCGGCTTGACACACCGGCTCCCGTAGCTCTGAACCCACCCGTTGCCGGTAACGCAGAAACCCGCCATCTGCTCGGCAAAGTACTCGACCATGTCGTTCCGCTCGGGCTCGCCATGCACGAGCACGTCCAGCCCCAGTTCGTGCTGGCGGGCCACCGCCTCCCGGATGAACCCGCGCATCGCCTCCGTGTACTCCGCGGCTCCGCCCGTTCCCTGCTGCCGGAAGCGCGCCCGCGCGGCGCGGACCGCGGCCGTCTGGGGAAACGAGCCGATCGTCGTGGTCGGGAGGGCGGGCAGGCCCAGAGTCAGCCGCTGCACCGCCTGACGGCGAGCGTGAGGCGATCGCCGGGCCGTCTTCCGGCCGGCCAGAGCCGCGACGCGAGCCCGCACGCGCGGGTCGACGACCCGCGGGCTCGCCCGCCGCGAGCGCCACGCGGCCCGGTTCGCCTCGAGCCCGCTCCGGGCGCCCTCGCGTCCGGCCGCCGCATCGGCCAGGAGACGCAGCTCGTCGCACTTCTGAGCCGCGAACGCGAGCCAGGACCGCACCTCGGGATCGAGACCGGTCTCGCGATCGAGGTCGACGGGGACGTGCAGTAGCGAGCACGACGGGGCGATCATGACCCGTTCCGACCCGACTTTTCCGACCACCCGGTCGATCTGCGCCAGCACCCGGTCCGCAGCCACTCGCCAGATGTTCCGGCCGTCGATCACGCCCAGGGACAGGCTTTGGTCCGCCCCCAGCCGAGCCAGAACGGACTCGAGCTGGTCCGGCGCCCGGACCAGGTCCACGTGAAGGGCTCCAATCGGTGGCATGCACGCGAGCGCCACATTCTCTCCAAGCCCTCCGAAGTACGTGGCGAGTAGGATCCGGGCCGGCGCGGCGGCCCGAGCCAGGCGTTCCTGCATCAGGCGAAACAGCAGCGTCTCCCGCTCGGAGAGGTCCAACACCAGCGCGGGCTCGTCGATCTGCACCCACTCCACCGATCGAGACAGCTCGCGCAAGACCTGCTCGTAGACCGGCAGGATCGCGCCCGCGTGCTCCAGAGGGTCGAATCCTTCCACGGTGGGCTTGGCGAGACGCAAGTAGGTCAACGGGCCCAGCAGCACCGGCCGCGCCCGCACGCCCGCCGCCCGCGCCTCGTCGACCTGATCGAGCAGGGTCCGCGATCCCAGACGGAAGGTCTGCCCGGGACCGAGCTCGGGAACGATGTAGTGGTAGTTCGTGTCGAACCACTTGCTCATCTCCATGGCCCCGACACTTCCCATGCCGCCGTCGCCGCGCGCCATGCGGAAGTAGGTGCCGAGGTCGACCGAGTCCCCCCGCCAGCCATAACGGTCGGGCACCGCCCCGAGCATCGCGGTCGTGTCGAGCACGTGATCGTAGAGCGAAAAATCGCCGACCGGCACGACGTCCACTCCGCGATCCGCCTGTAGCCGCCAGTGCCGCGACCGCAGCTCGCGGGCCACGCGCTGGAGGTCAGCCTCGCCACCCTGCCCTTGCCAGAACGCCTCGAGCGCCTTCTTCAGCTCCCGGTCCGCGCCGACGCGCGGGAACCCCAGCGTGTGGGTCAGCATGTCAGAACGCGGCGTCGAGCACGACGTCGCCGGTCACGCCCACCTGGTACGAGGACACCCGTCGCTCGAAGAAGTTGGTCACCTCCTGCACGTCCTGCAGATCCATGAATGCGAAGGGATTCCGCGCCCCGTAACGCTTGCCGAGCCTCAGTGTCGCGAGGCGCTGGTCCGCGCAGAACTCGAGATAGGCGCGCACATCCGCCACCGACAGGCCGACCACCCCTGAACCCAGCAGGTCCTCCGCGAACAGCGTCTCGCACGCGAGCGCCTCGTCCAGCATCTCGCAGACGTCCGCCGCCAACCGCTCATCGAACAGGTCCGGCTCCTCTCGACGGACCGTATCGACGACCTCGAACGCGAACGCCATGTGGGCGCTCTCGTCCCGGAAGACCCAGTTCGTGCCCGCGGCGAGCCCGTGGAGGAGACCCCGCGACCTCAGGAAGTACACGTAGGCGAAGGCTCCGAAGAAGAACAGGCCCTCGACGCACGTGGCGAAGCAGACGACGTTCAGCAGGAACTGCCGCCGATCCTCGCGCGTGGTCAGCCGGTCGAGCCGCTGGATGGAGTCGAGCCACCGCATGCAGAACTCGGCCTTCCGCTGGATGGACGGAATGCTCACGATGGCCGCGAAGGCGCGGTGCCGCTCTTCCGGGTTGGGCACATAGGTGTCGAGGAGGGTCAGGTAGAATTGCACGTGCAGCGCCTCCTCGTAGAGCTGCCGCGACAGGTACATGCGAGCCTCGGGCGCGTTGATGTGCCGGTAGAGGTTCAGGACCAGGTTGTTGGCCACGATGGAGTCCCCGGTCGCGAAGAAGGCGATCAGCCGCTGCACTAGGTGGCGCTCGGCGTCGCTCATCTTCGTCCGGAGATCGGTCACGTCGGTCGAGAAGTCGACCTCCTCGACGGTCCAGGTGTTCTTGATGGCGCCACGGTACATCTCGAAGAAGGCCGGATAGGCCATCGGCCGCAGCGTTAGGCAGAGGCCGGGGTCGAGCAGGCGGGCGGGGCGGCTGACGTGGCTCACTGGCAGGCCTCGCAGGTATCGGGGTTCTCGAGCGAGCAGGTGACCGCGGCGCCGTCCTTGGCGGCCGGCGAGGTCTCCACGGTGGCTTTCGCGATGCGGGTGGCGGGCCGGGAGCGGAGATAGTAGGTCGTCTTGAGCCCCGCCTTCCAGGCATAGAAGTACATGCTCGAGAGCTGGCCGATGCTCGGGTTCTCGATGAACAGGTTCAACGACTGGCTCTGGTCGAGGAAGGCACCGCGATCGGCCGCCATGTCGATAAGCGAGCGCATGGGGACCTCCCAGGCGGTCCGGTAGATGGCGCGCAGGTCGGCGGGCACCTCATCGAGCCCCTGTACCGAACCTTCCGCGAGCTTGAGGCGCGAACGGGTCGCGTCGGTCCAGAGTCCGAACTCCTTGAGGGCGGCTACCAGGTAACGGTTCACCTGCAAGAAGTCTCCGGAGAGCGTCTCGCGCTTGAAGAGGTTCGAGACTTGCGGCTCGATACACTCGGCGCAGCCTGCGATCGACGCGATGGTCGCGGTCGGCGCGATCGCCAGCAGCAGGGAATTGCGCAGGCCTTCGGTCCGGATCCGCGCCCGGAGGGCATCCCACCGCGCGGTATCCCCGGGCGTGACGCCCCACGCGTCGAACTGGAGCTCTCCCCGCGCCGCTCGCGTCTCGGCGAAGGTCGGATGGGCCCCTTTCTCACGGGCGAGCTCCATCGACGTCTCGAGAGCGTGGAAGTACACCTCCTCGGCGATCCGACGCGACAGGGCGCGCGCGTCGGGCGCGTCGAACGGCAGCCGCATCTGGAAGAAGACGTCCTGGAGACCCATGACCCCGAGCCCCACCGGCCGCCAGCGGGTATTCGAGCGCGCGGCGCCCGGAATCGGGTAGAAGGTCAGGTCGATGACGCGATCGAGCTGGCGCACCGCGGTGCGTACCGTGCCCGCCAGCTTCTCGAAGTCGAACACCACATTCCCGTCGGTAGTGGTCTTGGTATGGCGCCCTAGGTTGATGAAGCCGAGATTGCAGACCGCTGACTCCTCTTGCGAGGTGACCTCGAGGATCTCGGTGCAGAGATTCGACAGGTGGACCACTCGCCCGGGCAGGGCAGTCTGGTTGCACGCGCGGTTCGCTTTGTCCTTGAAGGTCATCCACCCATTGCCGGTCTGGGCCAGGGTGCGCATCATCCGGGCGTACAACTCGCGAGCCCGCACCTTCTTCGCCGCGAGGCCGTCCCGCTCGGCCTCGACATAGCGGCGCTCGAACGCCTCGCCGTAGAGGTCGGACAGCTCGGGCACCGCCGTGGGGTCGAAGAGGCTCCATTCCTCGTCCGCCTCTACCCGGACCATGAACAGATCCGGCACCCAGTTCGCCAGGTTCAGGTTGTGGCTCCGGCTCGACTCGTCCCCGGTGTTTTCCCGGAGCGCGAGGAACTCCTCCACGTCGGCGTGCCAGGGCTCGAGGTAGACACAGCAGGCACCCTTGCGCTTCCCGCCCTGGTTCACCGCGGCCACCGACGCGTCGAGAGTCTTCAGCCACGGCACGATGCCGTTGGAGTGGCCGTTCGTGCTCTTGATGAGGGAGCCGCGCGAGCGGACCCGGTGGTAGGCGAGGCCGATACCCCCCGAGAACTTCGACAGCAGCGCCACGTCGGTGTACCGCTGGTAGATTTGCTCGAGGCTGTCTTCGGGCGAGTCGAGCAGGAAGCAGCTCGAGAGCTGCTCGTGCCGGGTGCCCGCGTTGAAAAGGGTCGGCGAGCTCGGCAGGTACTGAAGCGCCGAGAAGAGCTCGTACAGCTCGAGTGCGGCGGGCAGGGCACAGGCCACCCGCAGGAAGAACTGCTGCGGGGTCTCGATGACGAGCCGGGTCCGGGGATGCTTGAGGAGATACCGGTCGTACAGGGTGCGGAGGCCGAAGTACTCGAACTCGTGATCGCGCTCGGGCTCGAGTCCGGCGTTCAGCTTGCGCGCGTTCTCCGAGACGAACTCCTGCAGACGGTCGTTGATCAGCCCCAGCCGATGCCCGGCCGCGACGGACTGGGAGAAGGCATGGATCTCCTGGTTGCGCACTTCCTTGTCGATGTAGGTGGCCAGCAGCCGGGCGGCCAGCCGCGCGTACTGCGGCTCCTCGACGATGAGGCCGGCCGCGGTCTGGATCGAGAGCTGGTCGAGCTCGCGCGTGGTCGCCCCGTCGTAGAGTCCGCTGATGGTCTTGGTGGCCACCCGCAGGGCGTCCACGTCGGGCAGCCCGGGACAGCAGCGGTTGACCGCGCGCACGATCTTGTTGACGTCGACCGCCTCGGACGAGCCGTTGCGCTTGGTCACGCGCATGGTCGACTGCGGCTGGGCATCGGCCCGCCCCGCGGCGAGAAACGGCGGCGAGGGAACGGTGGGATTCGTCAGGGTCTCACTCGGCATCAGCTCTCCTCCGTTGGGCCGGCTTACGCCGTCCCGGTCGAGCCCGGAGGAGAAGAGCCGGCCGACGGCGTATCAGCGCGCTGGACTCTCGGAGGAGTCCTCGGACCGACCTCTTGCCCTCGCGGGCAGCACGAAGACCACCGGAGGGCCGATCGGACCAAGGGGAACGCGCAGAACGCGCCCGCGTGGACCCGACCCGCCTCCCTCGAGGCCTTCAGGTCGAACCGGCTCGGATTCGTTCCAGAACCGGATGCTGACAGGTCTTCGGGCTCGCGAGCGCTCCGGCCGAGGCCGGGGGGCCTACTGTCCGCCGCTTCCCAACCCCGAGGGGTCAGTGCACGTGGCGGAGGTCGTTCTCGCCTACCGCTGCGGGGCAGCCCCGGATTCGCACCGGGTTCCCTCTTGGCCCCGGATGCGATTCCGGAGCATCAGCACGGGGGGCAATATATAGGGGCCGTCGGATCGACGTCAAGCTATATGTTGTGGAAAGGGCACCGAGCCAGCACTCTTGGATGGTCTCGCTTGGCCGGGATTCGTCACCGGCTATCAGCGCGCCCTGCTCGCCTCCCTGCGTCCCGCTGGCCCGGTTCGACTCGGCGGAGCGACCGATCGACACGCAGGGGACCGGTGCCGACCGCGAGCCCGTTACGATGGAGCAGATTCGTGACGACGGCCTGGGGCCTTCCCCTGTAAGACAGGCCGAGCGGCTACTTCTTCTCGGCAGGCTTTGCCGCGGAACCCTTCGCGGCCGGCTGTTTCGGCATCGACGCGGTCGGCATCATGATGTGCGCGTACTTCGTGCCCTTCCACATCACCCACGGTCCGCCGTTCTGCGGATCGGTCGGGAGTGCGTCGAGCTGCGCCGGGTCGGGCACGATGACCATCACGTGCGGGCCGCTCACCACCCACTGATTGTCGGGCGTCGACTTGGTGGCGTAGGGGTCGGTGTTGCTGGCGCCCTTGTCACCCTTGAGCATGTAGGCGAGGCCGATGTTCTTGACCTGAGGATCCTTCTTGTTGATCCAGCCGTCGGCCCAGCTCTGCCATTCCTTGTCGAGGCACATCGGAGTCCCATCGGCTTCGGTCATGCAGAGCCAGCCGTTGGTGCCGGCCCGGAGCTGTTTCATCTGGCCGTCCGCGGTCATCTCCATGATCGTCGCGTTCTTCGAGATCGACGGCGGCGCGGCGCTCATCGCCCTCGCGATCTTCGCGGCCGAGCTTCCTTCGCCGCCCTTGGCCATCGTCTCGTGCCCTGATTTCGCCTTGGGCTCGCCCTTGTCGGTTTGGGCCTTCTCCTGGGCGGCAACCGTCCAGCCCGCCATGATCAGCAGTCCTGCTACCACTGCAATCGTCTTCCGCATCGTTCTCCTCCGTGGGATGGGGGTTGAATCAAGTCGGTGACAACTGCTCAGCGTCGCCGGGTCGAACGGGAGGTATGGTCGGTCCTCCTCGCTCGGGAGGAACGCCCATTCCTCCCTCACCAGCTCCCACGCCTGGTCGTGCGGCAGGTGCTCCTCCACGGTCAGGCGATACATCGTCTCCCCGGTCAACTCCTGCGCTGCGTGGACTGACTCCTCGAGTTTCCCCTCGCGTTGGAGCTCGGCGTACATCTTCGGCCGGTGTTCCTTCCAGTGGGCCTTGATCTGGAGTCCGAGGCTGCCGAGCGGGAAGTCCACCCGCCGAGCGCGGCGTCGTGATGGTGATGGCCGGCGACCGCGCGCAGGCCGGGGAAGTCTTCAGGTACATCCGCGGGCTCCTCGAGTCCGTGCCGCGGTTCG
>JAHFDK010000162.1 GCA_023249095.1 Candidatus Rokuibacteriota bacterium | reverse complement strand
CAATGGACCAGACCGGCTTCTCTCCAGCACTGCGCGACCGTGCGCGGAGCTGCAGGACATCCACTTTCCGAAGGTCAAGCCATGGATCGAGGCGGCGGAGGCCCCGCGAGGCGACTGACGCCACCGACCAGGCCGTAGCTCGGGGGTGTCCCGCGGACGCTAGAACCTGAGATCGAGAGGTGGGAGGCCGAACTCGGAGCGGCCGAACACGAAGGCCGCCTTCTCGAGATTGTTGCCCGCGTGCGCCCGGATCGCATGGACGTCGCGCCAGGCCCGCTGGATCGGATTGTCGAGGAAGATGCCGCGGCCGCCGCTAGCCTCGAACAGTCGATCGACGGCGCGCACGCATCGATCCGTTGCCTTGGCGGTATCCCACCGGTAGCGCGCCCGCTGGGCGAGGGGAATCTCCGCCCTGTCTCGGACCAGACGCATCGCTTCGGCGAAGTTACCGAGCAGGCGGTCGCGCGCGGCGGTCACCTCGGCCGCGGCTTCCGCCAGGGAGAACTGCACGAACGGGTCCTCCGCGACTCGGCTCTGATCGCGCGGGGAGATGCGCGTCGTCGTCTGGTCGCGAAACGTCGCGAGCGCACCCAGCGCGACGCCGATCGCCGGGGCGCCGATGCACGCCGGAAAGACGAGCCCGAAGGGCAGGCGGTAGAGGGGCGCGTCGTTGACGACGGCGCCGGGATTCGTCAGATAGAATGCATCGCGGTACGAGTGGGTCCGGTACTCTGGCACGAAGGCATCGTCCACCAGCAAGTCCTTGCTCCCGGTGCCGCAGAGCCCGACCGCGTACCACGTGTCCTCGATCGTGTAGTCCCGGCGCGGGACCAGAAATGTCCGTGCGTCAGGGGGCGCGCCTTCCCGGACAGGCGGCGCGATGCCGCCGAGCACGGCCCAGTGGCAGAAGTCGCACCCGCTCGAGAACGACCACCGGCCATGGAGGCGGAAGCCTCCATCGACTCGCTCCACCGTTCCCGTGGGCGCCAGGGACGTCGAAAGCTGGATGCTCGTGTCCTTGCCCCAGACGTCGTCCTGCGCCTCCGGTGCGAAGAGGCCGAGGTGCCAGTTGTGAACGCCGACGACACCGAGAATCCAGCCGCTCGAGCCGCAGACGGTGCCGATCTCCATGATGGCCTGGTAGAGCGTACCGGGATCGAGCTCGTAGCCGCCGTAGCGCTTGGGCTGGAGGCAGCGAAAGAGCCCGGCCTCCTGGAAATCTGCGAATGTCTCGTCGGGCAGCCGCCGGAGCTGTTCGGCATGGACGGCGCGGTCGCGCAGCGCCGGGAGCAGCGCGCGAACCCGTTGGAGATACGTCTCCGACGTCATGCTGCCCCCGATCATGTGGCGGGCGCCCGGCGAGGTCAAGACGCATGAGGATCGCGACGCCGGACCTGGTTGACGAACTCGTGTCATCCGCGGCGTAGAGGCGGCCGGCCGAGGATTCGCCGGGGTCAGGAAAGAGCCGCCGGCCGGCGGTCATCTTGGCGGCAACTGGAGGAGCGAGAGGCGCTCGCCAGATGGCTGCCGGCCGACGGTTCATCGCATATGGCGACTACCGCCCAATGCCGAGCAAGAACAGGATCAAGATGAGGGTTAGCGGGGCTCCCAGCAGCCAGAGCAGGATGTAGATCATCGCATCTCTCCAAACGCACGGCCCTCGTGGCCGTACGGTCTCTTCACGTAGTTCAGTGTCATGCGCTCGCCCGAGCCCATCCAGCCTCCGATGACACCGCCGACGAGGCCGAGCAGCACCGCCGTGAGCGCTCCGAGAGCGGCGTTGCGCGCCGCGATTGCGGCCGCAGGGTTCTCGACCAGGGGCGTGGCTTGCGGCACCCAGGCCGGCGACGCGGCAAGCCCCCCGTACCACGTCCCGAGAAAGCCGCCGGCGCCGAGCGCGGCAAAGAACAGCAGGCCCGGGATGGTCACGAGCCAGACTCCTACCCCTGTATTTGAAACCTAAAGGTAGTATCACCGGCCACGCGGCTGGAGAACGAGATGCCCGGCAGCACGGCAATTCCGGAATTCATGCCGCACGTCCCCGGCGCTGCCGAATGAAGCTCTCGATGGCCTTCTCGCTGAACCTGACCGAGCGCCCGTTCTGGACTCGCGCCGGGTGACGCTTGCTCTTGTAGAGGGTGTGGGGCGCGCAGCCGAGTTTGTGGGCGGCTTCTGTGACCGTCAGGAGCCGGTCGCCGCCGGCGGGAGCACCGAGGGCGAAGAGGAGTGCGACGACCTGGGCGAGTAGTGCCTGCCGCTCCTCAGACGAGAGCAAGCCAGCGCGTGCCGGGTCGCGGACCAGGTCGTCTAGAGCAGGGGCTCATGCCCCTTATATCCGTTCCTCTGTTTCACCGGCGAACGAACCAACGGTCTCAGCCCTTGCTACGGCCGACCGTTTGGCGAATAACTTGTCACGAGGCTAGCGGGTGCTACTGAATCACGTGATCCGCTTGCAACAACAGCGATGGGGGGACCGTAAGACCGAGCGCTTTGGCGGTTTTGAGATTGACTACCAGCTCAAACTGCATGGGCTGCTGCATGGGGATGTCGGCGGGCTTGGCGCCCTTGAAAATCTTGTCGACGAAGGCCGCCGCCCGACGATAGACGTCGGCGTAGTTCCCGCCGTAGGTCACTAGGCCCCCAAAGAACTCGGAAGATGCGTAGACCGCCGGCAGCCGATGCTTCCCAGCGAGCTCGACGATGAGCTGGCGATTCGCCTGGGTGAGGGTGTCGAGCGCGACGACGAGCCCATCGGCACGCTGCTTGACCGCTCCCTCGAACGCGGGCCCCAGATCTCCAGTCTTCCGAACGTCGAAGAGCTGGGCTTCGATGCCCAGGGATCGCGCCGCGCGCTCAACCTCTTTCCACGCAGGCGGCACGGCTGGGCTACTCATGTTGCACAGGGCCGCGATCCGAACGGCTTTCGGAACCAGCGCGCGGAGAAGCTCAACACGTTTCGGATACAGCTCTGTGACCATCGGGTTCAGACCTGTGATGTTCCCGCCGGGGCGGGCGAGACTCGCCACGATGCCCTGCGCGACGGGGTCGCCCGCTCCCGTGATGATGATGGGAATCGTGTTCGTAGCATTCTTGGTCGCCAGAATCGCCTGCGTCCCCCGCGTTACGATCAGGTCCACCTTGACCCGAACCAAGTCGGCCGCCAGCTCCGGAAACCGCTCGTCCAGTCCGTCGGCGGATCGGTACTCGATGACGAAGTGCTTCCCCTCCACGTAACCGAGCTCCTGCATGCCCCGGAGAAAGCCATTAAGGCTGGCCGCGTTGAGCGTCTTCGACGTCCGCTCGAGCATGCCGATTCGATAAACCTTCTCCGAAGGCTGCGCGTCGACGGCGAGCGGCGCAAGCAATAGGTTGAGGGTGATAACGACCGCGAGCCCGATCAACCGCATGAGCACCTCGGTGGAGGATGGTTGGCCGGAGTCTAGCCGAGGTCAGGGGCAAGCAACCTCGTTTGTTTTAGCGGGGCGAGAAAGTAGATAGAAAGTGGATAGCGGTCGCGAAAAACTTCTTAGTCTCCGCTAGTTAAGCCTGGAAACCGGTTCTGCTTCCAGTCGAACTTCTCCCAGAACACGTGGATGCGGTCGACGATCCCGTGGAACTTGGGACGGCCGTCGTCGTGGGCGGCCCATAAGTCGTCGAGCGAGGTGAACTGGGCTAGATAGGCGAGCCCGTACTCGGCGGGCTCCGCCATCTTCATTTCCCCCGACAGGAAGCGGCGGTAGCCCTCGCCCGGGTGGATCCAGAAGCCCTCCGACGTCTCCTCGGTGAAGAGCCGCGGCTCCTGGCCCGGCGGAATCGGGCCGACGAAGAAGCGCGCCGTGAAGCGGATGGGGCTCGAGATCGGCGTGATGAAGTGCGAGAGGTATCGGAGCGGGCGCAAGTCGCAGTACCAGCCTTCGCGGGCGATCAGCGTGGCGAACGGCTCGCCGGCCATGAGCGCCTTGCGGCAGCGCTCGATCGCCTCCCTGATGTGTGGCGTCGCGGGGTCGAGCGCACGTCCAGCCTCGTCGCACGCAAGCAGGACGCCGCTCTCTTCCAGGAGCTCGCGGACCGCGGTGACCCAGAATGCGAGCGCCGGCGCGCCCTCGTGCCCGGGAAAGATGGTCTCGGCTTCGGCCGTCTCGACACCGCGGCACCGGGCGAGCGCCGCGGGAGAGCCGTCGGCCGGGTCGACCTTGCCGCCGGGAAACGCGTAGTAGCCACCGAGGAACTTCATGCCACGGTTCCGCCGGATCATGTACACCTCGAGCGGCTCGGGCGAGCCCGGCGGCGCCTCCCGCACCAGCACGACAGACGCGGCCGGCTTCGGCTCGACCGGCGTTGGGCTCGATTCGCTCACAGCCGCGCCGCCGGAAGAACGGGGGGAACGCGCGTCCGGAGCCACCAGCACCTGTTGCAGGTCTCCCTCGGTCGCCGCGGGCTCACGGACCCCGCTACAAATTAATCAGCTGCGCGACCCGCTCGCGGTGGTACGTCGCGTCGCCGAACGTGAACTCGGACGACTTGGCGCGCTTGAAGTAGAGGTGCAGGTCGTGCTCCCACGTGAACCCGATGCCGCCGTGGAGCTGGATGCCGGCGCCGGCCACCTTACGGTAGGCGTCGGTGACGTACGCCTTGGCCATCGAAGCGGCCAGCGCGGCCTCCGGGGCGTTCTCGTCGACCGCCCAGGCGGCGTAGTACGTGAGCGACTTCGCGTTCTCGACGTCCACGAGCATGTCCGCGGCCTTGTGCTTGACGCCCTGATAGGTACCGATCGGCTTGCCGAAGGCCACCCGGATCTTCGCGTAGTCCGTTGTCATGTCGAGCACGCGCTGGGCACCGCCGCACATCTCGGCGCAGAGCGCCACCGTCGCGCGCTCCACCACGCGCGCGAGCGTCGGCCACACCTTACCGCTGACGCCCATCATTGCTTCGGCTGGCACCGATGCGTCCTTGAAGCTCACCTCGCAGAGCTTGCGCGTCTGGTCCATCGTGGGCAGGAGCTTCACCTCCACGCCGCGCGTCCCATTCGGGACGAGGAAGAGGCTCACCCCTTCTTCGGGCGTCTTGCCCTCGCCGGTCCGCGCGACGACCACGAGCACGTCGGCCAGGTGCGCGTCGAGGACGAAGAGCTTCGTGCCGTTCAGGACGAAGCCGCCCTTGTCCTCGCGGGCCGCGCAGGTGACGCCCGCGGCGTCCCAGCGTGCGCTCGGCTCGGTCCACGCGAGCGTGGTTCTGCCGCGCCCGGCCGCGATGCGCGCCAGCCATTCCTTCTTCTGCGCCGGCGAGCCGGCCTCGCGAATCGCCAGGCCGCCGAGCAGGACGGTGGAGAAGAACGGCCCGGGCATCACGACGCGGCCCATCTCTTCCATCAGCACCGTGAGGTCGACGAATCCGAGTCCCGAGCCCCCGTGCTCCTCCGGGTAGACCAGGCCGAGCCATCCTTGCTCGGCGAGCTTGGCCCAGAACTCGTCGGTCACGCCCGCGGGCTCTTCCATGCGCGCACGGACGAACCCGGACGTGCACTCGTTCTCGAGAAACTTCCGCGCGGTCGCGCGGAGCATCTCTTGCTCCGGGCTGAAGCCGAAATCCATGGGTTAGTCCTTCGGTAGGCCGAGCAGCCGCTCGGCGATGATGTTCTTCTGGATCTCGGTCGTCCCGCCCTCGATCGAGTTGGCACGCGACCGGAGAAACGACTGTGCCCACACGCCGCCCTCGACCGCCCAGTCCGAGCCCTTCCAGAGCTGCGAGTAGGGACCCTCGATCTCCATCGCCAGCTCTTGCAGCCGCTGGTGGGTGTCCACCCAGGCCATCTTCCCCGTGGACGCCTCCGGACCCGGCATCTCGCCGCGGAGAAGCTTGGTGATGGCCCGCGCCCCAGTGTACTTGAGGCACTCCGTGTCGATCCAGAGCTGCGCCAGCTTCTGGCGCATGACGGGATCCTTCGTCACGACGCGGCCGCTCTTTTCCATCCGCCGCGCCAGGTCGATCAGGCCCTCGAGCGCGATGCGCAAGCGCACCTGGAGGCCGAAGCCGAGCGTCAGCCGCTCGTACATGAGGGTCGTGAGCCCGACCGCCCAGCCGTTGTTGACACCGCCCAGGACCTGGGACTCGTGCACGCGCACGTTGTCGAAGAAGACCTCGTTGAACTCGGCCTCCCCGGTGATCTGCCGGAGCGGTTTCACCGTGACCCCGGGGAGCTTCATGTCGAGCAGGAAGTAGGTGATGCCCTTGTGCTTGGGGACGTTCGGGTCCGTGCGGGCGAGCAGCATCATGTACTCGGAGACGTGGGCGAACGAGGTCCACACCTTCTGGCCGTTGATCACCCAGTACTCGCCGTCCTTGACCGCGCGCGTCTGCAAGGACGCCAGGTCGGAGCCGGCGTTCGGCTCCGAGTACCCCTGGCACCAGATCTCCTCGCACGAGAGGATCTTCGCCGGATAGCGCTTCTTCTGTTCTTCGGTACCCCACGCGACGATCGTGGGACCGGCCATGCCGACTCCGAGCACGTTCAGGATCGGTGGCGCCTTCGCCAGCGCCATCTCCTGTTGCAGGATCAGCTCCTCCATGAACGTGAAGCCGCGGCCGCCGTACTCCTTGGGCCAGGTGAGGCCGATGAAGCCCGCGTCGAAGAGCGTGCGCTGCCAGCGCCGGAGGAACTCGTACTGTTCCATCCGCGGGATCTCGGAGCTTCCGATCGACTTCCACTCGTGCGGAATGTTCGTCTTGAGCCAGGCGCGGACGGTCGCCCCGAAAGCCTCCTGCTCTGGAGTCAGCGAGAGATCCATTTGCCCTCCTGAAGGCGGGCGATCCGAACGACTGAACAGTGGTTCATTTTCGGATCCTTCCCGAATGAAGTCAAGGCTTATACTCCGGCCACAGTGCTTTCTATCTCGCTGCCGCGCCTCACCTCTCGGATCAATGGCCTCGCCCGCTTCGGAGCCCTGGCGGGCGGCGGCGTGACGCGTCCGTGCTGGTCGCCTCCCCATGAAGAGGCGCGGGCCTGGCTTCTCGGGGAGATGCGGGCAGCAGGGCTCGCGACGTGGGTGGATACCGCGGGCAACATCTTCGGCGCGACCGGCATCCGCGCCTTCGGTCGAGACACGCCGGTCGTTCTCACCGGCTCGCACATCGACACGGTGCCGGAGGGCGGCATTCTCGACGGTGCTCTCGGTGTCCTCGCGGGCCTTGAATGTCTCCAGGCGATCAGCGAGGCGAGCGCGCCCCACGCCAGGCCGCTGGTCGTCGCGGCGTGGAGTGACGAGGAAGGGCGCTACGGGAGTCTCTTCGGCTCGCGGGCGTTCTGCGGGCTGCTCGACGGCGCCCGGATCGACGAGATGATGGCCGTCGACGGCGTACGCCTCGTCGACGCGATGGCGCGCGCCGACTTCGACGCGCGCCGCGCCCCGGAGGCGAGGGCCCCGGCGGGCACCGTGACCGCCTATGTAGAGTTGCACATCGAGCAGGGCGCTCGCCTCGAGGAAGCCGGAGTTCCGATCGGCGTCGTCGAGACGATCGTGGGCGTACGCCGGTCCCGGGTCCTCTTCGTGGGACAGGCCGATCACGCCGGCACGACGCCGATGGATCGGCGGCGGGACGCCTTCCTCGCGGCCGCCGACTACGCGCTGCGAGTGCGCGAGCACGTGGTCACGCGCGGTAGCGGTGTCAGCGTCACCAACTTCGGCGTCGTCCGCGTCCATCCCGGCGTCTCCAACATCGTTCCCGGGAACGCCGAGCTGGTCCACGAGATGCGCGACCCGGACCCCGCCGTGCTGGAGCGCCTGGCCAAGGAGTGCGCGGCGCTCGCGCACGAGGTCGCCGGCGTGCACCGGGTCGGGGCGGAAATCCGCTTGATGTCGGCCACGACGCCGGCTCCCTGCTCTCCCCGGGTGCAATCGGCGATCGAGAGCGTGTGCGCGACGCTCGGGCTGCCGTGCCGGCGCCTCTACTCGGCGGCCGGCCACGATGCCCAGAACCTGGCCCGCATCACCGACGCCGGGATGATCTTCATCCCCTCCCAGGGCGGGCGCAGCCATCGCGTGGACGAGATGAGCGACTGGGAGGCGATCGAGCGCGGCTCCAACGCGCTTCTCCACACACTACTCGCGCTCGCGGCCTAGAGCGGCTTGCGCAGCAGTTTCCCCTTCTGTACCGTCACCCCGTGATCTCCCGAGCGAGCGTGAGCCGCTCTCTGCGCTCCGGACTCGGGGGTCTTAAGCTTCTGGGGCTCGGAGTCGCGGCAACCACGGGCGGCTGTGCGTGGGACGCCCCGATGACGACGGTCGTCCCCCGCTCGGATTTCGCGCGCGACATCCTCCACGTCTACGCGATCATCACCTGGGCGACCGTCGGCATCGCCCTCGTCGTTGGGATCACCCTCGCCTGGGTTCTCATCCGTTTCCGCGACCGGCCCGGCGCGCAGCTGCCGGTCCAGACGCGCGGCCACACGGCGCTCGAGATCGCGTGGACGATCGCGCCCGCGCTCGTCCTGCTCGTTATCGCGGTCCCGACGATCCAGGTGATCTTCCGGACCCAAGCCGCGCCCGGCCCCGGGGCGCTCGAGATCACGGTGCTCGGGCGGCAGTGGTGGTGGGAGTTCCGCTATCCGACGCTCGACGTCGTCACGGCGAACGAGCTGCACGTGCCGGCGGGGCGGCCCGTCGCGCTGAGGCTGGACGGTCCCGACGTGATTCACAGCTTCTGGGTGCCGCAGCTCGGGGGCAAGCGCGACGTGGTCCCGGGGCGTCTGAACCGGCTCGCCTTCACCGCCGAGACACCGGGCGAGTACCGGGGCCAGTGCGCCGAGTTCTGCGGCACCTCGCACGCCAACATGGGTATGCGGGTCATCGTCGACGCGCCCGACGCGTTCGAGCGCTGGGTCGCCGCGCAGAGGGCGGCGCCGGGCGAGCCGTCGGGGCTCGCCGCCGAGGGCAAGGCGATCTTCACGCGGAGCGCGTGCGTGGGATGCCACACGGTCCGCGGCGTGTCGACCGGGGCCCTCGGCCCCGACCTCACGACCTTCGGGAGCCGGCGCACGCTCGCGGCCGGCATGCTCCCGAACACGGTCGAAGCCGTGACGGCGTGGCTCAAGAACCCGCCCGCCCTCAAGCCGGGCGCCAAGATGCCGCCGCTCGGCCTCACGGAGGCCCAGGCCCGCGCCGTCGCCGCGTATCTGATGAGCCTCAAGTGATCTGATGGGCCACGCGGGATGACAGCAGACCCGGAGCCGGGTCGCGCCTTTCTCGGGCCACCCTCGGCCAAAGCCGGCCTCGAGGCGCCCGCTACAACAATCACGACGGCAATCACCTGGATCACCACCGTCGACCACAAGCGGATCGGCATCCTCTACGGCGCGACTGCCTTCGTCTTCTTCCTGCTCGGCGGCGTCGAGGCGCTCCTGATCCGGCTGCAGCTGGCGGTCCCCCACAACACGGTCGTGAGCGCCCAGACCTACAACGTGCTCTTCACGATGCACGGCACAACGATGATCTTCCTGGCGATCATGCCGTTCAACGCTCTGTTCTTCAATTATATGGTGCCACTCCTGATCGGCGCCCGCGACGTCGCGTTCCCGCGCCTGAACGCGCTCTCCTATTGGATCTTCCTCGCCGGCGGGATCTTCCTGAACGCGAGCTTCCTCGTCGGCACGCCGCCGGACGTCGGCTGGTTCGGCTACGCGAATCTGACCTCGAAGCACTACTCGCCTGGTCCCGGTGTCGATTTCTGGCTCCTGAGCCTGCTGATTCTCGGCATCTCGTCCATGATCGCCGGCGTCAACTTCATCGTGACCATCCTCAACATGCGCGCGCCGGGGATGACCCTGATGCGCATGCCCGTGTTCGTGTGGATGACGCTGGTCGTCCAGTTCCTCATCGTGCTCGCCTTTCCGCCGATCACGGTCGGACTGATCTTCCTGATGTTCGACCGCTTCCTCGGCACCCACTTCTACGACGTGGCGGCGGGCGCCGACCTCCATCTCTGGCAGCACCTCTTCTGGATCTTCGGTCACCCCGAGGTGTACATCCTGATCCTGCCGGCGTTCGGGATCGTCTCCGAGGTGCTGCCGACCTTCGCCCGCAAGCCCCTCTTCGGCGCGCCCGTCGTCATCTACTCGGGCGTTCTGATCGGCTTTTTCGGCTTCGGCGTCTGGAGCCACCACATGTTCGCCGCCGGTATGGGGCCGGTGGCGGATGCCGCGTTCTCGGTCGCGACGATGCTCATCGCGATTCCGACGGGCGTGAAGATCTTCAACTGGCTCGCGACACTCTGGGGCGGCGCCATCCGGACGACGACGGCGCTCCACTTCGCCGTCGGCCTCGTCGGGCTGTTCACCATCGGCGGTCTCTCGGGCGTCATGCACGCCTCGCCGCCGGTCGACCTCCAGCAGACGGACAGCTACTTCGTCGTCGCCCACCTGCACTACGTGCTGATCGGTGGGAGCCTCTTCGGGCTCTTCGCGGGCGCCTACTACTGGTGGCCGAAGATGACGGGCCGCCTCCTCGGCGAGCGGCTCGGCCGGCTCCACTTCTGGGTGCTGTTCGCCGGCTTCAACCTGGCGTTCTTCCCCCAGCACTACCTCGGCGCGCTGGGGATGCCGCGCCGCATCTACACCTACCCGCCCGACGCGGGCTGGAGCACCGGCAACCTCGCCTCGACGGTCGGAGCCTTCGGTATCGGTGTCGGCGTGCTCCTCTTCATGCTCAACGCCTGGAGGAGCCTGCGCAGAGGAGCGCCGGCGCCCGCGGACCCCTGGGACGGGCGGACGCTCGAGTGGCGGACGTCGTCACCGCCGCCGGTGCACGACTTCGATACGATCCCCCCCGTGTACGGCCGCGACTCCTTCTGGCGAGAGAAATACGGGCACCCCGGGGCCGGGGGCGGGCTGCTGCCCCGCGACCGGCAGTCCGCCCCCGGCCCCGGGGCGCCCGTATTTCACCTGCCTGCTCCATCCCACTGGCCGGTCGTGATCGCGCTTGGAATGGGGCTGGCGGCGGTGGGTGCGCTGACCCATCTCGCCGTGGTCCTCGTGGGCGCACTCCTGACCGTGTCAGGCGTATTCCGTCTCGCGCTCGAGCACCACCGGACGCCAACGCACGAGCACCAGACGGGCGAGATGGGTCTCGACCACCGCAAGGTGGCGATGTGGGTCTTCCTCGGCTCCGAGTGCTTCTTCTTCGGCACGCTCATCGCGACCTACCTCGCGTACAAGGGAAAAAGCGTCGTCGGGCCCGAGCCGCACCAGATCCTCGACATCCCGGTGACGACGATCTCTACCTTCGATCTGCTGATGTCGAGCCTGCTCATGGTGCTGGCGCTCTTCGCCGTGCAGCGCGGCGACCGCCGGCAGGCGCGGCTGTGGCTCTTCGGCACGGCCTTCTGCGGGCTCATCTTTCTCGGCTTCCAGGTGTACGAGTTCATGACCTTCGCGCACCACGGCCTGACGCTCCAGCAGAACCTGTTCGGCTCCACGTTCTTCGTCCTCACGGGATTCCACGGTGCCCACGTTGCCATCGGCGTGCTCTGGCTGCTGTCGCTCTGGGTGCTCGATCTCCGGGGTCGTCTCGCCGTCGCGGATGCCGTCAAGGTCGAGATCGCCGGGCTCTATTGGCACTTCGTCGACGTCGTGTGGATCGCGATCTTCACGCTCATCTATCTCATCCCATGAGTGGCGACGCGTGACCGATCGACCCGGCGAGCACGCGACCGTCGGGACGTACGTCCGGGTGGCGCTCGTGCTGACCGGCGTGACGGCGCTCGAGGTCGGCGTGATTTACGTCCGGCGGCTCGCGCCGATCATCGTGCCCCTGTTGCTCGCGATGTCGGCCGCCAAGTTCGCGCTCGTCGCCCTCTTTTTCATGCACCTGCGATACGAGCCGCGCGGCCTCGCGTTCCTGTTCGTCGGCCCGCTGATCCTCGCGGCCGGCCTCGTGGTGGCCTTGATGACGCTGACCGGCGCCTTCCTGGTCTTCGGCCGTTGATGGACACGCGGCCGCCGTTCTCGTGGACGTCCGGCGAAGTCCACGCCGACGTCGTGCTCGGCGCGGGCCTTCTCGCCCTGGCGTACGCGGTCGCGTGGGCGCGCGGCCCGCGCCCCGGCCCTCGGGAGCCGGCGCTCTTCGTCAGCGGGGTGCTCGTCCTGCTCGGCGCGCTGAACGGTCCGCTGCACGACCTGAGCGACTCTTACCTCTTCAGCGCTCACATGGTGCAGCATCTGCTCCTGACGCTCGTCGTCCCTCCCCTCCTGCTCACCGGCACGCCGGCGTGGATGGCGGACGGGCTCATCGCGCCTCTGCTGCGCCGACCCCCGATCGGCGCCCTGGCCCGCGCCGCGACGCGGCCGGTTCCCGCGCTCGGGCTCTACGTGGTGGCGCTCGTCGGCTGGCACCTCCCCGGGCCGTACGGCGCCGCGCTCGAGCACCACGCCTGGCACGTGGTCGAGCACCTCGTCCTGATCGCGACGGCCCTCCTCGCGTGGTGGCCCGTTCTGTCGCCCTCGGCCCTCCTCCCGCGCCTCCACTACGGAGCCCAGATCCTCTACCTCTTCGCGTTCGGGATGCCGATGACAGTCGTGGCCGCGATGATCACCGGCGCCGAGCACACGCTGTATCCCTTCTACGATGCGGCGCCCCGCGTTCTGCCGCTCACGGCGCTCGCGGATCAGCGTCTCGGCGGCCTCATCATGTGGGTACCGGCCGGCCTCATGCCGTTGGTCACGTTCACCGTCGTATTCTTCCGCTGGGTCGCCGCCGAGGCCGACAAACCGCCCCCGGTCGTCGAAGAGCCTCTGCTATGATGGAACACTCATGAACATCTGCGTGGTGGGCGCCGGCTACGTGGGACTCGTGACGGGCGCCGTCTTCGCGGACCTCGGCAATGAGGTCGTGTGCGTGGACAACGTGGCCGAGAAGATCGACGCGCTCCAGACGGGTCGGCTGCCCATCTACGAGCCTGGCCTCGAGGAAATGGTGACGCGGAACGTGGGCGACGGCCGCCTGTCGTTCACCACCGACCTCGCGGCCGCCTTCCGGAAATCCGTCATCGTGTTCATCGCGGTCGGCACCCCGCCCAAGGCCGACGGACAGACGGATCTCAGCGCCGTCGAGGCGGTAGCGCAGGAGATCGGGCGGGTCATGGATCGGTACACGGTCGTGGTCAACAAGTCGACGGTGCCGGTGGGCACCGGCGAGTTCGTCCGCGAGGTGATCGAGCGCCACCAGCGGCAGCCCGTGCCCTTCGACGTCGTGTCGAATCCGGAATTCCTCCGCGAGGGCTCCGCGATCGAAGATACGCTCCGTCCCGACCGCATCGTCATCGGCGCCCCGACACAACAGGTCGCGATGACCCTGCTGGAGCTGTACGCGCCGCTCGAGCGGCCGAT
>JAHFDK010000440.1 GCA_023249095.1 Candidatus Rokuibacteriota bacterium | reverse complement strand
GCGACGTATTTCAGGATGCGCACCGTGCCGGTCTCCGGGTCGACCTCGACGACCGCGGCGTGCGCGCCGTTCGAATACGTCGACTGCAGGACGTGGACGTAGCCCGTGGCTTCGAGCCCGGGGTCCATCCCGCCGGGCAGCGCGTAGCCGGGCCGCGGCGCCGTCGCGATGGCCGCCACGTCGCCGAGCGCGAGCCCGCGCCCCGGCGTCCCGCGCACGGTGATGCGGCCGTCCTCGAGCGCGAGATCCTCCGGCGCCGCCTCGAGATGGTCGGCGGCAACCGCGAGCGCTTTCTTTCGCACCTCGGCGGCGGCGTGGGCCGCCGAGGTGCTGGCGAGCACGCCGACCCGGCTCGCGAACGTGCCGACTCCGTACGGGATGCCGGCCGTATCACCCGGGATCACGGTGACTTGCTCGAGTGGCACCGAGAGCTCGTCGGCGACGATCTGGGCCAGCGTGGTTTCGTGGGCTTGCCCCTGGCTCGACGTGCCGGAAAACACGAACACTCGGCCGATGGGATCAACGCGCACCCTGACGCCCTCGTACGGGCCGAGCCCCGTGTCCTCGACGAAGAGCGCGAATCCAAGGCCGATCGCCCGCCCGGCGGCGCGCGCCTGCTCGCGCTCCGCTGCGAAGTCGTCCGCGCCCACGGCTTCGGCGACTCGCCGCAGGCACTCCGGGTAGTTCCCGCTGTCGTAGCGGCGGGGACGGTTGTCGCGGGAGATCAGGCCGACGTCGTACGGAAATTCGTCGGGCTGGATCAGGTTGCGCGTGCGAAGCAGGACCCGGTCGAGCCCGAGGCGCGCGGCCGCCAGGTCCAGCATCCGCTCCATCACGAACACCGCCTGGGGCCGGCCGGCGCCGCGCACCGGGGTGACCGGCACGCGGTTGGTGTAGAGGGCCGTGAGTGCCACCTCGTAGTTCGGAACCCGGTAGGGGCCGGGTACGCTGACCGAGGTGAGGATCGGCACGATGATGCCCCACGAGACGAAGGCGCCGCAGTCGTGGACGAACGCGTCGCGGACCGCCACGATCCGGCCCTCGCGCGTGAGGCCGAGCTCGACGTCGTGCCACTGGTCGCGCTCCTGGGTGACCGCCAGGAGATGCTCGCGGCGTGTCTCGACGAACTGCACGGGCCGCCCGAGAGCGCGGGCCAGGAACGGCACCAGGATGTCCTCGGCGTAGACGATTGCCTTGGGGCCGAATCCGCCGCCGATGTCCTGGGTGACGACGCGCACGGCGTGCTCGGGCAGCCTGAGGTAGCGCGCGAGCAGCCGGCGCAGGATCTGGGGCGCCTGCGTCGTTGACCACACGGTGACCTGGCCGAGATCACTATCCCAGCGGGCCGCGATCCCTCGCGTCTCCATGGCCATGCCGGCGCCGCGGTGCACGTGAAAGCGCTCGCGCAGCACCACCTCGGCCCGCGCGAGCGCGCCCGCCGGGTCGCCGACACGCTGGGTGAATCGCGAGGCCACGTTGCCGCCGGGATGCACGCGCGGGCCGTCGGGCCGGAGCGCATCGTCGAGCGAGGCCACGGCCGGCAACGGCTCGTACTCGACGCGCAGCGAGTCGAGCGCGTCCTCGGCCTGGGCGGCGCTCTCGGCGACGAGGAGAGCCACCGCCTGCCCGGCGTACGAGACGATCTCCTGGGGCAGGATCTCGGGACAGGCCGGCGCCACCAGGCTCGAGTGCGGGACGAGCAGCGGCAACCGCCCGAGCGCGGCGACGTCTGATGGCACGAGGACGCGGACCACCCCGGGCCGACGGAGCGCTTGCGCGGAGTCGACGCGCACGATGCGCGCGTGCGCGTGGGGGCTCCGCAGGACCGCGACGTGCAGCAGGCCCGGATGCGCCACGTCGGCGACGTAGCGCCCCCGGCCCGTGATCAGTCGCGCGTCCTCGCGCCGGCGCACGCGCGCGCCGAACAAGCGCTCACCCATCGCGGATCAGGAGCCTCTAGAGTGGATTGGCCCAGCGGAGACCGGAGAATCGTGAGAAATCGCTGTCGCACGAATTCAACTCGGCTCCGTGCTCGATCGCCAGCGCCGCCAGGTGCGCATCGCTCACGAGATTGGCCGCGGTCCCCAACGGCCTCAGTAACTGGCGCATCAGAGCCGCGTGCCGGTCGCCGGGGTGCACGATGACGGCGCACGGTTGCGCCAGCCAGTGGTCGACCACATCGAAGGCCCGCTCGGGTGGCAGCGGTCGTTCGAAGACGCGGGCGCTCGTGCTCAATCGCAGGAACGCGAGCAGTGGTGCCCACGCGAACGCGATCGCGTCTTCTCCCGAGAGCTGCTCCTCGAGCCAGGATCGCGCGGCTGCGTGTCGCGGCGAGCGCGCGTCGACGGCGTAGAGCAGAAGGTTGGCGTCGACGAGCCTCACTTCCGCACCTCGAGCTTGCGACCGATCTCCTCGTCCTCGAGGGCCGCTGCCAGCCTCAGCGCCTTGTCCAGGTCGAGGCCCGGCCGCAGACCCATCGGCTGCGCGAACTGCTCGAAGCGTCGAGCTGCCCGGCGCTGACCGCCGAGCCCGGCGCGCACCGCCTGGTTGAGCGCCTGCTTGAAGGAGATGCCGCGCTCGCGCGCGACCGACTTGAGCTTGGCGGCCACGTCGGGATCAAGGGTCACCGTGGTTCGCACGGAGGCATCATAGCATACTTGAGGATGCAATCATGATGCTTCAGCGCGGCGCGCGACGTAGAGCGAGTTGGCGGGATCGACCCGCTCGAACAGCTTCACATCGGTGAAGCCGGCCTCGTGCAGCATCCGGGTCGCGACCTGATGGCCCCACGCCGTGCCGAGCCCGGGACCGCCGCCGGCGAGCGACACGCTCATGCAGTGCATGGTGCTCATGGTGTAGAGGTAGGGCGCCATCGGGACGCCGACGTTGTCGCCGAGCTCGCTGGAGGCCCAGACGTCGAGCATCAGGAACGTGCCGCCCGGCGACAGCGCGGCGCGGACACGCCGGAGCACGCCGGCGGGGTCGGCCTGGTCGTGGATCGCGTCGAACGCGGTGATCAGCTCGAAGGGCGCGGGAGTTTCGAGCCGCGTGATGTCCTGGACGACGAACGACGCGTTGGCCAGCCCGTGCGCCGCGACGCGGGCCTCGCTGATCCCTTCTGACGAGATGTCGTACCCGACAAAAGTGCTCTTCGGGAAGCGCCGGGCCATCTGCGCGATGCAGTACCCCGTGCCGCAGCCCACGTCGGCGACGCGGATGCCGGCTTCGAGGCGCGGGACGAGGCCTTCCGGCTTCGCGAGGTAGGCGCTGAACAGGAGCTCGTCGTATCGGGGACGGCTTCGCCGGTCCATGAGGCCCGTGAAATCCGGCTGGTAGGCGCTGTACGGCACGCCGCGGCCCGTGCGGAACGCGTCGGCGACGGCCGGGATGACCCGGTTCATGAGCGGGAACATCTCCGCCATGCCGGTGAGATTCCGGCTGGAAACGCCGGTGAGACCGGCGGCATGCTCTCGGGGTAGCCGATAGGTGCGTTCGGTGGCTGCGTACTCGACGATGCCGCCGCAGACCATGGCCGCCAGCCACTCTCGGACGTAACGCTCGCTGAGGCCGGTCTTCTCGGCGACCTCGGCACTGGTCACCGCGCCCAGCGTCGCCATCGCCTCGAAGAGGCCGACGCGGCGGCCGACCTCGATCATGATGGAAACGGCGGCGCCCTCGAGGTGGCGGACCATGAGCTGCGTGAACGCCTTCGCCTTCGCTCGGTCGAACTCCACCTCCGCCATGGCCCGCTCCTTCGGCCTCGCCTCACACCGCCAGATAGCCGCCGTCGACGACCAGCTCGGTCCCGGTGATGTACGACGCCTCGTCCGAGGCGAGGAACAGCACGGCATGAGCGACTTCTTCCACTCGTCCCTCTCGCTTCATCGGCACCGCCCTGAGCGACTTCTCACGCCAGGCCGGGTCCGCCGATGCTTTGGAGGTCCGCATCGGCGGCATGATGCCGGGGTGCACCGAGTTGACCCGAATGCCGT
>JAHFDK010000161.1 GCA_023249095.1 Candidatus Rokuibacteriota bacterium | reverse complement strand
GGCACGCCGGCCCAGGAGATCCGCGACGCCCACGGGAGCTCGATCGTCACCTGGCGGGCGGACGCCGAGGGGTTCTCGATGCGGACGCCGACGGCGATGACATAACTGTCCGGATCGAAGCGGAGCGTCTGGCGAACGCGCAGGCCGTCGGTCTCGCCGGCGAGCACCAGGCTCTCGGCGCGACCCGGCTTGACGGACACGCTCTCGGTGCCTACCGTCATCGGCACCGGCGCCGCGGGAGCGCTCGTGCCGGACGACACGAGCAGCCCGGCCGGACCCAGGTCGCCGACGATGACCACCGGCTTCTCCCCCCGATACTTGAGACTCAGCTCCTGGAACTTCCCGCCCTCGCTGCTCACGACCGCACGATAGAGAGGCGCATCCACCGTGGTCAGACGCTGGGCGGGCCGGGGGGCCGGGGCCCCGCGAGGCGCTGGCGTCATTGGCGATGTCGCCGCCGGGGCTGGCGCCGGCTGGGGCGCCGACGTCGGGGCTGCGGTCTGTGTGGGCGGTTTCTGCGGGGTGGGAGCCTCCTGACCCACCGGGAGGAAAAAGGTCTGATAGGCGATGAACACCGCCGCCATCAGGACCGCCGCAAGGATCGCTCTCTTTTCCATCGTCAGGCCTGCCGCGCTCGGGCCGGCGGCGGATCGTACCCTCCGGGATGGAACGGGTGGCAGCGCATCAAGCGCCATGTGGCAAGCCCGAGGCCGCGCAGGAGGCCATACTCCTCGAGCGAGATCCGCGCGTACTCTGAACATGTCGGCGCGAACCGGCACGCGCTCGGCAGCAGGGGCGAGACCAACCGCTGGTAGATCGTGATCGCGCCGAGCGCGACGCGCGTCACCCGCGTCACGGCCGCGAGCCCGGAATCGCGGCGAGCGCGCCACGCAGCTCGCTGGCGAGCGCCGCGAAGGGCTCGCGCAGCGCGCCCGGTCTCCCGATGATCACGAGCGCCGTGTGCGCCGGCGCCGTGTCGCGGGTCGCCCGGTACGCCTCGCGCAGCCGGCGGCGCGCGCGGTTGCGCTGCACGGCCCCGCGGATCTGCCGACTCACGGCGAAGCCGGCCCGCCGCGGCTCCGCCGTCGCGCGCCAGAGCACGATCATGGACGGCCGGTCAATTCGCTTGCCCCGCTGGAAGAGCGCTTGAAATTCAGCGCGGGTGGTCAACCGTTCGCGCCGAGGAAACCGGCCCGTCAGACGGTCAGCCGTTTCCGCCCCTTCGCGCGCCGACGTTTGAGCACTTTCCGCCCGCCTTTGGTCTTCATCCGTTTGCGGAAGCCGTGGGTTTTCTTCCGCCGGCGCACATTCGGCTGAAACGTCCGCTTCATGAACCGTGCTCCCCCTGAGGATCGTCGAACCGACACAGTGTAGACATCGCCTCGAGACGAGTCAACCTGCCGTCGCGTTGCGAAGACTCTTGCGACTCGCTTTGAGCCCGTGCTAGAGTCCGCCATCCATCGTGCGACGGACCGGTGTGAGGAGTTGTGTCCCGAGGTGCTCGCGTGGCGGCGCGTATTCCGATCGAGCAAGATGCTGGGGCTATCCACACGTGTGGATAACCCTGTGCGTAAGTGAGGACGACTCCCGTGTTGGATGACCTTTGGGCGCGACTCCTCGATTCCCTGGCTCGGACGCTCCCCACGCCGGTCCTCGACAACTGGGTTCGGCCGTGCCGGCTCGTTGCCATGGAGGGCGACCACCTGCGAATCGGCGCCCCGAACAAGTTCTCACGCGACTGGCTGGCTCAGAACTACCTTGACACTCTCCATCAGGCAGCCCGCGAGTGTCTCGGCGGCCATCCACGCATCACGCTCACCGTCGACTCCGATGGATCACCCGCCGAGGCGGTGCCCACGCCGCGCCTGGAGCGCGGGCCCGGTGGCGGCGGTACCGTCGACGGGCTTAACCCGCGCTACACCTTCGACGCGTTTGTCGTGGGTTCCTCGAACCAGTTCGCGCAGGCGGCATGCCAGGCGGTCGCCGAGCTGCCCTCGCGAGCGTACAACCCACTCTTCATCTACGGCGGCGTCGGACTCGGGAAGACGCACCTCCTGCACGCCGTCGGGCACCAGAGCGCGCGCCTCTTCCCGGGGATGTCCGTCGCGTATCTCTCCTCCGAGCGGTTCACGAACGAGCTCATCAACGCGATCCGCTACGACCGGACCGGCGAGTTCCGCGCTCGCTACCGGACGATCGATCTCCTCCTGATCGACGACATCCAGTTCATCTCGGGCAAGGAGCGGACCCAGGAGGAGTTCTTCCACACGTTCAACGATCTCTACGAATCGCGGAAGCAGATCATCGTCTCGAGCGACACCTCCCCGAAGGACATCCCGGAGATCGAGGAGCGCTTGCGCTCGCGCTTCGAGTGGGGCCTGATCGCGGATCTCCAGCCGCCGGATTTCGAGACGCGCGTGGCCATCCTCAAGAAGAAGGCCGCGGTCGAGCGCGTCGGGCTCGCCGACGATGTCGCCTATCTCATCGCGAGCCGGATCAAGTCGAACATCCGCGAGCTGGAGGGCTCGCTCACCCGGATGATCGCGTTCTGCGCGCTGACCAGTCGCGAGATGAGCGTCGACCTCGCGCAGGAGGTCCTCGGAGAGCTCTGGGGCGAGGAAGAGAAGATCATCACGATCGACCACATCCAGCGGCGAGTCGGCGACTTCTTCGGCCTCAAGCTCTCCGACCTCAAGGCCAAGAACCGGACCAGGGCCATCGCCTTCCCGCGACAGGTCGCCATGTACCTCGCTCGCCAGATGACCCACTCGTCGCTCTCGGAGATCGGCCGGGCGTTCGGCGGAAAGGACCACACCACGGTCCTGCACGCGGTGGACAAGATCCAGACGCTCATGCAGGAAGACCCCAAACTGCACAAGACGATCGACGGCCTTATCCAGAGCATCAACCTTTGATCCACGCCTCTCGCCACGATCTCCACACACGTATCCCCGCCCTCCCTGCTGACGAACTAGCGACGCCACCACCATTTCTGGGTGATCCTCCCCGTCCACACCGCTTGACGACGTCTACGACTACGTTGTTGTCTTTCTTTTCTACTCAAACACACTGGAGAACCTCATGGAAGTAGTGATCGACCGTGACGCGTTCCTCAAAGGCCTCCAGATGGTGCAGAACATCGTGGAGCCACGCCAGACGCTTCCGATCCTCGCCAACGTCTTGCTCGAGGCGGAGGGCGAGAGCGTGCGCATGACCGCGACGGATCTCGAGGTCGGTGCGCGTGTCTCGGTGCCGGCGAAGGTCGGCGGGAAGGGAGCGATCACGGTGTCGGCGAGAAAGCTCGCCGAAATCGTGAAGGAGTTGGCGGCCGCCGCGGTCGCGCTCAAGGTGACGGAAAACGTGACGGTGAGTTTGCGGTGCGGCGGTGCGACCTACCGACTGGTCGGCCTGGCCCCCGATGATTTTCCGCCGGTGGTTCCCGCATCGCCGCAATCGTGGGTGACTCTCGAGGCCAAGATCTTGCGCGAGATGCTCACCCAGACAAGCTTCGCGGTGTCCCACGACGAAACGCGGTACGCGCTCAATGGTGTGCTTTTCGCGTTCCAGGGAAAGGACGTGCGGATGGTGGCGACGGACGGACATCGTCTGGCCCTCTCCACCCGGAGCCTCGGCCAAGCCATCCCCACCGCGACCGGCATCGTGCCACGGAAAGCCGTCACCGAGATCATGCGCGTCCTCGGAGCGGGTGAGGAGGTCCAGATCGCGATCACCGAAAATCAGTTTGTCCTGCAGATGCCGAATTTCGTGATGACCGCTCGCCTGATCGAGGGACAGTTCCCCAACTACGACGCCGTCATTCCTCGGACGCTACCCGGAAGGCTCGCGGCCCCGCGCAGTTCGCTCACGGCGGCGTTGCGTCGCGTCGCGGTCATGGCTGAGGAGCGGAACAAGCCGGTGAAGCTCGCGCTCAGCCCGGGTTCATTGAAGGTGACGGCCTCGAGCCAGGAATTGGGGGAGGCCGAGGAAATCCTCGAGGTCGAGTACTCCGGAGAGGAGATGGTGATCGGCTTCAATTCACGCTACCTGCTGGAGGCCATGGCTGCCCTCGACAAGGATCAAGTCATGTTCGAGATCAAGGATGCTCAGAGCCCCGGGGTGATTAAAAGCGTCGAGGACGAAGGGTACTGCTGTGTTATAATGCCCATGCGTATCTAGATGCTATTTTCACCTTATAAAACAGGAGCTTACGAGGGTGCAGATAGGGTGCGCTCAGTTGTTGGAATTTCGAAATTATCGCACCCTCTCATGGCGTCCGGCGCCCCGCCTGAACGTCGTCACCGGGGCTAACGCCCAGGGCAAAACCAACCTCCTCGAAGCGCTAGGACTCCTCATCACGGGGCGGTCCTTCCGGACCTCTCGAATCGCCGAAATCCCGCGCTGGGGGACGGAGACCACGACGCTCACCGGGGAGGTCCTTCGCGGTGAGACGCGGTGTACACTGCGCCGCGCGCTGACCAGGCTCGAGGATGGAACCTGGCAGACCAGCGGGGAGCCGGCCCCGGAGTGGGCGCGCGCGATCGCGTTCGGATGGCAAGACCTCGAAATCGTCAATGGCGGACCATCGGCGCGCCGTAATTTCATCGACGGGTTCGCGGGGCGGCTCTACTCGAATCACATTCCGACGCTCCTTCGGTTCCGCCAGGTCCTCGCGCGCCGGAATCGGCTCCTCCAGCCGCGCACGCACGACGCTGGCCTGGCAGAACGGCTCGGGCCGTGGAACGAGCAGTTCGCGACGGTCGGCATGGAGCTACTCGGTCGGCGTCGAAAGGCGGTGGCCGCGCTGCAGACCGAGCTCGCGCGCGTGTATGCGGCCCTCTCGGCGGCGCGGTCCAAGGTCGAGATCAGGTACCGGACCGCGCTCGGCGAAGCCGCGGAGCCTGCGGCGCTCCTGGCGGCCCTCGAGCGCAGTCAGCGTGAGGAGACCCGGCGGGGGCAAACGGTCGTGGGTCCGCACCGGGACGACCTCGCGATCGAGATCGACGGGGTCGATGCTCGCGCCTTCGGCTCTCGTGGCCAGCAGCGGCTCACCGCGCTCGCCCTGCGTCTGGCCGAGATGCTACCGGTGAGCGAGGCGGCGGGCACCGCCCCGGTCCTTCTGCTCGACGATGCGCTCTCGGAGCTGGACCCCGTCGTGCGCGAGCATGTCCTCCGTGAGATCCAGTCTGCCGAGCAGGTGTTCCTGACGACGCCCGACGCTCCTTCGGTGGATGGCGCGGCGGTGTTTCAGGTCAATGGCGGAAGCGTGACTCCGGCATGAGCGCCGAGACCTACACCGCGAGCGATATCAAGGTCCTCGAGGGGCTCGAGGCGGTCCGCAAGCGCCCCGCGATGTACATCGGCGATACGGGCGCGTACGGGCTGCATCACCTCGTGTACGAGGCGGTGGACAACTCCGTCGACGAGGCACTCGCCGGCTACTGCGACAGCATCAAGATCATCCTGCACTCCGACGGTACCTGCTCGGTCGGCGACAACGGCCGCGGTATTCCCGTCGACTTGCACAAGGAGAGCGGAAAGTCGGCGGCCGAGGTCGTCCTGACTGTCCTGCACGCCGGCGGAAAGTTCGAGCACTCCGCGTACAAGGTGTCCGGCGGCCTGCACGGCGTCGGCATCTCCGTCGTGAACGCGCTCAGCGAGTGGCTCGAGGTCGAGATCCGCCGCGACTCCAAGGAGTGGACGCAGCGCTACGAGCACGGCGTCCCCGCCAGCCCGCTCACGGCGACCGGAACGACGAAGAAGACCGGGACGATCATCCGCTTCAAGCCGGACGCCAAGATCTTCGAGGAGACGACGTTCTCGTTCGACACGCTCAGCAACCGCCTGCGCGAGCTGGCGTTCCTGAACCGCGGCCTGAAGATCGTCATCGAGGACGAGCGCGACGGGCGCTCGCACACGTTCCTGTACAAGGGCGGCATCATCGAGTTCATCAAGCACCTGAACCAGAACAAGACCCCGCTACACCCAAAGGTGCTGTTCTTCGTGGGCAAGAAAGGCGATACCGAGGTCGAGGTGGCGCTCCAGTACAACGACGGATACCAGGAGAGCGTTTTCTCGTTCGCAAACAACATCAACACCCGCGAGGGCGGCACGCACCTGACCGGGTTCCGGGCGGCGCTCACGAGCACGCTCTCGAACTACGCGCTGGCCAACGGCTTCCTCAAGAACTTCAAGAGCGGCATCACCGGCGACGACGTCCGGGAAGGACTCACGGCGGTGGTCTCGGTCCGGTTGCCGGAGCCGCAGTTCGAAGGCCAGACCAAGGCCAAGCTCGGCAACAGCGACATCAAGGGTCTGGTCCAGCAGGTCGTCAATGACAAGCTCGCCGAGGCCTTCGAAGAAGACCCGACGACGGCGCGGAAGATCGTCGACAAGTGCGTGCGAGCCGCCCAGGCGCGGGAGGCCGCCCGCAAGGCGCGTGAGCTGACCCGCAAGAGGGGCGTGGACGACGAGGGGCTCGCGGCGAAGCTCGCCGAGTGCTCGGAGCGCGATCCACAGTACCGGGAGCTCTTCCTGGTCGAGGGTGCCTCGGCGGGCGGCTCGGCGAAGGAGGGACGGGATCGGCGTACCCAGGCCGTCCTTCCGCTCCGCGGCAAGATCATCAACGCGGAGAAGGCGCGCTACGACAAGGTCCTGTCCCACAATGAAATTCGTCTGCTCATCTCCGCGCTCGGGACCGGGATCGGCCCCGACGAGTTCGACGTCGCGAAGCTCAGGTATCACAAGGTCATCCTCATGACCGACGCCGACGTGGACGGAGCGCACATCCGCACGTTGCTCCTGACCTTCTTCTTCCGGCACATGGTGCCGGTCATCGAGGCGGGCTACCTCTACATCGCCCAGCCGCCGCTGTTCAAGGTCAAGAAGGGGAAGGTCGAGAAGTACCTGATGTCCGACCGCGAGTTCGAGGAGTTCTTCCTGTCCACCTGGGTCGAGGACGCGGGCGTGAAGGTGCCGGGGACCAAGGCCCTGATCACCGGCGAGCCGCTTCGCGAGCTGCTCCGGGCGGTGTCGGAGGTCAGGACGCTCGTCACGAAGTTCACGAAGCGTGGCGTGCCGGGTCCGGTGCTGAACGAGCTGTTGCGGACGAAGTTCCGGGGCACCAAGCGGGGGATCGGCCACGCCGAAATCGCGGAGGCGATCGTGCGCGCGGCCGCGGCGGTCGACGGGTATGAGGTCGGCGTCCAGGCCGGCGAGGGGAACGAGGGGCACACCGTAACGATCGCGGGCCCGCCCCCGCTCTCGTTCAGCACCGACCTCTTCAAGTCGCCCGACTACGCGAGCCTCGGCGTGCTGTGGGAACAGGTCGCGCCGGCAGCGAAGGGCCCGACCGTGATCATCGAGGGCGAGCGGGAGACCGCGGTGGCGTCCCTCGACGCGCTTCATCGGGTGGCCCTCGAGCACGCGAAGGCGGGCGCGTCATTCCAGCGGTACAAAGGTCTCGGCGAGATGAACGCGGAGGAGCTCGCGGACACCACGATGAACGCGGAGTCGCGGACGCTCCTCAAGGTCACGATGGAGGACGCCGTCGGCGCCGACCAGATGTTCACGGTGCTCATGGGCGATGCCGTCGAGCCGCGCCGCGAATTCATCGAGAAGTACGCCCTGGACGTCGCGAACCTCGATATTTAATTATTTAACTGAGCGCGAGGCCGGGACCCCGCGGGTGGCCTGAGACAGGCTCGCGGGGCCCCGCTCGACTGCTCACGAGCTTGACATGCCGAATGAGCGCCTGATCCCGGTCCCCATCGAAGAAGAAATGCGGAAGTCCTATATGGACTACGCCATGTCCGTCATCGTCGGTCGCGCGCTCCCGGACATCCGCGACGGTCTCAAGCCCGTCCACCGGCGCGTCCTGTACACGATGCAGGGGCTGGGGCTCAACTGGAACCGCGCCTACAAGAAGGCGGCCCGCGTCATCGGCGACTGCATGGGCAAGTACCATCCGCACGGCGACGCGCCGATCTACGAGGCGCTCGTCCGCATGGTGCAGGAGTTCTCGCTCCGCTATCCGCTGGTCGACGGGCAGGGGAACTATGGGTCGGTCGACGGCGACCCGCCGGCGGCGATGCGCTACACGGAAGCGCGTCTGGCCAAGATCGCCCACGAGATGCTCGCCGACATCGATCGGGACACCGTCGACTTCGTTCCGAACTTCGACGAGTCCGAGCGGGAACCGGTCGTCCTGCCGACGCGGATCCCGAATCTCCTGGTCAACGGGTCGTCGGGGATCGCCGTGGGCATGGCCACGAACATCCCGCCGCAGAACCTCACGGAGGTCGTCGACGGGCTCGTGATGCTGGTCGACGACCCCGGGACGACGATCGAGCAGCTGCTGAAGGTCGTCAAGGGCCCGGACTTTCCGACGCGCGGCTACATCTACGGCGCGGGGGGCATCCGCGAGGCCTACACGACCGGCCGCGGCACGATCACGCTGCGGGCGAAGGCGCACGCCGAGAAGATGCGGGGCGGGCGCGAAGCCATCATCATCACCGAGCTGCCGTACCAGGTGAACAAGGCGAGCCTCATCGAGAAGATCTCGGAGCTCTCGGCCGACAAGAAGATGGCCGGCATCTCCGAGATTCGCGACGAGTCGAATCGCGAAGGCATTCGGGTCGTGCTCGAGCTCGGACGCGGCGAGATCCCGCAGATCGTGATGAACCAGCTCTACAAGCACACCCAGATGCAGACGACCTTCGGCATCATCATGCTCGCCCTGGTCGAGCGCCGGCCGCAGGTCGTCACCCTCAAGGAGATGCTGGAGGCGTTCGTCCGCTTCCGCCGCGAGATCGTCACCCGGCGGACGCGCTACGACCTGGCCCGGGCCGAGGAGCGGGCTCACGTGCTGGCGGGGCTGCGCAAGGCCGTCGAGCACCTCGACCTGGTGATCCGGCTCATCCGGCAGGCCGAGAGCCCCGACGCCGCCCGGGAGGCGCTGATGGCGCGGCTCGAGCTCTCCGAGATCCAGGCCCGTGCGATCCTCGACATGCGGCTCCAGCGGCTGACCCAGCTCGAGCGCCACAAGGTCGTGGAGGAGCACGAGCAGACGCTCGCGCTCATGCAGGAGCTGCAGGGCATCCTCGCCTCCGACGCGAAGCTGATGGCGATCATCCGCCAGGAGCTCCTGGCAGTCAAAGAGGAGTACGGCGACGCCCGGCGCACGGAAATCCTGACCGAAACCACCGAGCTCACGATCGAGGATCTCCTGGCCGACGAGGAGATGGTCGTCACGATCTCCCGCGCGGGCTACATCAAGCGGACTCACGTCGAGGCGTACCGGAGCCAGAGGCGCGGGGGCAAGGGCGTGACCGGCATGGAGACGAAGGAGGAGGATATCGTCGAGGACCTCTTCGTCGCCTCGACACACTCGTACCTCCTCTTCTTCACGAACCGCGGCAAGGTCCACTGGCTGAAGGTCCACGAGATTCCCGAGGGCGGACGCCAGGCCAAGGGCAAGGCCATGGTGAACCTCCTCTCGCTCGGCGAAGGCGAGGTGGTCGCGACGTGCGTGCCGGTGCGCGATTTCGCCGCCGGCGGCTACGTCCTGTTCGCCACCAAGCAGGGCCAGGTGAAAAAGACCGAGCTCGAGGCGTATTCGCACCCGCGGGCCGGCGGCATCCAGGGCATCGGCCTGGACGACGACGACCAGGTCATGACCGCCCGGCGGACCGACGGCCGGCGCGAGGTCATGATCGCGACCAAGCTCGGCATGATCATCCGGTTCTCGGAGGAAGAGGTGCGCCCGATGGGCCGGGGCGCCGGCGGCGTGAAGGGCATCGATGTCGACGACGGCGACGAGGTCATCACCGCCGACGTCGTGCAGGAAGGCGTCACGATCCTCACCGTCACCGAGCGGGGCTTCGGCAAGCGGACGCCCCTCGACGAGTACCGGCTGCAGGGGCGGGCCGGCAAGGGCATCATCGACATCAAGACCGGCGGCCGCAACGGCACTGTCGTCGCCATGCTCCAGGTGCGCGACGGCGACGACATCCTGGTCATCACGACCAATGGCAAGATGATCCGCTTCCACGCCGCCGACGTCTCCTCCCAGGGGCGCAACACCTGGGGCGTGCGCATCATCGACCTCGAGCCCGACGACCGCGTCGGCTCCGTCGCTCGCGTCGATTCCGAGAGCGCCGCGCCCGTCGAAGCGCCGTAGCGCTGTGCTGGACCTCCGGCTGATCCGCGAGCAGCCCGAGGCAGTCGAGCGCGCTCTGGCCGGCAAGGGCGGCGCCGAGCACGTCAAGGACATCGTCGCCCACGACACCACGCGGCGCCGCCTCCTCAAGGAGGCCGAGGACCTCAAGGCGCTCCGCAACCGCGCCTCAGAAGCGATCGGTCAGGCCAAGAAGCGGGGCGAAGACGCCTCGGCGGACATGGCGCGGATGCGTGAGGTCGGCGAGCGCATCAGGGCGCTCGACGAGATGGTCAAGGACGTCGACGCGCGGATCGAGGCGCTGCTCATCCAGATGCCCAATCTGCCCCATCCCTCAGTCCCCGAGGGGCGGAGCGAGGACGACAACGTCGAGGTCCGCCGCTGGGGCACGCCGCGCGGCTTTCCGTTCGCGCCGAAGACGCACGACGAGGTCGGTGCCGCGCTCGGCCTCCTCGACCCGGAGCGCGCTGTCAAGATCGCGAAGGCGCGCTTCAACGTGCTGTGGGGCCCCGCCGCCCGGCTCGAACGCGCGCTCGGCCAATTCATGCTGGACCTCCACACGCGCGAGCACGGCTACACGGAGGTCTGGGTGCCGCACCTGGTGAACGGCGCCACCATGCTCAAGACCGGGCAGCTCCCGAAGTTCGAGGACGGGCTCTTCAAGACGGTGGAGCCCGACGAGAACCGTAATCTCTATCTCATCCCGACCGCGGAAGTTTCGTTGACCGCGCTCCACAGCGGAGAGCTCCTGGCCGAGCGGACCTTGCCGCTCCTCTACACCGCCCTCACGCCCTGCTATCGCCGGGAGGCGGGGACCTACGGCAGGGACATGAAGGGTCTCTACCGCCAGCACCAGTTCGAGAAAGTGGAGCTGGTGAAGATCGTGACGCCGGCCCAGTCGTACGACGAGCTGGAGTCGTTGGTGCAGAACGCCGAAGCGGTGCTGCAACGGCTCGAGCTCCCGTACCGTGTGGTGGCCCGCTGCGTCGGCGATTTGGGTTTCAGCGCGGCGAAGGGCTACGATATCGAGGTGTGGCTGCCCGGGCAGCAGCGTTACCGCGAGATCTCGTCGTGCTCGAACTACGACGCGTTCGGCGGCCGCCGCGCCGAAATCCGGTATCGTCCGGAGGGCGGCGGCCGAGCCGAACCCTGCGCAACACTGAACGGCTCGGGCCTCGCGGTCGGCCGCACGGTGATGGCCGTGCTCGAGAACTACCAGGAGACCGACGGCACCGTCACGATCCCGCCGGCGCTACGCCCGTACATGGATGGCCTCGAGCGTCTGACGCGGTTCGAACGCTGAGGCTGACGGCATCAGAGCGGTGAGGCGCCGTCTGTGCCTGGCCGGCGTGGCGCTTGAGCTATCGTCGCTTGAGGGAGTCCTCTGCCGATCCGCCGCTGCGGCTGCCGACGATCGTGTAGTCCAGAAGTCTGATCTCGTAGGTGCCGCGGACGTAGTCGATCCCGGTGCTCCACGTCCGAAACCCCCGGGTGAGGATGGGGATCGATACCTGCTTTGCGAGGCCGGGTGGGATGACGGTCCCCTTGAAGTCCCGCAGATGGAAGTCCAGCACTTCACCACGCGGGTTCTTGACCACGACCAGGATGCGGACGTCTGCAATCGTCTCGGCCGTCCTGTTCTGGAGCGAGGCGGTGAGGGAGGCCAGGGTGCTGCCTTCGGTGAAGATCCCGAACTCTTCGATGATGTTGTTGAAGAAGACCAGGTCCTTGAGTCGGTCGCTCTCGCGCAAATCGAGGGCGGCCGGTATTGCCGCATTGAAGGCGATCGAGGCGGGCGGGAGGTCGCGCAGCAGATTCACCGGGAGCGCGAAGTTCAGGTTCTGCCCTTTCGCGGACGTCGCCGTCGCGACCCCGATCACGCGGCCCGCGGAGTTGAAGACGGGCCCGCCGCTGCTCCCGGGGCTGATCGGTGCCGTGATCTGCAGGAATTTGACGTTGCCCAGAGTCCGGAGTCCTCCCACGATCCCGGTCGAGACGGTTCCCTCGAGTCCTTGTGGGCTGCCCAGGACGATGACATCCTGCCCGACGGTCACCGTGTCCGAGTCGGCGAGCGACACGGCGGGCGTGGCGTCGAACGAGGTCTGGAGTGTCACCAGGTCGTACTTGCGGGCGAAGTTCAAAATCTTCACCGCGGTTCCGCGCTGGCCGCGCCAGCGCACGATGATCTTGGCGGCGCCGCCGACGACGTGGGCATTGGTCACCAGGACGCCGTCGCGCGTGATGAAGAACCCACTTCCCAGGGCGAGCGGCTGATCGTGCGCGTCGACGGCGATCAGGGTCACGACGGCGGGGAGATTCTCACGGGCAATCCTGGCGGTCGCCGACTCTTGGGCGTGCGCGGTGCCGTGAGATCCGGGCAGCAAGGCGGCGAGCACGAGGCCTGCGGCCAATCGAGCCCGTCCGGGAGACGCAAAACGAGAGGAAGCGCCGAAGAGACCGGATGCTGCCGTCATGGCTCCCCCTCTTGCATCATGTGTCGGCTGAAGTCGAGGAACTCTCTTCTACACGAGAAGCCGCGAATTGACAAGAGGTGGTCATGAGGATGTTTCCGGAATCTATTGTTCCCAGCGCGGGGTGATCGATCAGTGATCACCCGGCGCACGTTCCTCTACGGCCTGACGCCAGGCACCCTGGCGACATCGCTTTCGGCCGAGGCGCAGCCAGCAGGGAAGGTGTATCGCATCGGACATGTTAGCCCGGTGGATTTCAACCGGCCCGAGCGCATGGAGCAGCGTTCCTGGCCAGCATTCATTCAAGGATTAAGGAGCCTCGGGTGGATCGAAGGGAGGAACATCGTCTTCGAGCGCCGCCCAACCCACGACCTGACCAGCCTTCAGCTGGCGGCCGAGGAATTCGTCCGCATCAAAGTCGATGTCATCGTCCTTGTGGGCGGGGCCCGGGCCGCGGTGGTCCAGAAAGTGACCAGGGCCATTCCCATCGTCACCCTGACCTCTGGAGACTTGGTCGCGTCCGGCATCGTCCCGAGCCTGGCTCGGCCTGCTGGAAACATCACCGGCATGCAAAGCTACGCTCCCGAGATGATGGGCAAGCGGCTCCAGATGCTCAAGGAGCTTATTCCGACTCTTTCGCGCGTTGCTGTTCTCCGACGGGGTTCATGGTCTCCGGGGATCCTCGCCGTCTATCGGCAGGCGACCGACGACGCTGCAAAAAAGCTCGGTA
>JAHFDK010000160.1 GCA_023249095.1 Candidatus Rokuibacteriota bacterium | reverse complement strand
GCCAGTACTTCTCGTGCGCCTCGAGGACGATCTCGACGCCCGGCTGGTGGCTGACCAGCCTGTACGGCCCGGCGCCGACCGGGTGCTTCTTGAACCCGTCGTCACCGACCTTCTCGACGTAATTCCGCGGCACGATCCACGCCGCCCCCGTGGCCGGGGTCGCGTAGAAGGTCAGGAAGTCCGGCCAGGGCTCGTTCAGGACGAACCGAATGCGGTTCGGCGAGACGGTTAGAACCGTCTTCACCTTCGCCTTGAGAATCTTGGCGCCGGCGCCCCGGTAGCGGCGCATGAGCGTTCCTCCGAGGTCTTCGAGGCCGAACGCCGCCAACAGTACCACGCTCTGCTAGAATTCGCGCAGCCGTCGACGAGGAGAACGCTGTGGCCAGATTCAACGAGTCCTACCTGAACCTCAACCAGAGCTACCTCTTCGCCGAGATCCGGCGCCGGACGAAAGCGTTCACCGACGCCCATCCCGACGTCCGGGTGATCGACCTCGGGGTCGGCGACGTCACCCAGCCGCTGCCCCCGGCCGTCATCCGCGCCATCCACGAGGCCACCGACGACATGGCGCGGCCCCAGACCTTCAAGGGCTACGGCCCGTACGTCGGATACGAATTCCTGCGCGCCGAGATCGCCACGCACGATTTCGGCTCCCGGGGCGTCACGCTCGGCGTCGACGAGGTCTTCGTGAGCGACGGCGGCAAGAGCGACAGCGCGAACCTCCAGGAGATCTTCGCTCCGGACTGCGTGGTCGCCCTGATGGATCCGGTCTACCCGGTGTACGCCGACAGCAACGTGGTCGCCGGGCGCACTGGGCGCGCGGACGCGAGCGGCCGCTACGCGGGCATCGTGTATCTCCCCTGCACCGCGGAGAACAACTTCCAGCCGGCGCTGCCCCGCCGGCACGTCGATCTGATCTACCTCTGCTACCCCAACAACCCTACCGGTGCCGTGGTCACGCGCGAGGCGCTCACGCGCTGGGTCGAGTATGCCCGCGCCGAGGACGCCGTCATTTTGTACGATGCGGCCTACGAGGCCTACATCGTCGATACGGACGTGCCCCATTCGATCTACGAGATCGAGGGAGCGCGCGAGGTGGCGATCGAGTGCCGGAGCTTCTCCAAGAACGCCGGGTTCACGGGCATGCGGCTCGCCTACACGGTCGTGCCGAAGGAGATGCGCGGACGCGGAGTCGACGGCACGCCGATGAGCCTCAACACGCTCTGGGCGCGCCGCACGGCGATCAAGTCCAACGGCCCGCCGTACATCATTCAGAAGGCCGCCGCCGCCGTGTACACGCCCGAGGGCCAGCAGCAAGTCCGGGCGCTGATCGACTTCTACATGGAAAACGCGCGGATCATCGGTGGGGGACTCGCGGGCGCGGGCTTCACCGTCTACGGCGGGCGCAACGCGCCGTACCTCTGGGTCCGCACGCCGCCCGCCGTCTCATCGTGGGACTTCTTCGACAAGGTCCTGGCAGAGGCGCACGTGGTCGGGGCGCCGGGCGCCGGGTTCGGCCCGAGCGGCGAGGGCTACTTTCGCCTCACCGCGTTTGGTTCACGCCCGCAGACCGAAGAGGCCGTCGAGCGGATCAAGACGCGACTGTAAGGGACCCCTGCCCCGCCTCGGCGGCGCCTCGCTTCTGCGAGGTGGTCAGCGTATGGGCGAGTTGCGCCGCGGTCGCCGGCGCCATGCGGTGCTTCTTGCCGAGCTCGAGCACCACCTGGAACAGCTGCGAGTAGCGGACGATCGTCGCCCGCGCGTGGCTCACCTCCAGGCGGCAGAGTGGGTGGGTGAAGACGACGAGGGACTCCACCCACCGCAAGGCCGTGGGCGCCAGGTCGGGATGCCGCTCGCTCAGGAAGTACCTCACCGCGCACGCTCCGGAGTCGGCCTGCTGGCTGACGCTCTTTCGCCGATCGCCGTTGACGGACCAATCGTCGCCCGAGCAGCGGACTCTCCCCGCGAACCGCTTCGTCTCGATGACCACCACACCGCACGGGCCGATCAGCACGTGGTCGATGTTGCCGCGCGCCAGGCCCAGGGTGACGTCATTGACGAGCCAGTAGTCGTCCGGCAGGCCGCGGAGCAGATCGACGACGAGACGCTCACCGAGGCGGCCCTTGCGGACATTCCGCAAGCGACGCATGACGGGTCCGCCGAGCCGGAGCGCCGTCAGCACGGCGACCATCCCGGCTCCGAGATACAGCGGCCGCCCCCCAGGAGTCTCGACGGCAACGATGATCCCCGCCGTCGCGAGCCCGAGCAGGGAGGCGAGCAACATCCACAACCGCTGTTCGCGGCCCCCCAGGTAGCGTCCGCCGACCTGCACCAGACGCATCTCAGCCCAGGCCCGAGATGATCGGCGGGCGGGCGCTGATCGCCATGGTCAGTATGGAGGGGTCCACGCCGGACCGGACTCCGCGGCATTCAGCGGGGCGGCGAACTCGCCGGCCGGTCTCGGTCGGGCGCGGGCTTCGCCGAGCACGGCGCCGACCGCCCGACTGGCTTCCTTGGCGAAAACCCGCACCATACCGACCGTCGTCCGTTCGTCGAAGACGGCGAGCAGGATCGCCTCCTCCTCGACCCGCGAGACGTGGATCGACCGCTTGGCCCCCTCGTGGAAGAGCACGGTGAACTCCGTCTCTCCCAGCAACTGGGCCATCGCCGCGGTGGAGCTGAAGGCCGCCGCGGCGAGCGCGGAGATGGACACCGCATCGAGCGCCTGCCCGCCGCCGTCCATCGCGAGAAGTTGACCACCGCGGTCGATCACGAGCGCCTCGCCGGCGCCCGAGTCGCTGAGGAAGCGCATGAGGACCTGGTGGATGCGCTCCGCGTCCTGCTCCAGGATGACGGTGTCACGAAGCTTCATCGTGCCCCCGGCGCTCGCTTCCGAACTCGCTCGCAAGCGCCATGCGGGAGACGGTGTTGAGCGTGTCGAAGACCCCCTCTCCCTCGAGAGCGGCGGCCTCGACGAACGGGACCCGCCGGGCCCGGCGGTTGAGGACGAATTCCAGATATTCCACCGGCGCGACGTTGGGCAGGTCTCGCTTGTTGTACTGCAGGACGTGCGGAATCTCGTCGAGAGTGCACTCGTACTCGCGCAGGTTGGTTTCGAGATTCCGCAGGCTCTCGACGTTCTCGCGCAGACGCTCGAACTGCGAGTCGGCGACAAACACGAGGCCGTCGGCTCCGCGCAAGACCAGACGCCGCGTCATGTCGTACTGCACCTGCCCCGGCACGGTGTAGAGCTGAAACCGGGTCTCGAACCCGCGAACGGTGAGCGCCGACACCGGGAGAAAGTCGAAGTAGATCGTCCGGTCATCGCCGGTCGCTAGCGAAATCATTCGGCCCTTGTTCGCGTGGGGCAGGCAGCGATGGACGTACTGGAGGTTGGCGGTCTTCCCCGCCAGGCCCGGCCCGTAGTACACGATCTTGAAGTCGATGGTCCGCTTCGCGTAGTTGATGACGGACACCGCTCAGCCCTGCCCGAACGCGCCGAGCCGCGTCGCGGCCCGGTCGAGCTCGATCCGCGCCAGCCCCGGCCGGGCGACGGGTCCGCCGACGACGAGGATCGTCGCGTGCCCGGACGCGGATTCCACGCTTCGCAAGATCAGACGATGAGTTCCCAGGCGCAGGATCACCGACGCCACCCGGCCGATTTCCGCCTTCTCGAGCGCGCCGCAGAGGTCTCGCGCAAACTGCGCGAGGGGCAGGGCTTCGAGGGAGCCCGGCAGAAAGAGACACACGCGGCACGAGCCCCCCGCGTCGCGGACCACGGTCGGCGCCACCGGACCGAACGCCGTCAGCGAGCCCGCCAGCTCCCGCACTGACGACGGCACGACCGTCACGCGCAGCGCCGTCTCCTCGCGGTGACCCTCCAGTGTGTGCGCCCCGTTCTGGACGATCAGAGGTCCGCCGGCAGCGCTTCGCGAGAGCCGCTCGAGCCACGCCAGCGATGCCCGAGAGGCGATAGCGGTCACCAGGAGCGCGCCGGTGTCCGGCGACCCGAACGGCGTCAGCACGATCGCCGCCTCGAGCCCCGTGAGCGTGGCCTGTGTGACGGGTTCGGACAAACGCGCGTCGGTCAGGAACGGCGCGACACGGACGGCCGTCCCCACGACGGCGTCTTCGGAGAGGGTGGACGCGACGACGGTGACGAGCGGCGTCCCGGCTCCGTCGCGCTCGCCGATCCTAAGCCCGTTCATCAGCGGTACCAGCAGCGTCGCGAGGCGTCGTGCCTCGGCCGTCCGGTCGCGATCCACGGGCACGTCCGTCCCCCGTCCAAATTCCGGCAGCGCTCGCGGCGAAAGAGGCTCGGGCTCTTCGAGCTCGACCGCCTCGAGCTCTGGCGCTTCGGCGGCATCGCCGCCGAGGGTTTCCGACGGTGGCGGGACGTGAGGCTGGAAGAGTGGCGGGAACTCTTCGATGCCGTAGACGTCGGCGGCCGGCGTCGAGACGTCGGCGGCCAGCGTCGAGAGCGCGAGCAGCTCGGCCGGGATCTGCGGCACCACCTCGTCGAGCGGGAGCAGCAGCGCGCCGTCCGGGAGCCGACTCGCGATCTCGTCGTGCGTCAGCATGAGCTCGTCGCGCGGAAATTGATCAGCGACCACCTCCCACTTCACCGGCGCGAGTCCCTCGCCGAGGTGCGGCAGGAGGAGACGCCGCGGAACGAGGAGTGAGACCCCGGGCCGGAGCGTGTTACTCAAGCCCTCCCGACCATGGACGAACATCTCGACGGGCAGCTGATCCGAGATCCGGCTGAACGGAACGCTGACCATCGGCTCCGCCGACTCGGGCGCGGCCTTCCGAACAGGGGCGCTCGGCGCGGGTTCGACGGGCCCCGAGGGCGCTTCACTCCGCACGACCGGCCGCGCCGAGTCATCGATTCGAAACGGGGACGCCCCCGGCGGGATCACGGCCGGCGCCCGCGGCGTCAGGCCCGCCGCGCGCGTGGCGACCGGCGTACGGGCGGTCGGAGCCGCCGGCGGCGATGCCACGATGGGCTCGCGCGGCGCCGGGGGTGCCGTTGGCGATGTCACGGCCGGCGCGCGCTGGGCCGGAGGCGTCGCCGGCGCCACCACGGCCTTCTCGCGTTGGGCCGGGGATGCTGCCGACGGTGGCGCGACACTCCCCGGGGTCTCGGCACGGCGCTGAGGCGGGGCGGCGCGCACCTCGGGGCGAGGCGCCGAACGAGGCGTCAGGAGCAGCGGACGGAGGCGCGCCAACACCAGGGGCGCGGCGGTGAGCTGCAGCATCGTCACCGCGGGCGAGCCCCAGAGCGAAAAAGCGACCGCCGCGCCATAGTCGACGAGGTCAGGAATCACGAAGAGGGCGCCCGTCGCCGCGACGAGCAGCGCGTGGACCCCGCACATGGCACCCACCGCGCCCATCACCCGCACCAACGAGCGAGGACGCATGCTGACCAAGCCTACGAGCATATAGAACACCGGGGGGATCACCAGCGCCGGGATCACCAGTCCCGGCGACGCGAGCAGCGGAGTCGCCCTGAGGCCGCGCGCGTGAAGAGCCAGCACCGCGCAGGCGTAGAGCTCCAGACCGAGCGCGAGCTCGAGACCCCACACCAGCTTCACTCTCGAGGTCCGTGGCAACGGCATCAGAGGGCCTGCGCCAGCTCCGGTACGGCTTTCCTCACGTAGTAGCGGACTTTTCCGAGCGCCCCCGGATCGCCGACCAGGACCGCCAGCAGCGCCGAGGGCCCGACCGCCTGGAGCAGGAGGATGCTCGCCTCGTACTCGAGAATCGTGCCCAGAAGCGGGCCCTGCCCAAGCTCGCGGCCGATGCCGTCGGAGGCCTCGGCGAGACACGACGCGAGCGCGCTGGTCACCTCGTCGGCCTCGGGGGGAAGGTCGCCCGCCGCCTCGATGAGGAAGCCTTCGCGATCGGTGAGCACGACGAAGCGAACGCCGGGCGTGGCCGCGAGACCCTCCAGCCGTTGTTTGAGGCCGAGAGACGGCGCGGGCGCCGCGTCCGACGTGGGCAGCGGCGCCACGGGCGCAGGGAGCGCAGAGGGAGTAGTCGCCGGCGCGCGTTCGCTGGCCGGCGGCGTCGAGCCGTTGGCGCGTCCGGCGAGGAGTCCGTCGACCTTCCGGATCAGATCGTCCACGCCGAACGGTTTGAACATCACTTCATCGGAGCGCACCTCGGCGGCCCGCGCCTGTACCGTCCCGTTGTCGATTCCAGAGATGAGGAGCACGGGCGTCGCGCTCAACGCAGAGTGGCTCCGCACGTACTGGCAAATCTGATAGCCGTCCTTGTCGGGTAGGATGACGTCGCAGATCACGACGTCCGGTCGGTCGCGCTCGAGCGCCTCGATCGCCTCGGCGCCGGACGCAGCCGAGAGCACCTGCAGGCCACGACCCTCGAGCGCTTTCTCGACCACCTTCCTCACGCTCAGGCTGTCGTCCACCACGAGGACCTTCGGCATCAGACGTCCTCCTAAGAGAGGGGGGCCACGGCCGCGTCCGGGCGGCCCTCATCGATCCCGGCCGCAGCGCTGAGCAGGAGCTGCTTGAGGTCGCGGTGGATCGTTTTCGCCGCGTTGGTCTCCCCGTTCTCGAGCGGCTTGAAGACGAAGTTCCCGTGCGCTTCGCCGCGCGCCGCGCCATGCGCCGCCACCAGGAGCGCCGCGAACGCCGTCTCGCCGATGAGCCCGAAAAACTCCGCGTGCACGACTCGACCGCGGTCGAAGACGATGGCGCCCCGCCCCGACGGCAGCGTGACGAGGAGCTGGCCGGTCTTGTTCCCGAGCGCGATCGCCTGCGTGACATCCGGCAGGTCCATGATCTCGAGTGAGCCGTGCAGGCCATGAGTCACCTCGATGGGGGCGGCGGGCGACGGCGTCGGCTCCCGCCGTGGCGCGCGGTTCCCCAGCAGACTGGCTACCTCGGAGACGATCGTGGTCACCGGGAGGTCCCCCGCGAGCGTCTGGTCCGGCTTCGCCTCCAGCATGGCCTTCGGAGCCGCGTCGCCTGGACTCACGAGCAGGAGAAGCAGCACCCCTGTCATCGCGGGATCCTTGCGAACGATCGAGCACAGCTCGTAGCCGTCGATGTCCGGGACGCCCACGCGGCTCACGATGAGGTCGGGGCGGTTGCGCTCGAGCATCGTCAACGCAAACGATCCGCTGGTCACTGCCGAGACGTCCCGGAAGCCGGCCTGGCCCAGGGCCGCGCGCAGCGCGGCGAGGGCGCCGCGGTCGGGATCGATCAGCAGCACGCGCGACATGATCGCCTCAGACCTCCGTCCGTGCCGGCGCCGGGACCGCCAGGGACTCGATGAGCTGGACGAAGCTTGCCTCGTCGACCGGCTTGGTGACGTAGTGCTCGACCCCGAGCTCGCGCGCGAGGTTCACGTGCTTGGCGCCCGCGCGCGTGGTCAGCACCACCACCGGCAGATCGCACGTGGCCGGCTCCCGGTTGAGGTCACGGATCAGCTCGTAGCCGTTGAGGCGCGGCATCTCCAGATCCGTGACGACGACGTCGACGGAGCGCTCGGCGAGCCGCTGGAGGGCCTCGGCGCCATCGCGGGCGGCGACGACGCGAAATCCCGCGCGCTCGAGCATGCCACCCACGAACTTCCTCACGCTGACCGAGTCGTCCACCAGAAGGATGCAGCGCTTGTCTTCGGCGTCCGGCGGTGTGACCGCGACGCGTTCGCGACCAGTCCCGAATGCCGGCGGCGCCGGCGCGGCGAAGCTCATCTCGAGGAGCTTCAGGGCATCGAGCAACAGGATGACTCGTCCTTCACCGGTGACGGTGGCGCCGGAGAACGGGCCGACGCCCTGTAGGAAGCTGCCGAGGGTCTTGATGACGATTTCCTCTTTGACGAGGAACTCGTCGACCGCCACCGCCAGCGTCTTGCGGCCGGTGCGGAGCGTGACGACGGACAGCGGCCCGTCGTCCGCGCGGCTCGCGATGCGGAGCACGCGATCCAGACGCACGAGATCCACCGGCTCCCCCTCGACCTCGACCGACTCCGCCCCGTCCACGACCCGGATCTCGTCCGGCCGGACGTGGATCGCCGCCTTCACCGCTAGCACCGGGATGGCCAGCGTCTCCGGTCCCACCTGCACCATGAGCGCGTCCGAGATGGCGATCGTCAGAGGCAACCTGATCCGGACGCGGGTGCCCCGGCCCGCCTCGGTCTGAACCTCGATCTCACCGCCGAGGCGGCCGACGTTCGAGCGCACGACGTCCATGCCGACGCCGCGGCCGGCGGCGGTGGTTACCGAGGCCGCGGTGGTGAGGCCCGGGAGGAAGATCAGATCCAGGATGTCGCGCTCGCCGAGCCGCGCGAGCGTCTGCGCCGTCACAAAACCGCCGCGGCGCGCGGCCTCGCTGACGGCTTCGAGGTCGATGCCGCGGCCGTCGTCCGCCACCTCGATGTAGATCGACCCGCCTTTGTGCGCGGCGCCGAGGTGCAGCGTGCCCTGGGGCGGCTTACCCTGCTGGCGCCGGGCCGCTTCCGTCTCGATGCCGTGGGCGATGGCGTTCCGCACCAGGTGGATCAGCGGGTCGGCCATCAGCTCCACGATCGTGGTGTCCATCTCGACCGTCTCGCCCCTGACGTCGAGCCCGACGCTCTTGCCGGCCGCCCGCGCCGCCTCCCGGACCATGCGCACGAACGGCGCGAAGAGGCGGCCGACTGGCACCATGCGCGCGCGGGTGATCTGGCCGCGCAGCTCGCCGCTGAGTCGCTGGACGCCGCTCGCGTCCTCGCGCACGACGCGCACGAGTCCGCCCAGCTGGAGCTGGATCTCCGTGAGGTCACTCGAGATCTCGCCCACCCGGCGCGCCAGCAGGTTGAAGTCGTCGTAGCGGTCGAACTCGAGCTCGGCGAACACGTCTCCCAGCGGCACCGCCGACGCTGCGCTCCGCTCGGACGGGCCTCCGTATCCCGTCGCCTCGGCCGACGGCAGGGGGCGGTTCGCGTACTTTGATTCGAACTCGGCGACCGTCTGTGTCAGGCGTGATTGTGTGAACGACAGCAGCTCGCCGGCCTGCTCGAACTGAATCAAGTGACGATCCAGCCGGCTCCGCGCGATCACGAGCTCGCCGACGAGATTCATGAGCGCGTCGAGGCGGTCGAGGCTGACGCGGATGCTCGGACGAACCCTCCGCGCGGCCGCCTCGCGCGGCGACCGCGCGGGCGCGGAAACGCGCGACGCGACCAGCGGCTCGAGCCGGGACGCCGCCTCAGCGACGACCAACTCGCGCGGCACGCTGGCGCTCGTCGGCGCGAGCTCGGGCACGGTCTCCGCCATCGCGGGCGCATCGGTCGGCGGCGCCTCGATCGCCGGCAACGCCGCAAGCACCGCCATTGCCCTCTCGTAGGCGGCGGCCCGCCCGTCCGCCGGGTCTTCGCCGCTCCGTACGAGAAGTCTGAGAGTGTCGAGCCCGACGAAGACCGTCTCGATCGCCGCCCGGCCGAGGGGCCGCCGGTGCTCGCGGATCTCCCCGAGCATGTCCTCGATGCGATGCGCGAGGTCACCAATCAGTCCACACCCGACGGTGTAGGCGGCGCCCTTGAGCGTGTGGACCGCCCGGAACAGCGTCGCGACCTCGGCGTCGGTCGAGCCATCGCCCTCCAGCGCGACGAGCGACTGGGCCATCGACTCGAGATGCTCGACCGCCTCCGGGACGAAGTACTCGAGAACGTCCGGTTGGTCGATGAAGAATCGGTCCAGCTCGGTGAGCCGCCGCGTCGTCTCCGCGCCCGGCTCGGGCGGCGCCGCCGGCACGATGCGATCCAGTGCCTCGGCGATCGCCTCGCCATCCTCGATGCCGGTCACGCCGATCACGTCGAGCGCCGTCTTGAGCGAGAGCACCAGGTCGGACAACGCCCCGAGGGCGCGCTGATCCTGGGCCGGCGAGGCCGCCGTCCGCTGGACCGCCCCCTCCATCGCCGCGGCGAGCGCCGCCACCTGGGGGAAGCCGCTGAGCGCCGCCGAGCCGCGCAGCCGATGCGTCACCACGACCAGGTGCTCGATCGCCGCCGACATGCCCGACGAGCGCCCCAGGGCGGCGAGACCGTCCTCGACGGCGGCGAGGGTGTCCCACGCCTCCATCAGGAAGACGCTCAGGAGGAACTGCCGATCGCCGTCAGCCACGCTGTGTCTCCAGTGGCTCGACGCCTCAGGTGGCCAGCTTGAACCGGGAGAGGCTCGACGTGAGGGCCTGAGCTACGCGAACCACCTGGTCCATCGTTTTGCGGGTCTCGAGGACGGCCTTCTCGGTCTCGACCGCGACCCCCGCAATGGACTGGACGGAGACCGCGCCGCTCTCGACGTCGCGTACTTGCTCCTGGGTCGTCTGCGAGATGTCCCGGGCAAGCGCCGCTGACTTCTGGGAGATCTCGCCGATCTGGTGCAGGCGCTCGCCGGCCTCGACGGTGACTTTGAAGCCCGCTTCCACTTCCCGCGTGCCATCCTCCATCGCCACCACCGCCTGCTGCGTCTCGGTCTGCACCGCCTTGATGAGCACGACGATGTCCTTGGCCGCCTTGCCGGATCGCTCGGCGAGCTTCCGGACTTCTTCGGCGACGACCGCGAAACGCAGGCCCGACTCGCCGGCGCCCGCGGCCTCGATGGCGGCATTGAGGGCCAGGAGGTTCGTCTGCGACGAGATGTCCTCGATCGTGTTGACGATCTCGGAGATCTCGAGCGAGCGGTCGGCGAGGCTCTTGACCTTCTTCGAGATCCCCTGCACCTCACCGCGGATCCGCTGCATGCCGGAGAGACTCGCCCGCACCGCGTCCTCGCCCTTGGTCGCCGACTCGAGCGTGAGGTTGGCCGCCGCGGCCGACGCCTCGGCGTCCTCGGCGACCCGGCGCATCGAGCGGGTGAGCGCTTCCATCGCGTCGCTCACGCCCACGGCCTCCCGCGATTGCGTCTGGGCGCCGCCGGCCGTCGTCTCCATGGCGCCGATCATCTCGGTGGCGCTCGTCAACACTTGATGCGCCGCCTGGCGCACGTCGTCGATGAGGGTCGCCAGCTCCTCGACCATCACGTTGATAGCGTCGACGACGCTGCCGAGGACGTCCGAGGTCACCTGGCCGCGCCGGGTGAGGTCGCCCCGCGCGATCTCGGTGGCGATGTCGAGGAAGCGCGTGATGTTGCGCTGGAGCTCCTCACGCTTGCGCCGCTCCTCGTCACGCTCCGTTTCGGTCTGCACCAGCGAACGCAGGCGCACGACCGTGTCGTTGAACGTCGTCGCGAGCTGCCCGATCTCGTCGCGGGAGGTCACGATCGCCAGCCTGGAGAGGTCGCCCTGACCCACCCGCTCGGCCACCCGGACCACCTGGGTCACCGGCTTGGTGATGTGGTGGGCGAAGACCACGCCGGCGAGGACCGCGAACAGTGCGACGCCGCCGAAGACAAGTAGCAGGCCCCGTCCGGACCGGGCGGCGGCGACGGTGATGATCGAACGGTCCATCCCCACGCGGACCGTCCCCAGCTGGCCCGCGAGCACGGGCACGCCGATGTCGATCATCTGCTGGATCGCGCCCGTAACCGGATCAGGATACGTGATATCCCTGATCTGCTGCGCCGCCTCCCCGGGCACCAGGTTCTTTTCGACGATGCCGGCGGGCACGAGCGGCGAGAAGGTGTGGGCGACCAGCGTCCTCTGCGGGTCGTACACCATGACGTACTTCACGCCGTTGATGGCGCCGAACTGGTCGACGATTCCCTGCACTGTCGAGGCGTCACGCGTGAGCAAGAGGTCGACGCCGGAGCTGGCCAGGCTCTTCGCGATGGCGGTGCCCTTGGAGGTGAACTCCTCCGTCAGGTTCGTGGTCAGCGCCTGCACGGAGATCCACCAGGTGATCGCCGCCAGCGGGACGAGCGTCGCCGTCAGGAACAGGATGATCTTCGGAAGCAGCCCGAATCGCAGCTTGCGTGGCTTGTTCATACTTTCACCGCGGCGGCCCAGTCAATGATGGGGGCCCATCGTCCGTTCACGACACTGGTGAAGTACACGTTGTCCAGCCCCTGGTGCCGCTCCGGCCCGAAGGTGAGCGGCGCGCCGATCCCGAGGTCGAAGCTCTTGAGCGACTCCAGTGCCTGGCGGAAGCCCACGCGCGTCGGACTCGGTCCGGCGCGCCGCAGCGCCTCGACGATCACCTTGGCGTTGACGAAGCCTTCCAGGCTGCGGAAGCTGAGGCGCTCGGGCGCGTGCTTGGCGTCGCGCAGCGCCTCCGGCACTTGTGGATCGTGCTTCTCCATCAGCGCGCGGTACTCGGCGACGCCGGGCAGGCTCACGTCGTCGTAGCTCGGCACCACTTGCGAGTTGACGAGCGCCTGCGTGTAGTCGCGCGCGGTGGCCTGACCGTGCTTGAGGAGCAGGTTCAGCATCGCCTCGGAGCCGACGAACGAGACGTTGGAGATGGGCACGGTCCAGCCGAGGTCACGCGCGGTCCGGACGAACGCGCCGCAGCCCTGGTAGGAGCCGGTGCACAGCACCGCGTCCACGCCGGCCCGGCGGAGCGCCTGCACGGCTGGACTCATGTCGTCCTCGAACTTGTCGTGGCGGCGGTACGTCGCCTCGGCGACGATCTTGGTCCCGCGCTGCGCGAGGCCGCGGGCCACGCCGTCGGTCCCGCTGCGGCCGTAGGCGTCGATCTGGTAGTAGACACCGAACTTGCGGGCGCCGGCCTGCCAGAAGCGGTCGACCAGGGCCATCATCTCCTGGCGGTACGAGGCCCGGATGTTGAAGACCTGCTCGATGTAGGGCTCCTCGCGCTGCGGCTGGGCGCCGGTGAAGTTGCCGACCAGGATCACCTGGCGGTCGGCGTAGCGCTTGATCACCGGCAGCGCGCGCGTGAGCGTCGGCGTCCCGACGTAGTTCGAGAGGAAGAAGACCTGCTCCTTCTCGACGAGCTCGATCGTGTTCTTGATGCACGGCGTCGGCTCGTAGCCATCGTCGAGCGCGACCACCGAGATCGTGCGCCCGTGCACGCCGCCACGCTGGTTGACTTCGGCGTAGCAGGCTTGCGCCCCGGCGGTAGAGCTCGATGCCGAGCCCCGCGGAGGGCCCCCGGAAGGCGGCGCTCATGCCGATCTTGATATCCTTGGCGTTCACGCCGGGAGCGCCGATGACGCGCGGCTCGAGACTGCTTCGGGCAGGCGCCTGTGCCCACGCGGTCAGGCAGTCCCGGCCCACGCCACCGGCCACCGCCCCGGAAAGGATCTGGAGCACCGTCCGCCGTTTCATCGTCATCTCTCCTCTCTGCGCTCTTCCCGGAGCGCGCGCAGGAGCCGGGCCGGATCGAGCAGCGGCACGAGCCGCTCGCCGTCGGGCAGGAACCCGAGCGCCCACTGGGCGTGGGGCTGCGGGCTCGACTCGTCGAGCGTCGTGATCC
>JAHFDK010000159.1 GCA_023249095.1 Candidatus Rokuibacteriota bacterium | reverse complement strand
CGACGAGCAAGAGCGCCAGCTCGTGAAGCTCGTGAGCAAGTCGGGCGCCGTCAAGGAGCGCAGGGTCGTCCGGTATACGCTGAACGGCCCGGACGATCTCGACAAGATCCTCGTCCGCTTCCTGGCCCCCCGCGATGTCGAGAACACCGCCCTCCTCACCTGGGAGGCCAAGGACGGCAACGACGACCAGTGGCTCTACCTGCCGGCCACCAAGAAGCCTAAGCGTATCGCCGCCCGCGGCAAGAAGAACCGCTTCATGGGCACCGACTTCACGTACGAGGACCTGCTCCCGGAGAACCTCGCGGTGAACCGCTACACGCTGGCGGGCCGCGAGCGCGTGGACGGTCAGGAGTGCTTCGTGGTGGAGGCGGTGCCCGCCACCGAGCGTCAAGCCGGGAACAGTGCCTACAGCAAGCGCCGCATCTGGGTCCGGACGGACAACCACGTGGTGATCAAGCGCGAGTACTACGACCGGCGCGGCCAGCTGGAAAAAGTCGAGACCTTCCGCAAGGTCGTCAACGTCAAGGGCACTGCCTGGCGCCCCGACGAATACGAGATGCACGACGTCCTGCACGGCACGAAGACCGTGGTGGTCGTGGAGAGCCGCGCGGTGGACCGTGGCCTGAAGAACGACTTCTTCTCCGAGGCCGAGCTGACTCGAGGAGGGCCGTAGCGGGCCGCCCCGGTGAAGGTCCTTTTCCTCTGGTCCTTCGACCGCCCGCCTCTCGCCATCGCGCTCCTGGTGGCGCTCACGGTGTTCTTCTCCTGGCAGCTTCCCCGGCTCGAGATCGATCCCTCCGCCGAAGGGCTTATGCTGGAGCGCGATCCGACCCGGGAGTTCTACGACCAGGTCAAGCGCCGCTTCGGCAGTGACGACCTGACGGTCGTGCTGGTCAAGGCCGACGACGTGTTCACGCCGGCGGTGCTCCGCGTGGTCGCGCGACTCACCGACGGGCTGGAAGGCGTCGAGGGCGCCAGCCGGGTCGAGAGCCTCACCACCGTGAAGAACATCAAGGGCGAGGGTGACGCGCTCGACACCGAGCCACTGATTGGTCGAGACGTGCCCGACGACCCCCGCGGCATCGCCCGCATCCGGGCCGACGCCCTCGGCAATCGGGTGTTCGTCGGCAACCTGGTCGCGGCCGACGCCCGCGCGACCGCCATCACCATCTACACGGACACGCCGGCTGGTGACCGGGAGTTCAACCGCCGGTTCACCGACCAAGTGGAGGCGCTGATCCGGCGCGAGGTCGCGCCGGGCATGAGCGTCTACCAGATCGGCGGCGTCTTCACCAGGGTCGCCAACGACCAGTCCATCAAGGACGACCAGGTGCGGCTCGTCCCGATCTGCGTCCTCGCACAGCTCGTCGTCCTGTTCGTCGCCTTCCGAACGGCCCAGGGCCCGGTCATCCCGGTGACCACCACGGTCCTCAGCATCGTGTGGACCCTTGGGCTGATGGCGTTGGTCCGGCTGCCGATGAACCTGCTCACCTCGATCGTGCCGGCGCTGCTCATCGCCATCAGCTTCGCCGAAGACGTCCACATGATCTCGGAGTACCATCGGGGGCTCGAGCGCGGCGAGCCCAAGCTCGACGCGATCCGGCACATGCTGGCCGAGTCGGCGCTCCCGCTCACGATCACCACCGCCACCACGGTGGTCGGCTTCGCCACGCTGATCCTGACCGACGTCACCATGCTGATCCAGTTCGGCCAGGCGGCGTGCCTGGGGCTGCTGGCGAACTTCGTCGTCACCATGCTGCTCACGCCGCTCATGCTGCGCCTGTGGCCGGTGCCCCGCCGGCTACGGCGGTCGGCGTTCACGGACGAGTCCACTCACGGCGCGATCCCCAGGCTCATGGAGCGCCTCGGTCACTTCAACCTCGAGCACCGCGTGGCCATCCTGGTCGTCGCCGGGCTCGTCACTGCGGCGTCGCTGGCGGGCTGGTTCACCCTCCGGGTGGACACCGACTTCGTCAGCCTGTTCCCCAAGGGGTCGCTCGTCCGCCAGCGCATCGAGGACCTCGGCCGCGCGCTGGGCGGCGCCCAGAATTTCTACATCGTGGTGGACACCGGGCGTGAGAACGGAGTCAAGGACCCGCAGGTGCTGCGGAAGATCGCCGAGCTTCAGGATTTCCTCGCCGGCACCGGCAAGGTGGCCAAGACGGTCTCGGTCGCCGACTACATCCGCCGGATGCATCGAGAGATGCACGGCGGCGATCCGGCCTTCGAGATCGTCCCGGATTCCCCCGACGCTGTCGCCCAGTATCTGCTGCTCCTCGAGGGCAGAGAGCTGGCGAAGTTCCTCGACTTCAACGCCTCCGGCGCCAGCATCGTGGTGCGCCACGACCTCACCGGATCGCGGGCGATCTCGGAGCTGCGTCGACAGATCGAGAGCTACATCGCGCGGGAGTTCCCGCCCACGCTGCCGGCACGGCTCACCGGCGAGGCCATCCTCACCAACAACGCGGTGGACTTCCTGGCCGTGAACGAGATCCAGAGTCTGTGGACGACGTTCGTCGTCATCGCCCTGATCCACGCTGCGCTCTTCATGTCGCTGCGGGCGGGCTTCCTGTCCATGATCCCCAACGTGATCCCTGTCCTCTTCATCTACGGGTTCATGGGGCTCGTCGGTATCCCGCTCAACATCGGCACCGCGCTGGTGGCGACGGTCGCCATCGGCATCGCGGTGGACGACACCGTCCACCACATGGTCACCTACAATCGCCAGCTCCAGGAGCACCGCGACCAGAAGGTCGCGATGTTCAACACGCTCCGGGCCCAGGGACGGCCGATCATCTACGTGTCGGTCGCTCTCATCGTCAGCTTCCTGCCGCTGCTCCTGTCCGAGCGGATCTCCACCGTCCACTTCGGCCTGCTGAGCGCGCTGGTGATGCTGGTGGCGATGATCGGCGAGCTGACGCTCACGCCGATCCTCATGTACTCGACCCAGCTGGTGACACTGTGGGACGTGCTGCTGCTGAAGATGCCGGCCGACCTCGTGCGGCGCGCCCCGCTGTTCGTGGGGCTCTCGCGCTGGCAGGCCCGCCAAGTGGTCCTCCTCGGCGGGCTCGAGCGCGTCCGCCGCGGCGACGTCATGATCCGCAAAGGGGAGAGCGGCCACGAGATGTACATGGTCGTCACCGGCCGGCTGCGCGCATTCGACCGTTACGCGGACGGTCGCGAGCGGCTGCTCACCACGCTCGCGCCCGGGGCCGTGTTCGGCGAGGTGGCGCTCATGAACGAGAACGTCCGGACAGCCTACGTGGCGGCCGAGACCGATGCCGATGTACTGCGGCTCGACCTGGCCGCACTCGAGCGCATCCGCCGGCGGTTCCCATTCACCGCCGTGAAGCTCTTCCGGAACCTGGCACGCGTGCTCGCGGAACGGCTGCGGCGGACCACCGACGCGCTCGTCGCCGAGGCGCCGCAGCCTTGACCGGGCTCCGGCCGGACGGTAGAACGGGAGCCAGTGCGGTGGCGTCCCAGAGTGGCTCCGCTGTTCCAGCCGGACGTTCTCCATGCGATCGCCCGGGGCGCCGTCGGCTTGCCTCACGACCAGATGGTGCAGCGCGTCACCAGAGAGCTCGCCCGGCTCTACCCCGGTCACATCGAGACCCGCCCGAACTGGATGCTGAGCCTGGCCGGCGGCGTGACGGGCATCATGACCGTGCTTCATGGCTCGCTCTCCGAGTATGTGCTGATCTTCGGCACGCCGGTGGGCAGCGAAGGTTTCTCCGGCCGCTACTGGATCGAGATCCACGACTTCATGCTGGCCGGCGAGATGTGGACGTACACCGAGGCGGACTTCGCTGAGCGCCGCGCCTTCCGTCCCGGCGACGCGGCTGTCCTGCGGCGCGGCGAGGCCAAGGGTGTCAGGCTCAGCGAGGGCGCTTGGATGCTCGAATATGGCCGCGGCGCGATCCCGTCGGCGCTACCGTTCGCGCTGAGCGACGCGATGATCGCCTTCGAGCTCCAGACCATCGCCCGGACGATCTGGACGTATGGCCGGTTGACGGTTCGGGAACTCCGCCGGGGCAAGATCTGATGGCGAGCCAGCGGACGCTGGGTCCGCTCGTGCTGATGGTGTGCCTGCCGCCGCTCACGTACTACTTCTATCTGTGCCTACGCGACTTTGGTGGTGCGCTCGTACTGCCCCGATCGGCGGCCGACCTGCACGACCTCGCCGCCCGTGTGCCGCCACCGACGCCGCAGGCGCTGGCCCTCTACGGCGGGTGGGTCGTCCTCCAGGTCCTCTTGCAGGTGTGGGCGCCCGGGCAGGTCCGGCAGGGTGTGCCCCTCGACGAGGGCTCGCGACTCGCCTATCGGCTCAACGGGTGGCTCTCGTTCTGGGTCACCCTCGCCGTCGTGGCCGCCGCCGTCGGCGCCGGGGTGCTGTCACCCACCGCGGCCTACGACGAGTTCGGGTCGCTCCTCGCCACCGTGAACCTGGTCGCGTTCGCCCTGGCCGCCGTGCTGTACGTGCAAGGCCGCCGCGCCGGCTCGACGACCGACGATCCGATTCGCGACTACTTCATGGGGACGATGCTGAACCCTCGCCTGGGCGGGCTCGATCTAAAGTTCTTCTGCGAGAGTCGGCCCGGCCTCATCCTGTGGGTCGTGTTCAACCTGTCGTTCGCCGCGGCGCAGCACCAGCGACACGGCACGGTGACGCTCGCGATGTTGCTGGTCAACGCGTTCCAGTTCCTCTACGTCGCCGACTACTTCTTCCATGAAGAAGCGATCCTCACGACCTGGGACATCAAGTACGAGCGCTTCGGCTGGATGCTCGCCTGGGGCGATCTCGTATGGGTGCCGTTCACCTACACCCTCCAGGCCTACTACCTTGTGGATCACGCGCCCGAGCTGTCCCCGGCGGCCACCGCCGGCATCGTGGCCCTCAATCTGGCCGGCTACGTCCTCTTCCGAGCGTCCAACATCCAGAAGCACCGATTCCGCCGTGACCCCGAGGCGCCGGTGTGGGGGCGGGCTCCGGAGTATATCCGCACCACCGCCGGCTCGTTGCTCCTGACCTCCGGGTGGTGGGGCATCGCCCGCCACGTGAACTATCTCGGCGACCTGGTGATGGCGCTCGCGTGGTGCCTGCCGACCGGCTTCCGTCATCCGCTGCCCTACTTCTATGTCGTCTACATGACGGTCCTTCTCCTTCATCGCGAGCGGCGCGACAATGCAGTCTGCCGCGAGAAGTACGGTACGGACTGGAACGCGTATTGCCGGAAGGTCCCCTGGCGGATCCTTCCCGGAGTCTATTGACGTGAGCGACCCGCGGGCGTTCGACGTCATCATCGCCGGTGGCGGCATGGCCGGAGCCTCGGTGGCCGCCGCGCTGGACCGCCTCGGCCTCCGCACGCTCGTCGTCGAGCCCGGGCTCGACAGCAGCAAGCGCTTGGCCGGCGAGCTGATTCACCCGCCGGGCGCGGCCAACTTGGCCGAGCTCGGCCTCCTCGGCTCCCTGGAAGCGGCGGGCGGCGTGCCGGTGCTCGGCTTTGCAGTCGTCGGCGATGGGCAGTCCCATCGCTTGCCCTATGCGTCCCCAGGCACGATGCGCCCGACCGGATTCGCGATGGAGCATGCCGCCATCGCGTCGACCCTGCGCGTCGCCGTCGCTCGCCTCCCTCACGTCACGGTGTGGAACGGCGCGCGCGTCGTCGCCGTACACCAGGGCGCGCCGGAGGCGGTCGGCGTCACCATCTCGCGCAGCGGCGACTACACGCGGTTGAGCGCCCGGCTGCTGGTCGCCGCCGACGGCGCCGCCTCGAGCACGCGGCGGCTGGCCGGCATCGGCTGCCGTCGGCGGCGGCTCTCCTCGATGCTGGGCTTCGTGCTGCCGGGCGGCCGGCTGCCGCATCCCGGCTTCGGCACCGTGTTCCTCGATGGCCCGGCACCGGCGCTCGCCTATCACATCGGTCCCGACAGCGTGCGCGTGATGTTCGACGTCCCCGACAACCCGCTCGGGGTGGACGCCGCCACGCGTGATCTCGCGTACCTGGCCGCGCTGCCTCCACCCCTGAGCGAGGACGTGCGGCAGGCGATGGACGCCCGGCGCGGGCTCGCCTCGGCGAGCTACTCCGTCGTGCCGGACGCCGTCGCCCGCCACCGCGTCGTCCTCGTGGGCGACGCCGCCGGCTGCTGCCACCCGCTGACCGCGACCGGTCTCAGCGTGTGCACGCGCGACGCGGTCCGTCTGCGTGATGCCCTACGGGCCCGCGGCGGCGACGTGCCGGCGGCGCTGCGGCACTACGTGGCCGAGCGGGCCGGCCCGCAGCGTACGCGCATGGCGCTGGCCGAGGCGCTCTACGCCGTGTTCGTCGCGCGCACGCCCGAGACGCGTCTACTCCGCCAGGGGCTGCTGCGGTACTGGGAGTCGAGCCCACGCGGACGCGCGGCCTCGATGACGCTCCTGTCCACCGAGGAAGGTCGCATGTCGGTCATGGTCCGGGAGTACGCGTGGGTGGTACGGCACACGCTCCCCGGCCTCCTGACGCGGCGTGAGCCAAGGCCACTCGGCGTGTGGACCCGCGCCGCTTTCGGCCTGTCGCTGGCGACCCTGCGCTACGCCAGCGAGACGCTCCGCGGGCTCCGGGCGTGATCCGCGCGGAGGTCGCGATCATCGGCGCCGGCCCAGCGGGCACTGCCGCCGCGCTGCGCCTGGGCCAGCTCGGCGTTCGTGACGTCGTGCTGGTGGACCGCGCCGACTTCCCGCGCGACAAGACGTGCGGCAGCGGTGTGTCGCCGCGCGGGATTCGCACGCTGCGCGAGCTGGGCGTGTGGGACGAGATCGCGCCGCAGGCTTATCGCGTCGCCGGCCTGCGCCTGGTGACGCCGGGCGACCGCGAGCTGTACCTGTCGGGCGGCGACCGGACGGCGGCCATCGTCTGCCGGCGCCGCACGCTCGATCACGTCCTGCTCGAGCGCGCGCGGGCCCTCGGCGTCCGGTTCGTGCCCAACTTCCCGGTCGCGGAGCTGCGTCAGGAGGGCGGGCGGGTGGTCGGCTTCGTCGGGCGTGACGGGCGCGAGGTGGCGGCACGTCAGACGATCGTGGCCGACGGCGCCCACTCGCGATTCACGGTCGACCGGCGGCCGCCGCGGCTCATGCACGCGATCATGGGCTGGTGGGAGGGCGTGCCGTTCACGGCCCATCACGTCGAGATGGTGTTCGATCGCCTGGTGACGCCGGGCTACGGCTGGATGTTTCCGGAGAGCGATTCGCGGGTGAACATCGGGATCTGCTACGAGGACCCTGAGCTCCGGCTCAACGGCCGCCGCGTCTTCCAGGATTTCCTCGACAAGCATTACGCGCGGCGCCTGCGCGGGGCGACCCCGGTCGGCGCCTTCAAGGGCCATCCGATCGCATGCGCGTTCCGTATCGGGAGGCTCGGCTCGCCGGGCCGTCTCGTCGTGGGCGAGGCGGGACGCATGGTGCATCCGGCGACCGCCGAGGGGATCTCGCAGGGCATGCGCTCGGGAGTGCTCGCGGCCGAGACGCTGGCGCCGGTGCTTGCCGGCCTGCGTGACGAGCGCTCGGTGATCGCCACCTACGAGTCGCGCTGCCGCCGCGCATTCGGCCTCTCGTTCAGGGCCGCGCGGCTCTGGCGCGCGGCGGTGAACTCGTCGGCGCTCGATCGGGTCGTGGCCGCCGTCGAGCGGCCGGCAGTGAAGACCGCGCTCGGCCGGCTGATGGCGACGATGTGACGGCGGCTCGGTCAGGCCGCTCTTGATCGCGCGGCCCACCGCGCGAGCGCCCACGCGGGGAAATAGACCGGGTAGAGGCGGTAGTCGAGCATCGCCGAGCCGAAGAATACGCCGTTGACGGCGCCCGGCGGCCAGCCGCCGTCCGGAAGTTGACGCGTGACGAGCCATTCGACGCCGCGCCGCACGGGCTCGGCGGTGGGCTCCAGCACCTCGAGCAGCGCCAGCAACGCCCACGCCGTCATCACCGGCTGGCTCTCGGGGTGCTCGACGTAGCGATCGTCGCGGCAGCCGCTGTGATGCTCGCCCCACCCGCCGTCGGCGCGCTGTTGGGCGACGAGCCAAGCCGCCGCGCGCGCCAGCGCGGGATCGGCGGCGGCGACGCCCGCAGCGCGCAGCCCTTCGACGAAGTGAAAGGCGCCGTACGTGAAGTTGATCCCCCAGAACCCCGGTACCGAACCGTCGCCTCGTTGAGCGCGCCGCAGGAAGCGCGCGCCGCGCTCGATCGCTCCCTCGAGCCGCGGCGAGGCCAGCGCCGGCTCAGCGGCGCGCAGTCGCGCCAGCGCGCCAATCGCCGAGGCCGTGCACTCGACGTAGGAGCGCTCGGTCATGCACCTCCCGAACATCTCCGAGGGGTTCAGGCGCTCGAGCCAGGCAGAGCCGCGGCGGCGCTCGTAGGTCGCGAAGCCGCCGTCCGCATTCTGCCGGCGCAGGATGAATTCCGCGGCGGTCACCAGGCGCGCCGGCGCGATGCGCTCGCCGGCCGGCGGCGCCAGCTCGGCGCGTCCACCCACCACCAGGAGCGCGCTCAGCGCCTCGGCGGTGCAGTCGCTCACCGGCCAGCGGTGGGCGCCGTCGCTGAAGCACCAGCCGCCGGTGATCGGGTCGCGGTCCTCTTCCCGCCACCGCGGCAGCTCGCGGGTCATCTGCGCATCGCGGAGAAATGCGTAGGCCCGACGCACGGCGGCGGCGTCCCGCGCCGCCCGGGCCGGCGCCTCGCCGAGGGCGCGCAGCGCGAACGACGTGTCCCACGCGCTCGAGCGCGCGCCGGTGAAGCGCACGCCCTGGGCGAGATCCTCCCAGCGCCAGTGTTCGAGGCCGTCGAGGCTCGGCGCGAGGTCGGGATGATTCGGGTCGCGCGACCAGATCGCCAGGCAATTGAGGAGACCGTTCACCGGCGACAGCGCGTGGTAGTCGGTGACGCGCTGCTCGTACAGGATGCGGTCGAAGCACGCATCGAGCGCCCGCCGGCGGCCACGGCGCGGCAGCAGCCGCTCGAGCACGCGCAGCCCCGTCGAGGCGACCCGGAGGAGGGCGCCCGGGCGGACGTAGAGGTCCGACGCCGCGACGGCGCGGCGGTGCGCCGCGAAGTCGAGCGCGGGCCATGCCGCTGGATACAGCTCTTCGCGAAGCTCGGCGGTGAGCAAACCGAGGTCGGCGCGCGCCCGAGCCCCGTAGAGGTACGCGGCGGCCAGGTAGATGTAGCGCGTGTGGCAATAGTAGCGCCACGGGTGGAACGGCAGCCAGCGTGGCAGCAGGAAGAGCTCGGGCGGGCACGGATTCACGCCGGTCCAGCCGTAGAGGCCGAGCAGCGCCAGCCAGAGCTTGCCCCACGACGGAATGGCCAGGACGCCGCCCGGCTGGCTCGCCAGCCAGCGGCGCGCGTCCTTCACGATGGCCTCGTCGCGGCTGAGGCCGAGCAGCCGCAGGGCAATGTAGACGAGCGTGGTGACGAACACGTAGCCGGACGACTCGAGATGGAGCCCCCACGCTCCATCCGGCCCGCGCGCGTGATGGAAGTAGCGCAGCAGGCCAGCGCGGGTCGCGGCGTCCACCGGCCGCCCGACGGCGTGGCGGACGATCGCGTACTGCGCCGTGATCATCGGGCACCACACCATCTCACCTTCCCAGTCGCCGCGCGCTGACTGGAGCGTCAGCAGGTGATCGAGCGCCCGCTCATGCGCGGCCGGGGCGCTCGAGGTGCTCCTCCCACTTTCGGATGGTGAGCTGCTGGAACAACCCGACCGCGGGGTTGAGGTCGGGGACCGGCTGCGCGTGGTGCGCTTCGTACGCCACCTGCTCGGCCTCCACCGCCCGTCCGTCCTGCCGCAGGAGCGGAGCGATCAGGACACGGTTGGCAACGCGCAGCACAAGGGTCATCAGGCGGCGTGGAATGCGCAGCGGCGTGAACGGGATCCGCAGCGAGTCGAAGTAGAAAAGGAAGAACGTGCGGGTGGTGCGCTCGTCGATGGGAAGGGAAAAGCACCAGTGCTTGATCTTCCCGTCGGTGCTCGACCACTGGTACGGGTAGTCGTAGCAGAGGTCCATGGCGTCGGTCTTGACGCGGCGGCGATCCACGAAGAGCCCGGAGACCCTTCCGCGCCCGACCTCGGTCCGGTAGCTCACGTAGACGCCGTCGCCGACCGTCTCGCAGCGGGTGAGCTCCGCACCCGTGAACGGCTGGTACTTGCGGTGGAGCCACGCGTGCGTGAAGTCGCTGACGTTGTCGACGATCATCGAGTGGTGGGCGCGCCACGTGAAATCGAGCGGCACGCACGCCCAGCGGCCGAGCCCCTCAAGCTCCGGAATGTCGGGGACTCGACGCTCGGCGGCGCGCGCCGGATCACCGGGGAAGATCCAGACCAGGCCGTAGCGGACCTGCACCGGATAGGCAGCGACGCCGACCGACGGCATCGGATGACCGAAGAGGTTGTGCGGGACCGCGGCCAGCTGGCCCGACTCGTCGTAGGACCAGCCGTGATACATGCACGTGAGGCGGCAACCCTCGACCGTGCCGAGCGAGAGCGCGAGCTGGCGGTGGGCACATCGGTTCTCCAGCGCGCGCAGACGCCCGTCCTCGCCGCGGAAGAGCGCGATCGAGCGATTCCAGAACGTGACCTCCATCACCTGTCCAGGCCGGATCGCGCGCTCGTGCTCGACCGCGTACCAGTAGTCGGGATCGAACCCCGCCGCCCGGACTTTCAGACGGCGCTGCCGCGCTTCGGCGAACGACGGGGGCGCCGGACTCACCGCGGACTCACAGCCGGCACTGGCGCCGCAACCGGCCCGCGGGCGCGGCGGCGCCGGTAGCGCACGACGCAGGGCGGACGCGGGCCAGCCACGAACGTCGAGTAATCGGGTTGGTGGCCGCGCCGGGCCAAGCTCAGCTCGAAGCGCCCGAAGAGCACCGACCAGATGACCTTGATCTGCTGCTGGGCGAACGTCGAGCCGATGCAGCGGTGGTGGCCCCCACCGAAGCCGATGAGCGCGTGCTTCGCTCTTCGGTCCTCCTGGCGCTCGGGCCCGAAGCGGTCGGGGTCGTAGCGGTCGGGATCGGCGAAGACCGCGGGCAGCCGGTGCGCCGCCGCCGGCGAGACCATGGCCAAGCCGCCGGCGGGCGCCACGAAACCACCGTACTCGAAATCGCGCACGATGCGCCGCATGAGCATGACCAGAGGCGGGTGCAGGCGCTCGGCCTCCTTGATGCAGCGTTCGAGCGCGACGAGCCGTCGCAGCGCCTCCAGCGTGATGTCGCCGCTACCGAGCACCTGCGCCTGTTCATCGAGCACCGCCGGTAGCCAGCGCGGGTGCTCGAGGAGGAGGATGCCGGTCCACGCGCCCATGACCGCGCTCGTGTGCTGGCCCGCGAAGATGGTCGAGATCAGAAGCCCCACGATCTCCTCGTCGCTCAGCGCGCGCCCGTCGGCATAGCGCGCGGCCATCAGCACCTCGAGAAAGTCGTCGCCGGCGGTCGCGCCGGCGCGGCGCTCGGCGATGATGCTCGTGATCAGCTCGGCCATGCACGCCCGCGCTCGGTCGCGCCGGCGGAAGGTGGGCAGCGGCAGATACGGGTTGACCAGCGATATGAGGTTTATGCCGTGCTCGAGGTCTTGGAACAGACGCGCCAACTCGCGCGACAGGCGCCGCCGGAACTCGGCGCCGACCAGACAGCGGCTGGCGATGAACACGGTCAGCTCGTTGAGCGCGGCGAGGAGATCGACCTCGCCCTCGTCGCCCCAGCCCTCGACGTAGGCTTCCGCCTGCTGCTGCATGACGCGCGCGTACGTCCGGAGCCGGTCGTCGCGGAGCGCCGGGAAGAGGAATCCCATCTGCTCGTCCATCACCGCGGGAGTCGCGTCGTACACCACGCCGCGGCCGAAGACCGGCACCGTGAAGCGGTAGACCTCGCGGGCGCTCAGCTCGTCCTCCGGGGCGCCGAAGAACGCGCCCTGCGCCTGGGGCCCGACGAGCGCGGTGACGCGTGTTCCGGCCAGACGCAGCGAGAAGATCTCGCCAAGCCGGGCGTGGCCGCGGCGCAGGAGCCCGACCGGATCGCGCCGCAGGTCCAGCGCGTGGCCGAGCCACGGAAGCCCACCGGGCAAGCTGGGCGGCGCGCAATGCGCGAGCGGCCGACTCACCGTCGCGCCAGAACGCCGCGGCGCAGGAAGTCCTCGTAGGCCTCGCCGACCGCCGCCTCGACCGACGTCGGCCGGTATCCGAGCTCCGTTCGCGCCTTGGTGAGGTCGGCGCGGCGCTGCATGCGCAGCAGTCGGACGGCGCCGGGCGTGAAGCGCGGCTCGGCGTCCGGCGCCACCCGGCGGGCGACCACGTCGACCGCCCAGGCGACCACCGCCATCGCCGCCGGCGGCAGCCGCAGCCGCGGCCGGGGCCGGCCCGTGATCCGCTCGTACATCCCCATGAGGTCGTCCACGGTGTGGAAGGCCGTCGAGAAGATGTACTTGTGGCCGGTGCGGCCCTTGTCCATGACGAGACGATGGCCCTCGACGATGTCCCGCGCGGCCACGAACTCGAAGCCACCCGGGATGTACGCGCGGAGCCGCCCGCGGGCGAAGTCGAGCAGCACTCGACCCATCCGGGAAGGCTTGAAGTCGTTCGGACCGATGATCGCGCACGAGGTCGCGACGACGACGTCGAGCCCCTCGACCACCGCCTTCAGGCACTCGTGCTCGACGGCGACCTTGCTGCGCTGGTAGGGCAGCAGGCGCTCGAAGGGATCGACCGGCATCGTCTCGTCGCTGGGCCGCGCGGGGTCGTGACCCACGGCGCTGAACGAGCCGGTCACGACCACGCGCTGCACGCCGGTCTCGAGTGCCGCCCGCAACAGGTGACGCGTGCCGAGCACGTTGCACTCGTAGATCTCCCGATGCCGACTGTCGGCGCTCGAGACCCTGGCTGCGCAGTGATAGACACGCTCGCACCCGCGCACAGCCGCCAGGGTGGAGGCGTAATCGCGCAGGTCCCCCGACACGACCTCGACGTCGAGCGCGGCGAACGCCTCGCGGCCGCTCTCGCGACGCTCGAGCGCGCGCACCGCCCGGCCCTCGTCGAGCAGGAGCCGGACGAGGTTGGCGCCCAGATGACCGCTGCCGCCGGTCACGAGCACAGGCATAGGGACTTCCAGCATGCACCGACGGTCACCCGGACTTCAACGGCGGACTTGCTCCTGCGGACGCTAGGGTTGCGGCCGGATGGACGTACCCGACAGGGTGGCCCGAGCGCCGGGGGGCTGGGGGGGCACCCGGAGCCCCCCATGTACTCAGTCGGATCGGCCGCGCGCGGCGATCTCCCACACGGCCTCGACCTTGTCCGCACGCATCGCGTAGAGCCGGTCGTAGAGGTTGATCGTCGGGTCGCAGTGCGGCGGGAAGAACTCGATCC
>JAHFDK010000158.1 GCA_023249095.1 Candidatus Rokuibacteriota bacterium | reverse complement strand
TTCCATCGGACGGGACGATAGCACGCCCTCGCGCCACGGAGGGCGCTCGACGAGCACGCGTTTCGTCCGCCGGGGCGGCACTACAATGACGGCACATGTTCCAGAGCGAGCGGTTCTTTCGCGAAGCGGGCGAGCTTGGTGGCGTCACCTCGCCCAGAGAATTCCATCGACGGGGAAAGGCTGGGGAAACTTCTTGACATTGGAGCGTATCTGTCCCAGCGTCCGCAGCCAGCAGGCTAGGAGCTTCAACCCAGGGAAAACGGGGGGGCAAGCCATGGATCGAAAACCTTTTCGGACGGTTGCAGCGCTGCGCTACGTTCTGCTGCTGTCAACAATCCTGCTCCTGGTAGCCGCCCCTGCGGTAGCGCAGGCGCCCACGCCGGGGAAGCCCAAGGTGGACCGCCTGGTGATGGGGCTCATCACACCGTACCTGGACTATGTGCGCCCCTGGATCAATGGGACGGCCGATCACAATATTCAACACGATCCCATGCTCGAGTGGCTCGTGGAGGTCGACGCGGAGACGGGTCAGTACAAACCCTGGCTGGCGGATAGCTGGACGCTGGGCCCCAACGGGAGGTCCTGGAGGGTGAAGCTGCACAAGGGCGTGCAATTCCATCATGGGTACGGCGAGTTCACGGCCCAGGATGTCGTCCACACCCATGCCCTCTGGTGTGACCTGAACTACCCTGGCCGGAAAGACCCACCGGTCAGTGGCTACCGGGCCGGCATCTGTCAAGTCCAGAAGATCGAGGTGGTCAGCGCTCACGAGATCACCATGCACTGCAAGGTCGTGTGTCTGGACATGCCGTTTTACTACTCGAGCGCTTCGAATCTCATGATCTTCAGCAAGAAGCAGTGGGACGCAGAAGGAGAGATGGGTTACGACCGCAAGCCAGCCGGGACGGGGCCGTACATCTTCAAAGAGCGACAGCTGGGCCGGTATGTCCTGTACGAGCGGGCGCCAACCCCGCACTGGAAGCATGGCGTGGTGGACTGGAAAGAGATCAAGATGACGTGGACCCTCGAAGAGTCGACGCGCTTTGCGCAGCTGATAGCGGGCGAAACCCACCTCACCGAGGTCAACAAGGACCTCACCGACGAATTGGTCGCGAAGGGCTACAAGCTCATCCGGAGCCGGGGCACCGCGCAGCAGATGCAGGTCAATTTCGGCGGGCTCTACTTCGGCACCGAGGACAAAGCCACGGGCCGCTACACAGAGTACGGTGGCGCCACCGGCAAATTGGACCCGAAGCTTCCCTGGACGAACGTCAAAGTGCGGCAGGCCATGAACAAGGCGATCAACCGGAAAGAGTTGCTCAAGGTGCTGTACAAGGGCCGGGCGAGCCCTATGTACGTGCATGGCTTCTACCCGGACCTGGAAGGCTGGGACCCCACCTGGGAGAAGCGGTTCCCGGCGATGTATGGCTATGACCCGGCGGCAGCGAAACGGCTGCTCGCGGAGGCGGGGTATCCCAAGGGCTTCAAAGCCAAGGCCTGGCTATATCCCTTCGCCGGCGCCCCGGAAATGGTCGCGGTGATGGAAGGCGTGGCTCTTCAGCTGCGCGAGGTGGGCATTGAGATAGAGCTGGTAGAGGCCGACTGGGTTGCTGCCGTGCGCCCCAAGTTGCAGAAGCGCGAAGCCAGTGGCTATCTCTGGGCGATCCCCCCTTCGAAGAAGGCGGTAGAGCCGCAGCTCGCTGTCTTCAACGTCGGCAAGGGCATCGGACATATCTTTCAGACCGATGAGATCTACAAGATGTGGGAAGACCTCCTGCAGATCACCGATGCGAAGGCCAGGGATGCCCAGCTGCGTAAGATCGGCAACTACAAGTTCGAAAACTTTGAAACCATTCCTCTGTTCGACGTATTCATCGAGGTTGTCGTGGACCCCAAGATCATCGCGGACTGGCCTTTTCCTGGCTGGGATGGGGGCGACGTCGGCCACACCTGGCGAATCATGGCGTGTAAGCAGGACAAGCCGTGCAAGTGAAAGCCGCAGCCATGCGCCTGGGGCGCATGCTGTTGGTGGACCGCCGCGATGAGTCATTACAATGGATGAGGTCGAATGATGTCAGTGACGCGACGATCGTCCCCGGTGGCGAGCAGGCGCAGGCGGCCTCCGCAGGGGGACACGTCACCGCTGGCTTCAGCTCCTCACGACGTCCGCGTCGACGGCCTCCAGGTCGAAGGCGGCGGCGATGAGGGCACGCGTGTAGGGCTCGCGCGGCTCGGCGAAGATCTGCCCTGTCTCTTTCGCTCGCCCCCGCCGGTTGATGCCGGCGTTGCTCACCCCGCCGTCGAGGCCACCGAACCGCGCGACCGCCTCCGCGACGACACGCGCTGGCCCGTCGGTGGTATCCATGTCTCCGTGCAACGGCAGCACCTCGAGGCCGCGAGCCGCTATTTCAAGTCGCGGGCGGCTGAACGGCTGACAGCCGTCCAGGTATCACCAAGGCCTCGTCAGTTCTCGTCCTGATTCGATCATAAAAGCGAAGCGCTCGTGAAGTTTCAGTCCTCGAGTCGCTGCGCTACTCGTCCACCCATCTTATCCTCGCCGTCAAGTCCGCGAATTCACCTCACGCCGTCAAGATTGACCTTGGGCAGATGGCCCTGTAGGTTGAAGGCATGCCGGCCAAGGCAGTGATTACGGCCCCGGTCCCGACGGTGCAGGAAACCGCCAGAGAGATGGGAGTGGCGAAGGCGCGGGTCCGCCAGCTCCGGCAGCTCATGACGGACATCGTCGAAGGTCGCGTCGGCCGCGTCGTGCGGTTCGTGACACGGACGGCGCCCGCGGGGCCGAAGCGCCGGGCCGTGGCCAGGCGACGGGTCGCGAGGCGCAAGCAAGCCGCGCGTTCGTAGCCGCCGTTGGGGCGGGCATCGCGACGCCGTCGCGCCGGACGTCGCCGACGCCTTCCCATCAACACCGCGTTCGTCAACGTCCCCTACGACCCCGACTACGAAAGGCTCTTCATCGCGCTCATTGCCGGGTTGAGCGGGTTCGGCCTGATTCCGCACGCGACGCTCGAGATCCCGGGAAGCGAGCGACGCCTGAACCGGATCCTGGGTCTCCTGCGCCGCTGCCGGTACTCGTTCCATGACCTGTCACGCGTCGAGCTCGACGCGACGCCGCCCGAGACGCCCCGCTTCAACATGCCCTTCGAGCTGGGACTCGCCGTCGCGCTCCGCCAGCGCCTCCGCCGGCGACACAAGTGGTTCGTTCTCGAGGCCAAGGCCCATCGGCTGAGCAAGTCGCTGAGCGATCTGGGCGGCACGGACGAGCTGCTGCACGGTGGGACGCCCCGCGGCGTCCTGCGGGCGTTGACGAACGCCCTGGCGCGCAGCCGTCACCGTCCCACAGTCGCCGAGCTCGAGCAGATTTATGCGGACCTCATGACGGCCGCCGGAGCGATCAAGAAGAGCCTCGGAACCGACTCGCTCTATAGCGCTCGTCCGTTCAAGGAGCTGGTGGTGGCGGCGCGGATCAGCGCGCGCCAGAGGATCGCTTCACTCGGGCCGCGACCGCGGAGGCGTTGACGCGGGTAGTGCTCCGCCAGCGGTCAGCCGGAGATCACGCGGCCACCTCGAGCACTCGCCGAGTCCCGTGATGTCAGTGGCCGTCATGCTCTCCTCCGGGGGGCAGTCTGTCTCGATCGGCAGCGAAGGATCATTGGCCCACTCTCCCATGGAACCGTCATAGAGCGTGAGGCCATCGTGGCCGAGCTGGTGCGGCAGGAACAGATCGATGGTGGCCGAGATCCCGCCGCCGCAGTACGCATAGACGCTCCTTCGGGCTCGAGAGACGGCGGGCAGTAGCGGACCGCAGTTTCGGGCGGGGGCTCTCGAGGGTCGAAGATGCCAGCCAGGGTTCGGAGAATTCGAACGCTCCTGGGGGCTGGATCTGATAGAGAGCACTCGCGTAAGGGAAGATGTCCGGAAGGCCCTATCTTGACGACACGCGCGTGGGCCTGGCCGGGCCGTAGCCGCCGCGGCGCGCGGCGTTGGCGCGTGCTCGCGAGCGTTCGTCGGCCTTTCGCGTCCGGATGGTCGCGATCCGCTGGGCGAGCGGGATCTCGAGACGCTCGGCCGGGCGCTTCGTGTAGTCGAAGCCCTCCAGCTTCGCGCGCTCGAGCCGCCGGCCGATGGTGCGCTCGATGACGCGGAGATCGCTTTCCTCGTCCGGTGAGACCAGCGTGATCGCGTCGCCCGTGGCCTCCGCGCGCGCGGTGCGCCCCACGCGATGGATGTAATCCTCGGGCACGTTCGGCACGTCGAAGTTCACGACGTGGCTGATGCCCGTCACGTCGATGCCGCGGGCCGCGATGTCGGTGGCGACGAGCACCCGGTACGTCCCCGCCTTGAAGCCGGCGAGCGCGGCCGTGCGCTGCGCCTGGGAGCGGTTGCCGTGGATGCGCGCGACCGCGAACCCGCGGCGCTCGAGCGCCTCCGCGAGACGGTTCGCGCGGTGCTTGGTCCGCGTGAACACGAGCACGCTCTGGAGCGCCGCCCCTTCGAGCAGCGCGACCAGCAGCGGGGACTTCAGCTCGGGGGGCACGGGATAGACGGCGTGCGTGATCCCGACCGCGGGCGCGGCGGGGCGCTCGATGTCGATCGCGGCCGGTGCGTTCAGCATGTCGCGCGAGAGGGTCACGACCGGCGGCGGCATCGTCGCCGAGAAGAAGAGCGTCTGGCGACGGCGCGGCAGGTAGCCGAGGATGCGGCGCACGTCGGGGATGAACCCCATGTCGAGCATGCGGTCCGCCTCGTCGAGCACGAGGGCCTCGAGCTTGTCGAAGCTCGCGACGCCGGCGCGCAGATGGTCGAGTAGTCGGCCCGGGGTGGCGACGACGATCTCGACACCACGACGGAGCGCCTGCACCTGCGGGCCGGGCGCCACGCCGCCGATGACCGCGGCGACGCCGATGCCGGCGTGCCGGCCGAGCCGCCGCGTGTGCTCCTCGATCTGCGCGGCGAGCTCGCGGGTCGGCGTCAGCACCAGGACCCGCGTGGCGCCCTTGCGCCCGCCGAGCAGGCGCTGCAGCAGCGGCAGCATGAACGCGGCCGTCTTGCCGCTACCGGTCATCGCGCAGGCGAGGACGTCGCGGCCCTCGATCGCGGGGGGCATCGCGGCGCGCTGGATCGGTGTGGGGACCTCGAAGCCGAGGTCGGCAACCCCGCGGAGCAGGGTCGGGTGGAGACGGAAATCGGTGAATGACATGCCACGGCCTTTCAGCAGTCTTCCGCGGGTTCGTAAGGGCGCGGGCTCCAGGATGCGGAAGGCGGCCGGAGGCAGCGGTCTACTGGAACGAAGAGCAAAGCAGACGCTCAGCAGAATACCGCACTCCGGCACCGGTGCCTAGCTCCACTGCGACGCTGGCCAGGCGCCGGTCCCGCCGCCGTTCGTCATGGACGCCTGCGCGGACCGAGATGATCGGGCCCGCCCCCCCCCGACGGCCCAGGGGTCAGGAGCCGATGGCGCAGCGGCTTCGTCCGTTTCCCAGCCATAGACCGTGGACGTTGATTGACCGCTCGGCCCGCGGCCCGGTATAGTCTGCGCGCCTCACGGAGGACCTGTCATGACCCCAGCCACAATCCGGCCCGGCCTCGATCCGACGATCACCAGTCGCGAGATCTGCATCACGGTGGACGTTGACGGCCAGCCTGTGGAGACCTCCAGGTGAGCCGCACGATCAACATGGGCATCATCGGCGTGGGCTGGATTGGCGGGCTCCGGGCCCGGACGTGTGCCACGCATCCCTTGGTCGAGAGCCTGCACCTCTGCGAGGTTGACCGTGACCGGCTCCAGCAGATGGCCAAGGAGACGGGCGCCCGTAGCGCCACGACCGACTATCGCGAGCTCCTGAGCCGTCCGGACATCGACGCGATCATCGTGACCACCACGCCCGAGCAGACCCACTATCCGTTCGCGCGTGACTGCCTACTCGCTCGCAAGCACGTCCTGCTCGAAAAGCCGATGGGGCTCGAGCTGAAGGAAGCCGACGAGTTGATGGCGCTCGCGCGGGCCGCCAGCCTCAAGCTCACGATCGGTTACACGCAGCGGTTCAATCCGAAGTTCGCTTACGTGAAGCAGTGCCTCGCCGACGGCACGCTGGGGCGGCCGGTGACGGCGTTGGTGAGCCGCCATCTGTCCCGCTCGCTCGGTAACAAGATCGGAGGCCGGGTCCATCTGTCGCCGGCAGTGATGGAAGCCACCCATGACATCGACTTCGTCCTCTGGTGCATGGAGCCGCGCAAGCCCATCCGCGTGTACTCGCAACACGCCTACGGGGTCATGAAGCAGGCGCACGGCCTCCCCGATAGCCAGTGGATCATGGTGACCATGGACGACGGGACCGCGTTCACCATCGGTGCGGGCTGGGCTCTGCCACCGGGCTACCCGCACTTCTCGACGGCCACCATCGAGTTCCACGGCACCGAGGGCACCTTGCTCATCGACGACTCCCATCGCGACATCGTGCTGAACACGATGGGCAAGGGCATGGTGCTGCCGCTCTCCACCATGCCCGGCGAGTCGGTCGGCCACGTCTACCAGGGCCCGATGCAGGCGGAGACCATCCACTTCATCGAGGCGGTCGCCCTCGACCGCCCGGTACTCGTCACGCCGGAGCAGGCCCGCCAGGTCATGGAAGTGACGCACGCCGCTGATCTCTCGGCGGAGCGCAATAGCCCCGTCACCCTGCCTCTCGAGTAGGAGAACCCGACGTAGCGATCCAACCCTTCGACCGCCGCTTCGTGGCGCTCCGGTTGAACATGCCCGGATCTGGATCGCTGCGCGCAACGACCCGCGAGATCGCTCAGGGTTCTTCGCGTGGGGAATGAAGAACTTCACTGACGATCGTGGCGGAGGCAGGCGCCGCTCCATCGTTCTGGCCGTCCTGTTGGCATCCACGGCCTCTCTTGTCTCCTGCCTGAACTACCACCTCATTCACCCGGAGGTCGTTCCGCCCCGCGTGATCACCTGGGCGGACGAGGTGAAGAGCGGCCAGATGCTGATTCACCTGGAGTGGGCCGGCCCGGCCGGCCCTGGGCCGTTTCCTACCGTGCTCGTCCATCCTGATGCCGGGCACCTGGCCCGCCACATGCGCGGCGTGATCTGGGACCTTGCCAGCCAGGGATACCTGGCCGTCGCGGCCGACTACCGCCGGATGATCGGAGCGAGGTACCGCCGCAGCCTGTTCGCCTGGCGCGAGAACTCCGATGTCACAGCCGCGCTGGAGGCGGCCCGCTCCGATCCTCGCGTCGACGGCTCACGCCTGGCGGCCCTGGGTTTCTCGCAGGGAGGTGTCCTCAGTCTTCTAATCGCCGCGCAGGCGCCGGACATCCGCGCGGTGGTTGCCTACTATCCGGTCACCGACTTCAAGCACTGGCTCTCGCGGCCCAAGCCGAGTGCCTGGCACCGCCTGGAGTTTCACGCTTTCGAATTCTACTTTCGACGGCAATCGGGAGCTCGCGACGATGCCGAGTTTCAGCAGATGCTCGGCCGCGCTTCGCCGCTCGACCAGGCGCACTCGATCCGCGCGCCCGTTCTTCTCATCCATGGCGATCGAGACAGGACCACGCCGCTGGAGGAGTCGGAGCGGCTGGCGAGCCGTCTCAAGGAACTGGGCCGCGAGGTGGACCTGCTAGTCATCCACGATGCCGGCCATGTCTTCAACTTCAAGGACAGAGCGAAGGCATCGAACGCGTGGGAGACCACGCTGTCCTGGCTGCGCCGACGCCTGGAACCCACGGAGCCGTGACGGGCGGTCGCGGAGTCCAGAGGAGCCAAAAGAGCCTGCGGCGGTTCACGGGGGCCTGTCGACGATCCGTCAAGGGACTTCCTCGACTGCTGTCTCAATGTCGACCCGACCGGCAGGGGCGTGATCCGCAGGATTCGTTCCCCTCCCGCTCGGGCTCGGCTGCGCGCTCGATTGGGTCAAGCGCGGCACTGTGACGCGCGCTTCGGCCAGCGAGGTCACGACATCATCGGCGCCTGCCGAGCAGAGCTCGGTCCGAACCTCAGCGGAACCCTGCGGCCCCCAGCACCCGACCACGATGGGGATCTCAGGGCACGCGCTGCGGAGCCGCTTGACGAGATGGCGCACGTTGCTGCTCTCTCCCAGAGAACCGAGACAGATCAACCCCGGGCGCGCTGCTTGCTGCTGTTCGTCTTTGCCTGGAAACTCGGCACCGAAGCACTCCGGCCGCTGGCCGGCGAGCCGGTCTGGGAGTTCATCGAGCGCGGTGGCAGCTACGGCGCGCCTCTCGCCCTCGCGTGGCTTCGAGGTCATGCCCTTGAAGACGTCATGGAAAGATCCCCAGCTCGAGATAGGTCGTGGCCACCTTGTGCAGGGCGGTGAGGAACGCCGCCGTGCGCAGATCTTTCGTCCGGGGATCGCGCATCCGCTGGTCGTGAACCTGTCGGTAGGCGTTGATCATCGTCTCCTCGAGGCCGGAGTTCACCAGATCGATCTCGTCCGCCCCATGAGCGATCTTGTTGCGTTCCTCGGCGGAGAAGACTCGGCCGGTGGCCGTCTCGATGGCGCCGACCATCCGCTCGTGGGCCGCCTCCTCGAACCGCTTGCCGACCCGGCCGAACCGCACGTGAGAGAGGTTCTTGATCCACTCGAAGTAGGAGACAGTCACGCCGCCGGCGTTGAGGAAGATGTCGGGGATGACGAGCACGCCGCGGTCGAGCAGAATCTTCTCGCCGTCGGCGGTGGTGGGCCCGTTGGCTGCCTCGGCGACGATCTTGGCCTTGATGCGGGGGGCGTTCTCGGCGGTGATCTGCTTCTCCAGGGCGGCCGGGATGAGGATGTCACATTCCAGCTCGAGCGCGAGATTGGTCGGCGTGATGTTCTTGGCCCCGGGGAAATTCAGGATCGAGCCCGTCTCCTTCTGGTGCTTCACCACGGTGTCGAGGTCGAGCCCCTCGGGGCGGTACACGGCTCCCTCCCGCTCGGAGAGCGCAACGATGATGCACCCGGCCTCCTGACAGAAACGGGCGGTGTGGTAGCCGACGTTCCCGAGGCCCTGCACCACGATCGTCTTGCCCTGAAGGCCGCGTGAGAGCCCCAACGCCTTCATGTCTTCGGACTGGTCGCAGGCCTCGCGGAGCCCGAAGTAGACGCCGCGCCCGGTGGCTTCCACGCGGCCGTGGATGCCGCCCTGGGTCACGGGCTTGCCGGTGACACACGCCATCGCGTCGATGGCACCCGGGTAGAACGCCGAGTAGGTGTCGTAGATCCAGGCCATTTCACGAGGGCCGGTCCCGTAGTCGGGAGCGGGCACGTCCAGGCCGGCGCCGATGAAGTTCTTCTTGATCAGCTCGGCCGTGTAGCGGCGGGTGATCTGCTCCAGCTCTTGCGCGGTGTACTGCTTGGTATCGATCCGCACGCCGCCCTTGGCCCCGCCGAACGGCACGTCCACGATGGCGCACTTGTAGGTCATGAGCGCGGCCAGGGCCTTGATCTCGTCCTCGTCCACAGTGGGGGCGAAGCGGATACCACCCTTCACGGGCACGCGATGGTGACTGTGCTGGGCGCGCCAGCCGGCAATGACCTCGTAGTCGCCCTGCCGCCGGATCGGGAACTGGAACGCGTACACGCTGTCGCAGACCCTGATCTGATCGAGCAGGCCGCGTGGATAGTCTGTAAGCGCCGCCGCCTTGTCGAAGTAGATGTTGACGGTGTCGAAGAAGCTCGGCGCTTCGCTCATCAGCTTGGCTCCCTCCTGGTCAATCAGGCCCAGTATGCCGAATCCCTTACCCCCCGACCACCGCCTCGGTCACGGCATGTAGGAACCGCCGTTCACGTGCACCGTCTGGCCGGTGACGTGGCGCGCGTCGTCACTGGCGAGAAACACCGCGACGGCGGCGATGTCGTCCGGCTGCGCCATGCGTCCGAGCGGGACCGCGCGCGCCATCGCCGCCAGCTCGTCCTCGTTGTTCCCGTAGCGCGGCTGGGCGGTGTCGGTGAGCCCGGGCGCGATCGCATTCACGCGAATCCCGTGCGGCGCCAGCTCGAGCGCCGTCGCCCGTGTCATCGCGACCACGCCGCCTTTGCTCGCGGAGTAGTGCACGCCCCGGACGGCGCCCCGGATGGCCTGGGACGCCATGTTGATGATCGAGCCCCGCCGTCCGGCGGCGACCATCGCGCGCGCCGCCGCCTGCGCGCAGAAGAAACCGCCTTTGAGGTTGACGTCGAGGACCAGGTCCCAGTCAGTCTCGCGCATTTCGAGGAACGGCACGCGCGGATACACACCCGCATTGTTGACGAGGACATCGAGCCCCCCGAGCTCGCTCAGGACCTGCGCGACCATCGTCTGGGCATCCGTGGGCCGTGCGACATCGGCCTGCACGAGCACCGCGCGCTGGCCGGCCGCGCAGACCTCCTGCATTACCTTCTCGGCCTCCACGCGATCGTCGAGATAATTGACGGCGATATCCGCGCCCTCGCGAGCGAACGCCAGGGCGATCCCGCGCCCGATGCCCTGCTGCGCGCCGGTGACCAGCGCGATCTTTCCTCGAAGCCTCATCGTTGCCTCCGCTCGCCTTCAGCTTTGTCGACCTGCGACGAGTATGCTAGGGTCGCGCCGAGAAACCTTCCCGGAGGATGCCAATGGACGAAAAAAGCATCGGGCTCTGGCTGAACATCGGATCCGTGATCCTCCTCGCGGCGCTCGTCATCGACTTCGTGTGGGTCATCAAGACCGCGTTCAGCGTCCACTGAGGGCGCGTCACCGCCCTGGACAACCGTCCACGCCGCCCGCCATGCCCCGCTACGATACCGTCTCTTTTCGGAGAGACACCTCCGGCGCGGCCTAGGGTTGATACGGGTCGCGGAGCTGGCGAGCGTGATCGATCCGAGCCGCGAGCAGATCGTGACGCGCGAGGTTCTCCGCTCGGCCCAAAGCCGAACGGTGTTTCAGGACGGGGCCGTGCGGGGCACGCCGCAAGGACAGTACGTCAAGCGCCCCGTCGGGCTGCGCGGTGCGGCTGACTGAGCCGCCGGCTCTCGGTTCGACGCGCTCGAGAGGACCCGAGCGGTGAGGGGATTACGCCCTGGCCGCGGCGGCTCGACGGCGCGGGCAGGCCTTGTGGTACCAGGTGGAGCCGAGCTTGACGTGGTTGCCGTTCTTGCGAATTCTCAACTTGCACTTCGGACACGTTCCCATCCGCGCTCCTTTTTCGAGTCCTGATCCGGACCGAATTAGTATAGCAGGCAGCCGAGGGGGGAGCTTCGTGAAGGACTGCGCCTTCTGCCGCATCATCGCGCGTGAGAGTCACGCGGACATCGAGTACGAGGACGATACGGTCCTGGCCTTCAGGGACATCTACCCGAAGGCGCCGGTCCATCTCCTCATCGTACCCAAGCGCCACATCACCTCGATCATGGCGATGGAGCGCGAGGATGCTGAGGTCCTCGGCCGCTGCCTTCTCGCGGCCCGCGCGATCGGTGAGGCCCAGGGATTGGCCGAGCGCGGGTATCGGCTGCGGGTGAACTGCGGGCCCGAGGGAGGCCAGGTCGTGTACCACGTGCACGTCCACTTTCTGGCCGGCGGGCGGGTGAGCGGCGCCTAGCCGGAAGGCTTCGGCTCGAGCGGCAGCCCGGCGTTTGCCCAGCTGCTGAGCCCGCCCCTCAATATCCTCACGTCCCTGTAGCCCAGCTCCCGCAGCTGTCGCGCCACCCGGGCGCTGGTCGCTTCGTCGGGTCAGGTGCAGTAGGCGACGACCGTACGACTCGCCTCGATGTCGAGGGCGCTCGTGCCCGCCTGGAGCTCTTCGGGTGTGACGTGACGCGAGTCCAGGATCTTAACGGGACTCTTGGCGTACGTGGCCCGATCGCGGACATCGAGGATGATCGGCGGCTGCTCGGGGGAAATCTCGATGAGCCGCATCACCTCCGAGGGACGGATACGGAAACGGTTGCGCTTCCAGCGCATGGCGAGGAGACCACCGCCGGCGGCGAGAACCGCCACCGTCAGGACCGTGGCCATGGTCCTCCATGGGAAGGGCCGGGCCGGCGGGTTCTTCGCCTCGGCGGTCATGCGGCGGACATCGGGCAGCTCAGGCAGGAGTCGGTTGGCCTCGGCGAAGTGCTTCTCAGCGCGCGCGTAGTTGCCGGCGAAGTAGTCCGCGAGCCCCGCGTGCCACGCCACGTTGAACCGGCTCGTCTCGTCGAGCCTGACCTCGGTGCCCTTCAGGAACTCGCGTATGGCGGCCGACGGGATCACGAAGTTGAACCCCTGGACGATGCCGCCCTGGCCGCTGGAGTCGAGCGTGACGAACGTCAGGACGCCGAGCACCTCGCCCTGGGAGCCGACGGCGGGCCCGCCGCTATTGCCCCACGCCGCCGGGGCGTCCGTCTGGATCACCGGTTGGTTGGCGATGTCCTGCTTGAATCCGGAGATCGCGCCATTCGTCACCGATGCCTCGACCTGGGCCGAGGCACTCAGCAGCTCGTGGCTGACCACAACCCCCGGGAAGCCCAGGATGTGGAGCTTGTCGCCAATTTTCGCGTTCGACGAGTCGCCAAGCGTGAGCGACGGCATGTCGGCGGCGTCGAGCTTCAAGAGCGCGAGGTCGCGCCCCGACATGCCCTCGCCGGCGACCGGCGGGCTGTACCGAACCACCGTCGCGGGCAGTCGGATACCATTCGAGAGGATCACGGAGATCGACGGGTTGACCTTGACCTGCGCCCGGGCAATCACCGTCGACAGCGCTTGCTGGCCGATGTCGCCGCACGCCCGGCGCACGCCGTCTTCGACTTGCTGCTCGGCGATCGCCTTCGGCGGCAGGTGGGCAGGCGAGACGACGTGAGCGTTGGTGATCATCCATCCGTTCGGAGCAATGAACCACCCGGTGCCGGTCTCGCGAAAGGGCGTGGGAATGACGCGTTGCTGGCCGCCGGTCGGGCATCTCACCATGACCTCGGATGCGACCTCCGAGACGACGAGCGCGACGGCGGGCTTGGCGCGAAGCAGCGCCTCCTGAACGGAAAGCTCCGCACCACCGGCAATCCCGGGAACCGCGAGGAGAAGCACGCTCGCGATCCACTTGCGCATCGACCGGGATTCTATCCTGCGAGAAAAACTGTGAGAAGAACAAAACAAAGGCTCCAGGGGGCAACCCCTGGAGCCTTGTCGCTCCCGCCTCGGGAGCTACTTCACCTCAGAAGCTACTTCATCAGGCCGATCGCCTCGATGGCTTTCGCCTTCGCGGCGTCCATCTTCCCGGCCTTGCAAGCAGCCTCAGCCTCGCGGACCAGCTTGATCGCGTCACCGCCGCTGGCCTTGGCACCTGCGATCGAGCGGGGCGCCTGCACATCCTGCGTGCTGCTGCGCGGGGCCTGGACATCTTGGGTGCTGCTGCGCGGGGCCTGGACATCC
>JAHFDK010000157.1 GCA_023249095.1 Candidatus Rokuibacteriota bacterium | reverse complement strand
GTCGACCACGAGCGCCAACAGCGGCGTGCCCAGCGTGGGGAATCCGAAGCCGATCGCCCCCTTGACGAAGGCGGCGGCGAACACGGCAGCGATCGCGACGGCGACTAGCGCGAGAGCGCCTCTCGCAGGACTTCGGCCGGGTGCTTGGCCCGGCGACCCGCCAGGTGCTGGATCTGCTGGCGACACGAGATGCCGGGCGCGACGATCTCGGTCTCCGGAAGGGCGGCCTTCACGGCGGGGGCGAGGCGGCGATTGCCGAGCGCGATCGAGATGTCGTAATGCTCGCGCTCGAAGCCGAACGAGCCCGCCATGCCGCAGCAGCCGGAGTCCACCTCCTCGACCTCGAATCCCGCCCACCGGAGGGCTCCGACCGTCGGCGCCGTGCCGACGAGCGCCTTCTGGTGACAGTGACCGTGAAGCAGCGCCTTCCGACCAGCGGCGCCGAACGTGAGTGTCAGCCCGCGGGCGCGCTCACGCAGGAGAAACTCCTCGAACAGGAACGACTGCCGTGCGACGGCGCGCGCGTCGTCGGTGCGCACGAGGTCCACCGTCTCGTCGCGCAGCGTCAGAAGGCACGAGGGCTCGAGCCCGACGATCGCGACGCCCCGCCGCGCGTATGGCGCCAGACGCCTCACGTTCCAGGCGGCGTGCTCCCGCGCCTCGGCGAGCATCCCCTTGGAGATGAGCGGTCGGCCACAGCACTTGCGGTCCACGAGCACGACGCGATAGCCCCCCGCCTCGAGCACCTCCACCGCAGCCCGGGCGATCTCCGGCACGTTGTAGGTCGTGAAGGTGTCGTTGAACAGCACGACCTCGCCGCGCGGCGCCGCCGCGGGCGGCATGTGATGCCTGAACCAGTCGGTGAACGGCTGCGCCGCCAGCGACGGCAGCGGCCGCCGACGGTCGATCCCCGCGATCCTCTCGAGCGCCCAGCGGCTCGGGGCGAGGCCCGAGATCCAGTTGAAGAACGTCGGCACGCGGGAGGCCAGGCGATTCATCCGCGCGATGCGTCCGAACAGGCGGTTGCGCAGCGGCAGCCCGTTGGCCTGGTAGTAATGATGGAGAAACTCGTACTTGAGCTTGGCCATGTCGACGTTGGCCGGGCATTCGGCCTTACACCCCTTGCACTCCAGGCACAGGTCCATGACCTGGTAGAGCCGCCGCCCGGTAAACTCCGACGGCGGCAGCCGCCCCGAGAGCACGGCGCGGAGGGCGTTCGCGCGGCCGCGCGTCGAGTGCTCCTCGTCCTTCGTCGCCATGTACGACGGGCACATCGTGCCCTCGAGCGTCTTGCGACACGCTCCCACGCCGTTGCACATCTCGACCGACGCCGCAAACCCGCCCTGCTCGGAGAAGTCGAGGAGTGTCGTGGGTTCCCAGGTTGTGTACTGGGTACCGTAACGGAGATGGTCGGTCAGCCCTGCCGGCGCGACGATGTTGCCGGGATTCATGCGGTTGTCCGGGTCGAAGGCGCGCTTGAGCTCCCGGAAGGCCTGCATGATCCGCGGACCGTACAGGCGCTCGAGGAACGGGCTGCGGGCGCGCCCGTCGCCGTGCTCGCTCGAGAGGGTGCCGCGGAACTTCACGACCAGATCGGCGATCTCGTCCGCGATGGCGTGCACCTGCTCGAGGCCGCGCGGCGTCTTGAGGTCGATCACCGGACGGATGTGCAGGCACCCGACGGAACAGTGGCCGTAGTAGGCGCCGACGGTGTCGTGCTTGGCGAAGATCTCCCGGAAGCGCGCCACGAACTCGGCGAGATGCCGGGGCTCGACCGCGGTGTCCTCGACGAACGCGATCGGCTTCTTGTCGCCCTTCATGCCCAGGAGGAGGCCGAGCCCCGCCTTGCGCAGACTCCAGATGGACTGCACCTGGGCCGGATCGTAGGCGACGTGCGAGGCGTAGCCGAACCGCTCGCGCTGGCGCCGCGCCTCGAGCGCCTCGACCTTGGCTCGGACCTCGGCGTCCGTCTCGGCCGCGTACTCGACGATCATGATCGCGGCCGGGTCGCCATGGACGAAGCCCATGCGCTTCGATTGCTCGATGTTGCCCCGCGCGAGGTCGAGGATCATCTTGTCCGTCAGCTCGACGGCATACGGGCCCGTCTCGAGGATCGCCTGCGAGGACTCGAGGGCCTCCTGGATGTCACGGTAGTGGATGACATCGAGCGCCGTTCTTTTGGGACGCCGCACGAGCCGCACCTTCGCCTCGATCACCGTCAGCAGCGTGCCCTCGGAGCCGACGATGAGCCGCGCCACGTTGAGGCGAGAGTCGGAGCCGGGTCGCGCCTGTGCGGGTTGGCCGGGCGTGTCGGAGCCGGGTAGACCAGGCGTGTCGGAGCCGGGTCGCGCCTGTCTCAGGCCACCCCCGGTCCAAGCCGGCCTCACGGCCCCCGCTACAACAGTCCCCGCTACAACACTAACAAGCTCGTTCAGGTTATAGCCGGATACCCGACGCCAGTGCGCCGGGTAGCGCGACCGGATCTCGTCGCCGTACGTCTCGCGGATCCGCGCGATCTCTCGGTAGATCTGGCCCTCGAGCCCTGGCGCCCGGCACTTGCCGGCGAACTCGTCGGGCGTGATCTCGCCGAAAACGACGCGCGAGCCGTCGGCGAGAAGGGTCGTCAGCTCGATGACGTGCTCGACGGTGAGGCCGTAGGCGATGGAGTGCGAGCCGCCTGAATTATTCCCGAGCATGCCACCGAGCGTCGCGCGGTTCGACGTCGAGGTGTCCGGGCCGAAGAGCAGGCCCAGCGGGCGTACGTGGTGGTTCAGGTTGTCTTGCACGAGGCCCGGCTGCACCCGCGCCCACAGCTCCTCGGTGTTCACCTCGAGCACACGGTCCATGTACCGCGAGAAGTCGAGCACGAGCGCATGGTTGACCGTCTGCCCGGTGAGCGACGTGCCGCCACCGCGCGGCAGGATCGCGACGCCGAGCTTTCCGGCGACCTCGACCGCCGCCTGGACGTCGTCGGCGTCGCGCGGGATGACGACGCCGACGGGCTCGACCTGGTACATGGAGGCGTCGGTCGAATAGAGAAGGCGGGATCCCGGATCGAAGCGAACGTCCCCGCGCATTTCCTTGCGGAGCTCACGCTCGAGGTCGTTCACGCCGACATTATACTCGGTGGGCGAGGGTCGATCGCTACGGGTACTATAGTGGCGTGGCCGGCTCTCTGCTCACCCTCGTCCTGCTCCTCGCCATCGCGGTCCACGGCGAAGCGGCGCCCGCAGCGCCGGGCTTCAAGGTGAAGCTCCTCGACGGAAAGACCTCGCTCGATTCTCACGACCTCGTTGGCAAGACGATCCTGGTGCTGCGTTTCCAGGCGTCCTATTGCAAGCCGTGCGCGAAAGAAGCTCCGGGGCTCGGCCGTGTCTACGACCGCTACCGGGCGCGCGGGGTCGAGGTGCTGGCGTTCCACGTCCAGGACACCGCCAGGGACACGCGGGCCTTCGTGCGAAAGTACAAGGTCACCTATCCCGTCGCGCTCGACACGAAGCTGACGATCGGCAATCCCTTCGGCTTCAAGGGCTCGCCGTACACGGTCGTGATCGATCGGAAGGGGGAGATGGTCGCGCAGATCCACGGCGAGTCGGCGGTTACGCGCCTGCCGCGCATCCTCGACGAGCTCCTGAAGAACGACCCGCAGCCCAAGTGAGTCAGGGCCTGAGCATCACCGTGATCGCGCGGTTGGGATCGGCGGCCTCCTGCGCCCGCACGTCGCCCACGCCCTGAAACGTGGTGGCTTTCACGAGTTTGCCCCCTAGTTCTTCATATCTCGCTCGTACAGCGCCAGCGCGGCGGCGCCGCGCACGCTGACGCGCTTGTCCCCCGGTACGATCGTGACGCGTGTGGCGGCCAGGGCGCGCGCGAACGCGTACTCACCCGCCGCGCGGAGAATCTTCGCCTCGAGCGGCGCCAGGGACTGCGCGACCCCGCCGGTGACGATGATGATCTCCGGGTTCAGGCCGTTCACAACGATTCCGATCATCGCCCCCAGAGCCTGGCAAGCCTCGTCGATAACCGATGCGGCCACGGAATCGCCCTCGGCGGCCGCGTGGAAGACGCCCGGCGCCGTGATCCCCATCGGATCCCCTCCGGCAGCCTTCAGCAAGGGCGCCTGCGCGTGGCCCGCGACCCGAGCGCGCGCGGAATCCACGATCCCCCGCCCGCTTGCGTAAAGCGCGAGGCACCCGCGCCCGCCGCACCAGCACCGCGGGCCGTCGAACCGGACGGGCGCATGGCCCAGCTCACCGCCGAAGCCGACGGCGCCCCGCACGAGGCGGCCCTCGAGCACGACGCCGGCGCCGAACCCCGTCCCGGCCGCCAGAACAACGAGAGACCGAGCACCCCGGCCGGCGCCGAACATCCACTCACCGAGCGCCAGCGCGTTGACGTCGTTGTCCACGAACGCGGGCAGGCCGAACTCCGCCGTGAGCTCATCGGCCAGTGGCCGACCCTCGAGCTCCGGGATATGAATGACGGGCTTGCCGACGCGGCCACGGGCCGCATCGACCGGCCCGGGCACGCCCACACCGATGGCGTCGATCGACCGCGTGCGACGCGCGGCCTCGTCACTCACCTTTCGGATCAGCGCGCTGATCGCGGCGAGGGGGTCAGCCGGCGCCTTGCCCCGCGTGGGTGCGCTCTCGTCCACGACCACGTCGCCGTCGCGGGTGATCACACCCGCCGCCATCGTGGTGCCGCCGACGTCCACGCCGACGATCGCCGCGGTCATCAGGAGTGCCGGACCCAACCAGTCAGCCCAGCCTTAGAGGTCGCCGAAGTGGCAGAGCCTGATGCCGAGGCTCGCGGCCGCCGCGCGCGCGCGCGCCGTCCCGAGACCGACCATCTCGGTCTCGCGCTGTCGCCCGTAACGGCTGTAGGTGAGCGCGTCATCGAACCAGCCCGGGTGCGACATGAACTCCGAGACGCCGGCCGGCAGGGCCCGGAGCTGCGCGACGGTTCGGGCGAGCGACCAGTAAGGGCCGGGGCCTGACTCGCCGAAGAAGTGGTCGGGGGTCCGAAGGCCCGCGGTGACCGCGCGGGCACGCGCCCATTCGTCCTGGCTCCTGATGGGGACGCCGAGGCGGCGCGCGGCGTCGAGAACCACCCCGGCGACCGGCGCCAGGAGCCCGACGTGATGGTGCGTATCGAGGTGGGTGGGCCGCCGCCGCATCAGGGACGTGAACTTCTCGATCTGCGCCGTCACTTCGCGCTCGACGTCCTTCGCGTCCGCCCGCGCCGCGGCGTGGCGCGCGTCACGGACGAAGCGGCCGTCACTGTCCACGAGCGAGCGCGCCCCCGAGAGGGGTCGGCCGAGCGTGAGGTTCACGTGGAGCCCGACGCCGAGGCCGGAGTCGCGGAGCGCGCTGACCGACTCCGCGTCGATCGCCGCGGTGGCGAGGACCGTCGTGCTGCTGACGATCCCGTGCCGGTGCGCGGCCAGGATCCCGGCACTGACCCCTGACGTGAGGCCGAAGTCGTCGGCGTTGACGATGAGCCGTCGTGTCATCGCGCGGTCACTCCGGCGCGGTACCCTGGATCATGAACCGCTCGACCGTCGCGGGAATCCCGGCCGGGACCGAGGCTTCCGCATCCACCGCTCGGATGTGCTCGAGCCGCTCGTACCCGATTCTCGGGAACGACTGGACCTCGCTGGCGACGATCGTCGGGGTGAACCCCGCCGCCTCGAGCTTCGCGAACGCGGTCTTCAGACCGAGAAACGCGAAGATCGTGATGATCAGCCGGCCGCCCGGGCGAAGGTGCCGGCCGGCGCCCGCGATCACGCGATCCAACATCTCCCAGCCGTCGGTGCCGCCGTTGTCGGCGGCCGCCGCCGCATCCCATCGCGCGCGGTTCGGCGGCGTGGGCATCTGCGGCGCGTTCGTGCACACGACGTCGAATCGCTCGCCCACCACCGGCGCATAGCAGTCGCCGAGCCGCGCGTCCACGACGACGCCGTTGAGGATCGCGTTCGTACTGATCACGCGGACGGCTTCGGGGAGGATGTCGGTCGCGACGACGTCGGCGCCCGCTTTCGCCGCGAGCACGGCGGCCAACCCGAGCCCGGCGCCGATCTCGAGCATTCGTTCGCCCGGGCGGACGACGAGGTGCCGGCAAAAGAAGAGGGAGCCGGCCTTGGGCGGCTGGACCGCGTCGGGGACGCGGAACAGGCAGCCCCGCCAGGCGACCAGGAAAACGGCCGAGTCGTCACTTGCCAAGGACGCGCCGGAAGTAGAGGCGGAGCGCTTCTTTGAGCTGCGCCCGCGCCCCCGCCGAGGTCTTGGCGTCTTCGAGCTGATCGATGTCGAGCTGGAGCGGAACCCCTTCGCGCTTCACGCCGTCGAGCTCCGCCGTGAGGCCGCAGCGCTCGTCCGATTCGGTGAAGACGATCTTCGCCTTCTTGAAGCTCCCGTCGTCCTGCGCGAGCTGCTGCACGGTCTCGACGATCACGCGCTTGATCTCCTCGGCCTCCGCCGCGGGAACCGTCGAGAATGCGGCCGTGAGGCTAACTTCCGCCATTGGTCCAGACCGTCAGAATATCGGCGTGCGCCTTCGCCGCGTTCGCCCGGATGGCGAAGCTGATCGCCTCACGCAGCTCGTCCTCGCTCGCTCCCGATGCCCTGGCACCTGCCAGGTCGCGCTTCGCTCAGTGGGTGTTGCCGACGGCGAGGTTGGCCGCGAGATAACAAAGGAATGCCGTCTTCGAATCCAGTGCGCCCTTTTTGTACTTCCAGCTCGCGATGACTTTCTCTTCGAGCACGTGCGTCTCCTCCCGCGGTTACTGGATCATGGGGACCTCGACGACCGGGAGCGCTGCGTCAGGGCACGAAGTACTGCGTAATGTCGACCACTCTCGAGCCCTTGAAGTAGAGGCGCCAGCCGGCCGGGTACTCCCACGCCTCGGTGGCGTTGCCTTTGATCGACGGCCAATATTTGCGGGCGAGCTTCTCTATCTCGGCCTCGTCCGTGGTCTTCGCGATCGGTGGCCCGAGGAGGATTAGAACCTGTTCGTCGGTCTGCCCGACCGACACCTGACGGATGAAGCGGAACGTCGACACGTCGACGGAATTGGCGGAGTCCTGATTACGGTGCAAATACTGCGAAATCTTGAGGTCGATCTGGTTGTTCCAGTGACGTCGTTCGTCGAAGTTTGGCTCCCGTCCGTTGGCCATGATGACGTTATTCATCCACAGATCCTCGGCCAGCGGTCCTTGGGTCGTCCGCTGTTCCTTGACGCGGTACGACGCGCATGCGGCCAGGGTCAGCAAGGCGGCCACCAGGACGATCCGCTTCACGCTCTGGATCATATCAGGGCGGACTCCAGAACGATGCCACGATCGATCGTCCGTGAGACCTGGGCGAGCAGGCGGCCCGTCTCGGCGGGCACCTCGTCGCTGTCCGCCAGCTGACGGAGCACGTCGATCAGCCGGCGCATGGCGCGGATCAGGTCGCCCTCGTGGCCGCCGAACGACTCCTCCACGATCCCGCTCCAGTCGTCCTCGCCGGATGCCCAACGAAAAATCGAGGGCATGAACCCGGCATGGACACTCACCGGGACGCGCAGGTGGCGCGCCCGCTGGGCCTCGTGCACGGTGTCGGCCACGCGGATGAGCTGGTCGAGCTTCCGCTTGAGCTTCGGCCGCTTCCTGAGGAACACGCGCGCAATGGCCGGGTCGCCCGACCGCGCCTCCTCGATCAACGCCGAGCAGATCGCCGCCGCCTCGGGAGCGGAGACGTCGTTGAAGACGCCGTGCGCCACGAACTCGGCGACGAGGAGCTCGTTGTCGTGGCGAAGGCTGGCGATGAGCCGGCCCTTCGACTCGAGCTTCCGGTCACGCACCGCGCCGAACTGTTCCAGGACCTCGACCACGCGCAGGAACTCCTGCCAGTACGCGCTGCGAAGCTGCTCGAGCTGCCGCCGGCGCACGCCGAGCCGCTCGGCGACGGTCTCGAGCTCCCGCCACTCCCGGTCGCAGCGGGCGGTGGCGCCCCACGGGCAGCGGTGGCACTCGATCGCGGCAAGCGTGGCCTCGGGACCGTGGGAGCGCTCGCGCTCGATGAGCTCGGCCACGGACAAACGCTCGAGCTGGGCGGCCAGGTGGCTGAAGCCGCGGTTGTCGGAGCTCTGCCGGTCGCGCGACCCGGGCGCGTGCTCGCGCCCCCCGGGCGCGCGGTCGCGCGGGACGTGGAGCGACGGTGTCGCCCAGAAGATGCGCTTGATCACTCCGCTCTTCACCCGCACGGTGACCCCGTGCGGCAGGAGCGCGTCGATGAGCACGCGGCGACCGCGGATCGCGTGGATGCCGAGCACCATCGCGAGGGTCGGCGCCCCGCCGCGCCGGACCAGGACGAGACGCCCGGGCTCCGCCTCCTCGACGGTGCGCTCCCCACGCCGCGGCCCGCGGCCCAGCGCCTGGCGACGCGCCTCGATCTCCTGGCGCGCGCGCCGGTAGCGGCCGATGCGCTGAAAGTCGCCGCACGGTGCGGCGTAGCCTCGCAGCTTCTCGAGCGAGGCCTCGAGAGCATGGACGTCGGCCTCGATCTCGCGAATGCGCTTGAGATTTTGATACTGGCCGAACGACGACTCGATGCGCCGGCGCAGGGTCTCCGGGGGGGCGCCGGTCGAGAGGAGGAGCGCCACCGAGCCGTAGCCGAGCTTGAACTGGCTCTCGATCGGCTCGGGCGAGCCGTCGATGACCCTGAGAATGTCCTCGAGTCCGTCGCGGGCGTCGAGCGCGATGACACACGTGCCCTCGGGATCGATCCCGCGTCGCCCGGCTCGTCCTGCCATCTGGGTCAGCTCGTTGTGCGTGAGGGCGCGGAAGCCACGGTCCGTCCGCTTTGTCAGCCCCTGGAGGACGACCGATCGGGCCGGCATGTGGATGCCGAGGGACATCGTCTCTGTCGCGAAGACGACCTTGCAGAGTCCGCGCTCGAACAGTAGCTCGATGAGCCGCTTGAGGCTCGGCAGGATCCCGGCGTGGTGGAGCCCGATGCCGAGCCGCAGCGCTTCGAACACGCTCTGATTGAGCGCGGACTCGGCGACGGTCGGGCTTTCGCGGATCATCTCTCCGATAGCCGTGTCCACCTCCTGCTGCTGCGGGCGTGCGAGCAGGCTCTTCCCTTCGGTGAGCACGTCCTGCATCGCGCGCTCGCAGCCGACCCGGCTGAAGATGAAGTAGATGGCGGGCAGCCACCCCCGTGCCTCGAGCGCTTCGATCAGGACGGTCGGATGGACCACGCGTCGCGTGTACCACCGTCCCCGGTCGTCCGGACCACGCGACTCGTCGCCGGCGACCCGCGCGCGCCCGGCGCGGACTCCAGGGAGCTCGTGGATCTCACCGGCCAGGTCCGCGATGACATACGCGAGAGGCACGGGCCGGTGCGGATGGTAGATCGGGAGGATCGGCCGATGGACGATCGAGATCCAGTCGGCGATCTCCTTGACGTTGGCGACGGTCGCCGAGAGACCCACGAGCACGACGTCGCTGGGGGCGCTGACGATGATCTCCTCCCAGACCGTGCCGCGCCCTTCGTCGCCCATGTAGTGGCACTCATCGAGCACGATGTAGCGGAGGTCGTCGAGTCCGCTCCCGTAGAGCGCGTTGCGGAGAATCTCGGTGGTCATGACGAGAATGCGGGCGTGCGGGTTGACCTTGACGTCGCCGGTGAGGATCCCGACCGCGTCCGCGCCGAACGCACGGGTGAAATCGGCGAACTTCTGATTCGAGAGCGCCTTGAGCGGCGTCGTGTACGCTAGGCGTCGGCCGGCGGCGAGGGCGGCGTGGATGGCGAATTCAGCGACGAGGGTCTTGCCCGCCCCGGTGGGCGCCGAGACGATGACCGACTGGCCGGCCTCGATGGCGCGAATGGCTTCGACCTGGAAGTCGTCGAGCGGGAACGGATAACCCGAGCGGAATCGCTCGAAAAGCTCCATGTCGTGACACAGTAACACGGAGGCGCGCGTGATCGTCTTTCACATCGCGGTGACTGCGGCTCCGGACTATCGGACCCGTCGCGAAGTTCATCGGCGCGCCCACATCGAGCGCCTCCAGGGACTGCGCGCCAACGGCATTCTCATTGGCGGCGGGCCCTCCGCCGACGGCACCTCCGCCGACATCTTCTACCGTCTGCAGCAGCCCGCTCAGCTCAAGCACGCGATCGAAGAAGACCCGTACTGGACCGGCGGCGTGTGGACCCACTATGCGCCGCGGAGCTTCAGCCAGTTCGTCGAGCCGTGGGAGATGGTGCCGGTCGTGCTCGACGGGTCCCGGCGGGTCATCCTCGTCGAGGGCCCGACCGCCGAGCACGACATGGCTCAATTCGCGTTGATCGAGATGCGGGGCGCGGGCCGCGTGGCGTTCGGCGGCTTCTTCGAGGGGGGTGGCATCTTGGCGGTCGTGAAGACGCCTGACGCGGACGAGGCACTCCGATGGTTCGCCGAGACAGGTTTCTGGGCGCCTGGCGCGCTCGCCACGCGGCCCTGGCTCCACGTCCTTTGAAGGAAGACTAGTCCACGCCGGCGACGGCGAGAACGCGGCGCATGCGCTCGGCGGCGCGCTCCGGATCGACCAGGAGCCCAGCCCGATCCATAAGCACGAACTGCTCGGCGAGGTGGACGACCGAGCGCCCGCTCTCCATGCCGCCGACCAGGCGGAAGTGTGACTGGTGACCGTTGAGATAGGCCGCGAACACGACACCCGTCTTGTAGAAGCGCGTGGGCGCGCCGAAGACATGACGTGCGAGCGGGAGCGTCGGCCCGAGGATCGCCTCGTAGCGGGCGAAATCCCCGGTGTCGAGCGCCTTCAGGGCGGCCGCCGCCGCGGGCGCGATGACGTCGAAGATCCCGAGCAGCGCGTCGCTCGCGCCCTCCACGTCACCGCGGATCGTCGTCGGGTAGTCGAAGTCGTCGCCGGTGTACATGCGGACGCCCCGGGGGAACCGGCGTCGCATCGCGATCTCGCGCCGTTGATCGAGGAGGGAGATCTTCACGCCGTCGATCCTCGACGCGTGCTCTCTCACGATCGCGAGCAGCGTCTCGGTCGCGCAATCGAGGCTGGGGGAGCCCCAGTAACCAGCGAGCGCGGGGTCGAACATCTCGCCGAGCCAGTGGATGATCACCGGCTCGCGGACCTGGCTGAGAATCCGGCCGTAGACCTTCACGTAGTCGTCCGGGCTCCTGGCTGCGGCGGCGAGCGCTCGGCTCGCCATCAGGATGATGCGCCCGCCACAGCGCTCGATCCAGGTGCACTGCTCCTCGTACGCCGCCTCGACATCCGCGAGCGTCACGCGCGAGCCAGGCTCGAGGTGGTCGGTCCCGGCGCCCGACGCGAGCACGGCCCCCGGGACCGCTTTCGCCTCCGTCACCGCGCGCTTGATCAGCTCCTTGGCCGTCTCCCAGTCGAATCCCATGCCACGCTGGGAGGTGTCCATCGCCTCCGCGACGGCGAGCCCGAGCGACCACAGGTAGCGCCGGTAGGCGAGCGTCGCCTCCCAGTCGAGCGCGACCTCGAGCATCGGGTTGATGGCAGCGAGCGGATCGGCGACCACGTGCACTGCGGCGAAGGCTACGCGGCTGCGGATCGGCCCGCTCGGCGGAGTAACGGCGCGACTCCCGGTCAGCGTGTAGGGCGTCACGGCTCCGTCGGCGCGCGGCAGCCGAAGCGTGCGATTCATCGCGATTCTCCTCGATCGGCAGTGTAGCACCCGGGTTGGTGCACCCGGGTTGGTTGACAGCCCCGCCGCCCTCTCGTATGGTGAGCGCACTTTTCACCGGGGGCTCCCTCCGCAGCGACGCTCCGAAGGAGGCCGGCATGGCATCCAGGGCGACCGACAGGAACCGCACGAAGTTCCTCCTCGACGAGAAGGACATCCCGTCGAAGTGGTACAACATCCAGGCTGACCTCAAGACCCCGGCGCCGCCCGTGCTCCACCCCAGCACCAAGCAACCCATCGGGCCGCAAGACCTGGCGCCGCTCTTTCCGATGGAGCTGATCAAGCAAGAGGTCAGCCGCGAGCGCTGGATCGCGATCCCCGAGGAGATTCGTGAGGTCTATCGCCTCTGGCGGCCGTCCCCGCTCTACCGTGCGCGCCGGCTGGAAAAAATGCTCGGCACGCCGGCGCGCATCTACTACAAGTACGAGGGCGTGAGCCCCGCCGGCAGCCACAAGCCGAACACGGCGGTCGCGCAGGCGTACTACAACAAGAAGGAAAAGGTCAGCCGCCTCTCGACCGAGACGGGCGCCGGGCAGTGGGGCTCGGCGCTGTCGCTCGCCTGCCAGCTGTTCGGCCTGCAGTGCAAGGTATACATGGTCAAGGTCTCGTACCAGCAGAAGCCGTACCGTCGGATCATGATGGAGACCTGGGGCGCGCAAGTCGTGGCCAGCCCCAGTCCCGACACCCAATCCGGCAAGAAGATCCTCGAACAGGATCCGAACTCGCCCGGCTCGCTCGGCATCGCGATCAGCGAGGCGGTCGAGGACGCCGCCACCCGTGACGACACGAAATACTCGCTCGGCAGCGTGCTGAACCACGTGCTCATGCACCAGACGGTCATCGGGCTCGAGGCGAAAAAGCAGCTCGAGAAGGCCGATGACGCCGCCGACATCGTGATCGGCTGCGCCGGCGGCGGCTCGAACTTCGCCGGCCTATCGTTCCCCTTCGCCGCCGACAAGCTCGCCGGCAAGAACAAGAAGATGCGGATCGTCGCCGTCGAGCCGGCCGCCTGCCCGAGCCTCACCAAGGGCAAGTACGTCTACGACTTCGGCGACACGGTCGGCCTGACGCCCCTGGTCAAGATGCACACGCTCGGTCACACGTTCATCCCGGCGCCGCTTCACGCGGGCGGGCTGCGGTACCACGGCATGGCTCCGCTGGTCTGCAAGCTCTACGACGAGGGCGTGATCGAGGCGATGGCGGTGCCGCAGCTCGCGACGTTCCAGGCGGCGATGCAGTTCGCGCGCACCGAGGGCATCATCCCGGCACCTGAGTCCGCGCATGCCGTGCGCGTTGCGATCGACGAGGCCCTGCGATGTAAGCGTGACGGCAAGCGTCAAACGATCCTCTTCAACCTCTCGGGCCACGGTCACTTCGACCTCGGCGCTTACGAGGCCTACCTCGCCGGGAAGCTGCAGGACTACGAGTACCCGGCCGCGAAGGTCGCGGAGGCGCTCACGCAGGTGCCGAAGGTCACGGCGTAAGGGCGGCGAGCAGGTCGAGCGGTGGCCGGGCCCGCTGCCCACCGCCGAATCGGGAGGCCACGCCGAGTGAGCTCGCACGCGGTCCGCGTCGTCCGTCTCGGCACCGGGCTCATCCTGCTCGCCTACCTGACCACGCACTTCCTGAACCACGCGCTCGGCATCGTCTCCCTCGTCGCGATGGAATCCGGACGGGCGTGGT
>JAHFDK010000439.1 GCA_023249095.1 Candidatus Rokuibacteriota bacterium | reverse complement strand
GCTGGACCGTCTCGAGCGCGAGAAGATCCTCGTGGCGGCCGGACACTTCGAGGCGCCGGGGTTCGGCAGGATCATCCGCCTCCAGGGGCGGCGCTACTGGCAGGGTCTATAGCCTCTAGCCGAGCAGCGTGCCGCGCTGGTAGTCCTGGACCGCCTGCAGAATCTCCTCGCGCGTGTTCATAACGAAGGGGCCGTAGCGCGCGATGGGTTCGCGGAGCGGGCGAGCCGCCAGGAGCAGAAAGCGCGCGGTCCCGTCGCCGGTCGCTACGTTGACAAGCTCGCCGTCGCCGAGCACGGCGAGCTGCCCGGCCGCGACCTCCGTGCTGTCCTCGAGAGGACCGAACCGCGCCCGCCCGTCGTAGACGTACGCGAACGCGCTGTGGCCGGTCGGCAGGCCGTGCGACAGGCGCCCGTGCGGCGCCAGCGTAACGTCGAGGTAGAGTGGCTGGGTCGCGACGCCATTGACCGGGCCGCTGACGCCGCCGGCCTCTCCGACCAGCACACGGGCGCTCGCGCCGTCGGCCAGCGCGACCGTCGGGACTTTCTCGGGCGGGACGTCCTGGTAGCGCGGCGCCGTCATCTTGTCGCGCGCGGGAAGATTGACCCAGAGCTGGAAGCCCCACATGAGGCCGTCCTTCTGCTGCGGCATCTCCGAATGGATGATGCCGCGCCCGGCCGTCATCCATTGCACGCTGCCGGCGATCAGCTCGCCGCGGTTGCCGACGTGATCCTGATGGCGCATGGAGCCGGCCAGCATGTAGGTCACGGTCTCGAAGCCCCGGTGCGGATGATCGGGGAAGCCGGCGAGGTAGTCGTCGGGCCGGTCCGACTTGAACTCATCGAGCAGGAGGAAAGGGTCGAGATGATCGAGATCCTGGGTGCCGATCACGCGCCTGAGACGCACGCCGGCGCCGTCGGACGTCGGCTGCCCAGTGACGATCTTGACGACACGCCGCTCACTCATCGTCGCCTCCCGTATCTAGAGATGCGGGCGGGACGGCGAGCGATTCGGCTCACGCTCCGGCCATGACCTTCCGGCCCATCGGCGTGCCCTCGAGGCGGAAGTACGCCAGCATGTTGTGCGCCGCGATCTTGAAGGCCTCGTCGGCCGGCACGTCCGCGAACAGGCGCTCGGCGAACGGCCGCGTGTTCGGCCAGTCGCACTCGATGTGCGGGAAGTCGGTCGCGAACATGATGCGCTCGACGCCCATGTGGTGGCGCAGCTCGATCGCCACGCGCTCCACGTGCTGCACGCTGAAGAAGATGTGCTGGCGGACGTAGTCGCTGGGCCGCTGCTTGAGCGGCTTGAAGTTCAGCAGCCGCGCGGCCCAGTGGCGGTGCCGCTCGTACCAGTAGTCGGCCTCCTCCATCCAGAACGGCACCCAACCCAGGCGGGTCTCGGCGAAGAAGATCTTGAGGTCCGGGAGCCGATCGAAGACGCCGGACAGGATGAGCTGGGCGAAGCTCATGGACGGCGCCGTCCCCAGAAACGGCAGGGCCACCCACTCCACGAGCTTTCTCGGCCCGAGCCTGGCGAGAATCGCGGGATCGACGCCCGGGTACTCGAAGGTGGGTTGAGACGCGCGCGGCCCGAGGCGGTCGAAGCCGACGTGCACGGTCAGCGGCATGTTCATGTCGATGGCGGCTGCCCAGAAGCGGTCGTCCTCGGGCGTCGGATAGCCCTTGCCGCTGGGGAACACCCCGAGGGCGACGCCCTTGAGTCCCAGCTTCACGCAGTGCTCGAGCTCGGCGATGGCGTCGCTGACGTTGGTCCACGGGATGACCCCGAGACCGATGAGGCGATCGCGCGACACGGCGCAGTACTCCTCGCCGAGCCAGTCGTTGTAGGCGCGCACCGTCGCGCGGTAGACGTCGTCGTCGGTGATCGCACGCCAGAGCCGCGGCCCCACCTGCATGTTGGGAAAGAGCACCTCGGCGTGCAGCGCGTCCATGTCCTGCTCCCGCAAGCGTTGCTCCGGCGGTCCCACGCCCGCCGTGTCGTCGACCGTGACGCCGAAGGGCTCCCAGGTCTCGTTGGTGCGGCCGGCCCTGAGATCGAGGAACGGGGCCGGATACGGCGGCTGGCCCTCGACGACGAGGGCGTCGCCGCCGTCCGGAAGCTTGATCGTCCGCGGCGCTCGGTCCCGGTATTTGGCCGGCATCCGGGGCGACCAGCGCTCGGGGCGGACTTCGAGATGGCCGTCGCTGGAGATCAGGGGAGGAAGGGCGGGAGCTGTCATGACGGGCTCTCCTTTTCTCCGGGGATGGTATACCATCCGGGCAAGGAGGACGAGCCATGGGCGCGATCCTGGGCCTCGGCGTGACGCACTATCCCCCTCTCTGCGGACGGGACGAAGACATGGCGCGAATCCTCAAGCGCGTCCTCCAGGACCCCGACCTTCCCGAGCGCTACCGGCGCCCGGACGGATGGCCCGCGGCGATGCGCGAGGAGTACGGCGCCGACGAAGGGCTCGGCGCGGCCCGGCGCCACCGGGCGGCGTTGATCGAGGGCTTCCAGGAGACACGGCGGCGCCTCGACGACTTCGCCCCGGACCTCGTGCTGATCTGGGGCGACGACCAGTACGAGAACTTCAAGGAAGACGTCATCCCGCCCTTCTGCGTGCTGGCGTACGAGTCGATCGAGCACCGGCCGTGGGCGGAAGCGCGGTGGAAAAAATCGGGGAACGCGTGGGACGAGGCGAGCGACGCGACCTTCGTGTACAAGGGGCACCGCGCCGGCGCGAAGTCGCTCGTCTCGGGCCTGCTCGACCGCGGCTTCGACGTGTCGTACGCGTACCGGCCGTTGCATCACCCGCTGGGTCACGCCTTCATGAACACGCTGCTGTACCTGGACTACGATCGGCAGGGCTTCCCCTACCCGGTCGTGCCGTTCTCGATCAACTGCTATGGCCGCCGGGTCATCTCGCAGTACGGCGGCGCCGCGAGCTTCGCCGATCTCCCGACCGAGGCCCAGCTCGACCCACCGTCGCCGGCGCCGTGGCGCTGCTTCGACCTCGGCCGCGCCGCCGCGCGCGTGATGGCCGAGAGTCCGTGGCGGGTGGCCCTGATCGCCTCGTCGAGCTGGTCGCACGCGTTCCTGACCCCGAAGCACCACCTGCTCTACCCGGACGTCGACGCCGATCGCGCGCTCTACGACAAGCTGCGGGTCGGGGACTACGAGGCGTGGCGGGGGACGTCGCTGCCGGCTCTCGAGGAGAGCGGACAGCAGGAGATGCTGAACTGGATGTGCCTGGCGGGCGCGATGGCGGAGCTCGACCGGCGGCCGGACGCGGCGAAGTTCGTCCAGACGTACATCTTCAACTCGAGCAAGTGCTTCGCGGCCTTCAGCGAGTGAAGGCGGGCTTGACCTCCTTCGCGAACCAGGCGAGCTGCTCGAGCATCACGCTTTGGGGCGTGCCCATGCTGTTGCTCACGTGTACGTACTCGAGTCCCGGGAATCTCAGCTCGACCGATTTCAGGTAGGCGACGAACTCCTCGGGCGGACCCGCGAACCACGCCCCGACCTTGGCGTCGTGCTCGACGGTCGGCACGCCGGCCGCGGCCCAGCCGCCGCGCCCCATGGCCGCGGTGTTCTGCTCCGGCGTCAGGCCGGGGACGAAGCCGAGGGGGCCGAACATCTTCACGTGCTCCTCGTACCAAGGCGTGATCTCGCCCTGATCATGTCATCCTCCGCGTCGCGCGCCTACCAAGCAGCTTGTTAGCACGTCAAGACAACCCACCCGCCGGCGGTGGGTCAGGTCGGGGTGACGGTCGGGGTCGACGAGACCCGTTCCCTCCAAGTAGTTCTCGGACGAGATGTGCCTGGATGGAGCCCAGCCGCACTGGGGTAGCGAACGCGTGCCGCGTGGTCGAGCGACCCCGGCCGTCATCCCGACCTGACCCACCGCCGGCGGGTGGGTTAGGATACGCGGAGTGCGCCTGAGCTCGATCCCTCTACTCCATCTGTGGGCGCATGGCGACTTTCGCTGCCTCAGCCTTGGCGTCTTC
>JAHFDK010000438.1 GCA_023249095.1 Candidatus Rokuibacteriota bacterium | reverse complement strand
CTTCCCAGTTCCGGGCGCGAACGACCAGCTCGTCGTCCGAGAGCGCGTTGAAGTCGGGCGCCCATTTTCCGGAATCGTGCCAGCTGCGCCGCTGCACTTCCTGCGGCGAGGTGTTGAAGACGTCGAGAATGTCCGGGGTCTCACGATCGCTGATCTTGATGCCGAACGCGTCCACGAGGACGAGCTTGTCCAGACGATGACCGCACTTGACGGCGACTTCGGCCGCGAGCCAGCCGCCGAAGGACAATCCGATGAGGGTCACCTTCTCGTGCGGCAGGGCCTCGAGGACGTCGAGATAGAAATGCACCAGATCGTACACCGTCTCGAACCCGGCCGGGCGCGCCGACCGGCCGAAGCCGGGGTGCGAGGGCGCGATGATCTCGGCGTGGCGGCCGAGCAACTCCAGAAAGCGCGCTCGCGGATCGACCGTCTGCGCGCCGTGCAGGAGCAGGACCGGTCGACCGGCGCCTCGGCGCACGAGCTCGAGCTCCACATCCGCGACCGCCAGCCGCTCCGCGCCCGCAGATTCGGTTGCCTTCGTCACGGCGCCGTAGCGTAGCACAGCCGGTCCGGCGCCTTCCTTGACCATTCGGGGCCCCACCGCTACTCTCGGCCTACCGTTCCGACCTTCACCGGCCAACGGTTGGGAGCCCGTGATGAAGTGTTCCCGGTGCCAGCACGAGAACCCGCCAGGCTCAGCCTTCTGCCTGGAATGCGGAGGGCGTCTGGCCCCCGGCCTGCGCGCCGACCGTGACCCGGAGGAACCCGTAAGCTCCTGGATCCCGTCCTCGAACGCATGATGGAGGCCGTCCACTGCTACGAGGGCACGGTGAATCAGGTGATGGGCGACGGCATCATGATCCTCTTCGGCGCGCCGAGACGCTCACGCTCGCCGAGTTCGCCGCGCTGACCGCTGCCTGTCGTAAGGCAAGAGGGCTTCGCCCTCGAAGGCCCACCGCACTCCCGGGTGCGGGGAACGGGCTCCATGTTGCCGTCCCCGCACTCGCGCGCCATGTATCCATAGGGCGACGTTGTAGAGCCAAAGTTGCTCGATTAGACTGCCCGCGGGGAGGCCGGTCGCCCAGGACATGATCGGACGTCGACAGACATTCCGCCTCCGCGTACGCGCGTCCCTCCGAAGGTCGTCGTCGTTCGAGGCTTGCCGTCCACGAGAGCAGTCCGGCCGAGCCGGCGAAACCACGCTTGCTCGACCGTGTACGCACTGCGCTGCGCAGCCCCCATTACAGCCGGCGGACCGAAGAAGCGTACGTCGCGTGGATCCGGCGTTACATCCTGTTCCACGGCAAGCGTCACCCGATGGAAATGGGCGCGCCGGAGATCACGCGCTTCCTGAGCTTTCTGGCGGTTGACGGCAAGGTGGCCGCTTCGACCCAGAACCAGGCGCTGAGCGCTCTGCTGTTCCTCTATCGTGAGGTGCTGGAGCTCGACGTCCCCTGGCTGGACGGTCTCGTCCGGGCCAAGCGCCCGGAACGCCTCCCAGTCGTCCTGACGCGCGAAGAGGTCCGCGCGGTGATCCAACGCCTCGAGGGCGTACCGCGGCTGATGGCCTACCTGCTCTACGGCGCCGGGTTACGGGTGCTCGAGTGCTGCCGGCTGCGCGTCCAGGACGTCGACTTCGCGACCAACCAGATCGTCGTCCGTGGCGGCAAGGGCGACAAGGACCGGGTGACGATGCTGCCGGTGGCGGTGAAACGGGCGCTGGCCCGGCATCTCGAGAGCGTCCGCGAGCAGCATCCAGATGACCTGAAGCACGGCGCCGGCTGGGTCGAGCTGCCGACGGCGCTCGTACGGAAGTATCCGAACGCGGGCCAGGAGTGGGCGTGGCAGTGGGTCTTTCCCGCGACGCGCATCTACTTCCATCGGGAGACGCGCCAGCGCCGGCGGCACCACCTGCACGAGTCCGTGCTGCAGCGAGTGGTGAAGTCGGCGGTCAGAAAGGCCGGCATCGCCAAGCGCGGCACACCTGTCCAGGAGTTGCTCGGGCACCGGGACGTGACCACCACGCAGATTTACACCCACGTCCTGAACCGTGGCCCGTCGGGCGTGCGCAGCCCGGCCGACGGCATGCCCGAAGCATGAGGCGGCAGTGGGCCGCGCTCCTGCAGTCGTCGGCCCTAACATTTAGGGCGACGGGATACGCAGCACGGCCCCGTCGCCGAACGCGACGGTCACGAGCTGACCTGTGCGCGCTAAGATCTCGGGATAACGGTTCGGCGTTGAGAGACAAGGGAGTGCCCGTCAGAAATATGCGCCGGAACGCCGCAGGATTCGCTGCAAAGAACAGGTCTGCGTATCTCGGGGCCGAATTGTAGTTAGAGCGCACGACCATGACGGGAGACTTTGGGAAGTGAGAGCGCGGCGAGGTCCAAATGTGCTTCGAGGCCGGCCGCCATGCGACCTCGAAGACTTTGTCGGTCGCCACTTTGCCAGCGGACCTTCGCGCAGTGCTGCTCGTGCGCTCTGGAGGTTGCTCGAGGAAGATCTTGGGATAAAGCTCTCAGGACTTCATCCAGACGATGACTTGGCTTCGATCCTCGCGAGCAAGGGCTGGGACTCGCTCGACACCGTCGAGGTGATCATGGCCTTGGAGGAGGAGTTGGGCCTCGGGTTGGCTGGGGGGGGGCGCGCGACTTGGCTCCTTTCGGGAGTGCGTTGAGCGAATGACACGCGGCTCCCAGGACCGGAGCTAGGGAAAGCCTCAGCGTGGCTACGTGCGCTCTAACCCGCTGATGAAGCTGACGGCCGCCTTCGGCGTCCGCAGCTTACCGGCACGTTATCCGTACTGAGGTGAGGCTTGCGGCTTCAGAACGAGAAGCGGAGAATGCGGTCATGAGCACCGTACGCAAGGAGATCCTGTCGCTCAGCGTCACGGACCGCCTGCAGTTGCTCGAGGAAATCTGGGAGAGCCTCGCGGACACGCCTGAGATGATTCCCGTCACTGATGCACAGCGCAAAGAACTCGCGAGGCGCCGCCGTGCCCACGCTCGCAACCCTTCGGCCGCGAAATCCTGGGCGGAGGTACGTGCCAGGCTCAGACGTCGGAAGTGAAGCGGCTTCGCCTCACCCCTGAGGCTGAGCTGGATCTTGACGAGGCCTACAGCTGGTACGAGGCGCAGGCGCCCAAGTTCGCGGCCGATTTTCTTGGCGCCCTCAATAGGTGCATCGCGTCGATCCGTCGCCATCCTGAGGCGTATCAGCTGGTCAACGCCGCGATGCGACGAGCACTCCTTCGGCGCTTTCCCTACGCGGTGTTCTTTGAGGTCGGGCCTGTCGAGATCGTGGTCTATGCAGTTTTCCACGGCGCCAGGAATCCGACCGCTTGGAAGCGCAGAAGAGACGGATAGCTTCGCAGTAGAGCGGACGCGCTTCGCGCGCCGCTCACCGCGGCGTTAGACCGCAGCGACCTGATTTGACGGAGTCTCCAATCTGGCTATATTCTGGCTAGAATGCGGTATGAGGTCGTCCTGGCCCGTGAGGCGGTCAAGGCTTTCAGGTCTCTTCCGGCTTACCGTCGAGCCGAAGTGCGGGACGCCCTCGAACGGCACTTGCGGGCCGAGCCAACCCGGGTAAGCAAGAGCCGGATCAAGCGCCTTCGCGGCTTGAGTCAGCCGCAGTATCGACTCCGGGTTGGGGAAGTGAGGGTGTTCTATGACGTCACGCGTGAAGCTGTCGAGGTCCTCTCGATCGTCACGAAAGCAGAAGCAGCGCGGTGGCTCGCCGAGCACGGTACGCCCAGTGCGCCAAGCGGCCCTGGCTGAGGTCAAGGACGATCTGTCGCGATTCCTTCGCCTGGCCGAGTCCGAGGAAATCCTCATCACACGGCACGGGAAGCCGGCTGGCGTGCTAATCGGCTTCGAAAGCGAGGATGACTGGCTCGACTATCGACTTGAGCACCATCCCGAGTTCTTGCGGCGCGTAGCAGAGGCGCGCGAGAGTCTCCGGAGCGGGCGCGGTGTCCGACTCGAGGATCTGCCGTCCTAACGGGCG
>JAHFDK010000437.1 GCA_023249095.1 Candidatus Rokuibacteriota bacterium | reverse complement strand
CGGCTCTTGGCGGCTCGCCTTCAGCGGCTCCGAGCCCGTGAGCCCCGAGACCATCGAGCGCTTCACCCGCCGCTTCGCGCCCTACGGGTTCAGGCCGGAGGCGATGTGTCCGGTCTACGGCCTGGCCGAGTCCTCGGTGGCCCTCACCGTGTCGCCGCTCGGCCGCGGCCCCTGGGTCGACCGCGTCGCCCGCGCGGCCTTCGAGCGCCTGCGTGAGGCGCGGTCGGCGGCGCCCAACGACGACAACCCGCTGCGGTTCGTCTCGTGCGGTCGGTCCCTCCCAGGGCACGAAGTCCGCATCGTGGATGCGGCGGGTCACCCGGTCGATGAGCGGGTCGAGGGGGGAATCGAGTTCCGCGGCCCCTCGGTCACGAGCGGCTACTTCCGGAACCCCGCGGCGACCCGGGCCGTGCTTCGCAGCGGCTGGATGGACTCCGGCGACCTCGGCTACTGGGCCAGCGGCGAACTGTTCATCACGGGCCGACAGAAGGACATCATCATCAAGGCTGGCCGCAACCTCTACCCGCACGAAGTGGAGGAGGTCGTCGGAGACATCCCCGGTATCCGCAAGGGCTGCGTCGCCGCCTTCGGCATGGCGGATCCGGAAGCGGGGACGGAAAGGCTCATCGTCATCGCGGAGAGTCGCGAGAAGCTGCCGGAGAAAGTCGAGAGGCTGAGGTCGGCGGTCGTCGGTCGCATGGTGACCGCGATCGGTCTCCCGCCGGACGCCGTGGTGATCGCCCGACCCGGCGCCGTGCTGAAGACGTCGAGCGGCAAGGTCCGCCGAAGCGCGACCCGTGAGGCATACCTGCGGGGCGAGGTCTTTCGCGGACGCGCGTCCGCTACGGCCTTGTGGGCGAGGCTCCTTCTCAAGGAAACGGTGGCGCGGGTCGGGCGGCTCTTCAGCCGCGCCAGCGCGCTCGTGTACGCCGCGTATGTTGGCGCCCTGGTGGCGGTGACGGTTCCTCCGCTGTGGGCGCTCCTGCTCGTGACGCCGCGGGGGCGCGCTGCACGCCGCCTCGTGAGGTTCTGGTGTCGCGCGATTGTCGGGTTCTCCGGTTGCCCCGTGCGCGTCGAAGGGCTCGAGCGTCTTCGCGCGGTCGTGCCGGCGGTCCTGGCCTCCAACCATGCGAGCTACCTCGACCCCGTCTTCCTGCTGGCGGCGCTACCCACGGAGTTCACCTTTGTGGCCAAGCGCGAGCTTGCTTTCGCCCCCTTCATCGGACGGGTGCTCCGCAAGGTCGGCTTCCTGACCGTGGAGCGCGCCGATCCCGTGCGGAGCGCGGCTGATGCCGAGCGCGCCACAACGGTCCTCCGCGGTGGCGGCTCGCTCTTCCTTTTCCCCGAGGGGACCTTCGTCCGGACGCCGGGGCTGCTCCCGTTCCGGCTCGGCGCTTTCAAGGCCGCGGTCGAGGCGGGCCGTCCCGTGATCCCCATCGGGCTCCGGGGCACGCGGGACGTCCTGCCCGACGGGATCTGGGTGCCGAGGCGGGGGCCCATCACGGTCGCGATCGGTCCCCCGGCCACGCCCGAAGCCGGTGGCTGGCAGGAGATGGTCAGGCTGCGCGACCTCACGCGGGCCGAGATCGCGCGCCTCACAGGCGAGCCCATCGTCCACGGCAGGGCACTCACGTGGGCCTCCTCCGCGGTGGACCGTCTGCCGGCGCAGTTGCGGTGACCATCTACCTGGTGTCCGCGAAATCGCTACGCTGGGATCGAGCACATGCAGACGCCGGGGGTCGCCCAGTGTCTCAAGCTGATCTCGCGGAAGGGCTCGACTTCTGGAAGATCTCGTCGGCGCGGCCGAGGACGGATTGCGGGATCGTGAGCCTGACGGCCCTCGCCGTCTTAGGGTTGATGACCAATTCGAACTTTGTGGGCAGCTCGATAGGCAGGCCAGCAGGCTTGGGCCTTTGAGGATTTGTCCACGAAGACTGCACTGCGTCGAAGGATGTCGGGGAAGTCCACGCCGTAGGCCACGCCGTAGGCCATAAGTCCCCCGGCCCAGCCGAGGGCCGCCTCGACACCGCTCACGACTTCACGCGAAGCGTCTTCAGCACATCCAGGAATTCCGGCCTGTATGATCGCGGTGGCGCGGCATTCGGCGGCGTGGACTCCGAGTAGTGCGCAAGCAGGAAGTACTCGTTGCCGGCTGGGCTCGGGAACCAGAGATAGATCTCCGATGTCTGAGCGTAGTTCCCCGCAGCGATGCGGTACTTCATCGTGTAGAACGTCCTTCCTCCGATCGTCTCCTCACCGCTCTGAAGGCCGATGGTTCGATGGTCTGCGCGGTCGGGCTGCCTCGGACGGCTGCGGAACGCGTCCGCGACCTGACGCGCCGGTCGTGACCTCATGTCGCCGAACACCTGGACCGGCAAGAACCGCATCAGGAACAATGCCGGGGCGGGAGGGCCGAGCTCCATCGCGACGTCGGCGACCTCGGCGGCCTTCCCCTCGGGATCGCCCTTCTTGAGCCCATAAGAGTCCGCGATCTGGGTCATTGGGCGCCAGACCAGCCGCCAGCCCTGGTCGGGTGGGGCGACAATCGAGAAGTGGAGGAGCTGGATCTGATTGTTTCGTGCGGTGATTAAGGGGCCTAAATACTGCGTTGACGGTGGCCCCGACATGGGCACGCTCGCCGAAAGGACGAGAACCGTGAAGACGACGAGCGTGGCGACGATCGGAACCCGACGCGCGGCGCTCACGGGTCCACCGCCGGCATCCCTCCTGCGTTCTGCGCCTCGACGGCGAGCGGCGCAAAGACGACGTTGAGCGTAAGAACGAGCCCGATCAGCAGCATGGGCACCTCGGTTGAGGATGGCTGCTGGGAGTCTAGCGCTTTCCGGTCAACGCCCGGGGCTTGCTCCGCTCGCCTCGATCGCGTGCTTCAACGTCCAATAGAGCAGCCTCGTGTCCGTGCCCCACCCCAGCGCACGACCATCCTTGAATCCCACGACTTTCTGCGGTTCACCGTACCGGACCATGACCCAGTCGTTGAATCCGTCGCCAACCATCTTTCCCCACCCCAGCGACTTGATCTCGCGAGTGTCGATTTCGACGGTCTGGTCCTTATCGCCGAAAATGATTCGAGTATTGGTTATCGCGAGAGGCCCCGACGCCGAATAGGCGCTTAGCGACCCGGCCTTTTCGCTGGGCCGATACCACACGGTCGGGAACCCCTTGGGGAGCGTGATCACGCTGTCCGGCTTGGCGGGCTCGACCCTACCGACCACTTGTCCGGGCGTGTAGCCGATGAGCGTTCCTCCAGCTGGGCCGGGCCCGTAGGTGATGCGATACCGAACCAGCGTTCCACAACGGTCAACGTCCCAATGTTCGACCGCGGTCCGAGCATCTGCGCTGATCACTGCTCGATCAACAACCCTTCGCCCACCACAGTCCTTATCTTCGACTCTATCCATGCCCGTTATCGTGAAGAGCGTATCGCGCTCCAGCAACTCATTGGCCGTTGTCTTACCCGGCAGGGATGTCCCAGCGGGGGCTGCGCAACCGCTTGAAACCAGCCCGGTGATGAGAAGCATAGTTGCGCGGACGCGACCCGTCTGCATGGCTCCGCCTCCTGACACGAGCTGACGGCTGGAAGACTCGGAACTTCAGGGGGCCAGTCGGAGGCCAGCCGCCACCGGGAACCTAAACGAGGTGGGGCGAGCGACGGTCCCCAGGCCGTCCCCAGGATAGTGCTGGGGTACCCGACAAAACCGACAAAACCCGGATCGCGAACGCATCGAGATAGCTACGGCTGCCCTCCCGGGAGGCTGGCGCTCGTGCCGGAGCAGTACCTCACGCTCCCCGGCGTCGTGGACGATGCGACCAAGCAGGGTTCCCCATCTCTCAGGGAATCCCTGGCCGTTCTCACTTCCGTGGTCGATTGGGCGGATGGCTTGCCGAACGGAGGCGGGCCACCTAGAGTACGCTAAATTCCGAACCACCAACTGACCAACCAGAAGGAGGGCACGGTCTATGAGCACGTCCATGCGGAGGATCGCGTGTCT
>JAHFDK010000436.1 GCA_023249095.1 Candidatus Rokuibacteriota bacterium | reverse complement strand
GGCCCAGTCTTCGGACACCGGGAGAGCTGACCATGGACCAACAGACGCTTCGCGACGCAATCGGCCAGGTCAAGACGGGACGTCTCTCGCGCCGCACGTTCATCCGCGGGGTGACCGCGCTCGGGCTCACCGCGCCGATGGCGGCCGGCATGCTAGGGGCCGCCCGTGTCGCCCGCGCGCAGACGCGGCCGGCGTTCACACCCACCCGGCGGGGTGGCGGCGGTCCGCTGCGCGTCCTCTGGTGGCAGGCGCCGACGCTGCTGAACCCGCACTTCAGCACCGGCCAGAAGGACCAGGACGCCTCGCGCATCTTCTACGAGCCGCTCGCCGCGTACGACCCCGACGGCAATCTCGTCCCGATCCTGGCTGCCGGGATTCCGACCGTCGACAACGGCGACCTCGGCCGGGATGGCACCTGGGTGGTCTGGCGGCTCAAGAAGGACGTGGTCTGGCACGACGGCAAGCCCTTCACGGCCGACGACGTCGTCTTCAACTGGGAGTACGCGGCCGATCCCGCCACGGCCGGCGTGTGGATCCAGTCGTACCGGGACATCGACCGGGTGGAGCGTCTGCACGACCACGCCGTCAAGGTCGTCTTCAAGAACCCGATGCCGTTCTGGTTCGACGCTTTCTGCGGTGGCCGGGCGGTCATCCCCAAGCATCTCTTCTCCGCCTACCGGGGGGCGAAGTCCCGGGAAGCGCCGGCGAACCTCAAGCCGGTCGGCACCGGGCCCTACCGGTTCGTCGATTTCAAGCCGGGCGATATCGTCCGGGCCGACTTGAATCCGAACTACCACACGCCCAATCGGCCTTTCTTCGACACGCTGGAGATGAAGGGAGGCGGCGACGCCACCTCCGCGGCGCGCGCCGTGCTCCAGACGGGAGAGTTCGACTACGCCTGGAACATCCAGGTCGAGGACGACATCCTCCTGCGGCTCGAGCAGTCCGGCAAGGGTCGCACCGAGAGCTGGTCGACGAGCGGCATCGAGCACATCCAGTGCAACTTCACCGATCCGTGGAAGGAGGTCGACGGCGAGCGCTCCAGCATCAAGACGACCCATCCGCTCCTGAGCGATGCGGCCGTTCGCCAGGCCATCAACCTCCTGGTCGACCGCGCCTCCGTGCAGGAGCAGATCTACGGCCGTCAGGCCCAGACGACCGCCAACTTCCTGAACGCGCCCAGCCGCTTCCGATCCGCCAACATGCGATGGGAGTTCAACGTCGACCAGGCCAATCAGGTCCTGGATGCCGCCGGCTGGAAGCGCGGTGCCGACGGGATTCGGGCGAAGGACGGCAAGCGACTGCGGTTCGTCTATCAGACCGCGATCAACGCCCCTCGGCAGAAGACGCAGGCCATCGTCAAGCAGGCCTGTGCCAAGGCGGGGATCGACATGGAGCTCAAATCGGTGGTCGCGTCGGTCTTCTTCTCATCGGATCCCGCGAACCCCGATACCTACTCGCACTTCTACGCCGATCTCCAGATGTACAACACGCAGACGGCGATCGATCCCCAGCTCGGGATGCGCCAGTTCGTCACCTGGGAGCTCGCCGGGAAGGACAACAAGTGGGCGGGACGGAACATCACGCGCTGGCGCAACGAGGAGTACGACCGGCTCTACAAAGGGGCCGAGCACGAGATGGATCCGGTCAAACGAGCGGCGATGTTCATCCGGATGAATGACCTGCTGATCCAGAACGTCGTGGTCATCCCGGTCGTCTGGCGCAAGGGCGTAGGCGCCGCCGCCAGCAAGCTGCGCGGCATGGCGCTCTCCGGTTGGGATTCGACATTCTGGAATCTCGCCAACTGGCACAAAGCTTAGGCGGCGAGGCGCCGACGTCGCTCTAGGCTTCGCTCTTCCGGTCGGTCAACGCCTGTCTCACGGCCATCTCCAGCCGGTCGATCTGGAGCGGCTTCCGGAGCAGGGTGAACCCGAGACGGTGGGTGTGACGATCGAGCTCGGCGCCCGATGCCGTTAGCATGATCACGCCCACAGCCGCGTCACGGTTGCGCACGTTCTCGACCAGCTCGAGGCCCGAGCATCCGGGCATCACGTAGTCCGTGAGGACGAGGTCGTAGCTCTTCTGCTTGAAGAGCATCAGGCCTGCGGTCCCGCGTTACGACGTGATGGAGGGGCTACGTCTTCTGCTTCAACACCGTGTAGAGACCTTCGAAGATCACCATCCCGCGCTCGAGGAGCTCGTGGTCGTCCGGCGTGGCCTCGACGAGGCCGTTGATCGCGAGGTCCACGCCCGTGGCCTCGTTGCGGGTGAACTTGCCGTCGTGCAGGTCCGCCTCGTGCACGATCTCGGCAATCACCCGGACGCGGCGATCCTTGACGCCGAACCGCTTGACGAGGGTTTCGAACGTGCAGTCCTCACCGTGATGGCCGAAGTCGGCGCCCAGGACATCGAACTGGATCCCCTTGCGGGCGGCGTCGGCTGCGTCGGCGAAGGCAAACTTCGCCTCCGGATCGCAGAAGCGCTTGATGAGCCAGGCGGAGGCGATGCGATCGATGTGGGGACGGGGGCGCGTCACCCGGGCTCAGCAGCGACGACGCGAGCGCCACGCTTGTATGCGAAGGGTTGCTGCGGCTCTAGAATCGGGAAGTACCAAGCAAGGGCGACGGGGAGCGAAGGATGGCGCAGAAACGGGTCATCAAGCAGTTCGTTGGGCCGTTGACGCCCGAACAAGCCTCCGAGGGCATCGCCGCCGCGCACGACAATGCCCTTGCGCTGCTCAAGGACGCGCAACTTCTGCTTGAGCACAGGCGTTGGCCGCGCGCCGCTGCGCTGAGCATTCTGTCTATCGAGGAATCCGGTAAAGCGAGCGTGTTCAGGGCGCTTGTGCTCGCGCGCGATGAGGCCGAATGCCGAGAGGAGTGGCGCGCATACCGAAGCCACACCAGAAAGAATTTCAAGTGGATACTCCCGGAGCTCGCTGCGAAAGGTGCCCGCCATCTGGAGGACCTGCGGCAATTGGTGGACGACAGCAGCGACCACCCGTACGTGCTGGATGCACTGAAGCAACTGGCGATGTACACGGACGCCTACGGTGACTGTCGGTGGTCTCGCCCAGAGGCTGCGATTAACGAACGACTCGCTCGGACACTCGTGGATACCGCACGAATCTTCGTCAAGGATGCGCCAGGGGCGATGACGAGCGCGGCGGAACTGAAACTGTGGGTAAAGCATCTGCGACCGGTTTGGAAGTCCGATATGGGCGAGATGAAGAGCGCGCTGATCGCTTGCTACGCCGAGGCCCAGGAGTCGGGCGTACTTCGGGGCAAGGACACGCCAGGAGACATGGTGAAGTTCGTCCTTTGACGAGGCCGTCCGTAGCCGACTGGGATACCAATGACTGAGACGCTGGACGATCCGCCGAGCCGCCCGCCGAGTTGGGAAAAGCTTCAAGAGACGATCCACTCGTGGCTCGTGGTTCGATTCGGCCTGAACACGCCCCGCGACAAGGACATATGGCTCTACTGCATTGGCGTTGCGATGGAGTTGGAGCGGCTCGCGGTCGGTGTGCTCTGGATTCACGATGGGCGCCAGACGCCCTTGTACGAATACGAGGCGAAGATGACGCTCGGACAAGCCCATCACGAGATCGAGAAGCGCGGCCTAGTAACTCTCCCGCAGCACGACCACTTGAACGACCTTCCGCAGGACATCAGGACGAACTGGCAGCGCTTCGCCGCGCGCGTCGCCGCGCATGAGCAGCGTCACGTCGACATCTATCTGGAAGGCGCCAAGACGATGAAGGCCCGCATGGAGGCGATCCTGAGGAAGCTGTCCTCCTGCTCCGAGCTCGAGAAGGAAATTCACAGCCTCTCGGTCAGCCAGCAAGAGAAGACCGGAAGGGCGCAGGATCAGTTCCACGCCGAAGACGAGGCGAAGATCCAGAACGATCGCAAGCCACTAGAGGATCTGATCGATCTCAATCGGGCACGACTCGTGGTCATCGAGTCCGAGATTCGGGGCCTCGACCAAACACTCAACGACCTCAAGCATCAAGT
>JAHFDK010000435.1 GCA_023249095.1 Candidatus Rokuibacteriota bacterium | reverse complement strand
CTAGAGCTGGTCGCCGCGGTGCATGTCCGGAACCACTTCGGATTGCACGATCGCGATCCAGTGACCCTGCGGATAGCTGCGGCGCTCGCACCAGGCTCATCTTGAATCGCGGCTTCACGACGTCAGGTGGCTAGCGCTCTACGACGGGACGATCCCGTACAGTGGCGTGCTGTGCAACGTCGGTGGTGGCCCCAACGGGACGCGATCGAACTTGCAGAATTCAAGTGTGCGATTTCATTACGCGGTGAGGTGAACAACGACGCCGCTTCGACAGGGACGAGTCTCACCAGTGACGCCACCCGCATAGGTTACGCGACGCCCATCCGCTCGAAAAGCCGACTCGCTCGTCATGTTGAGGGAAGGGCGTCCCATGCCTTGCGAGGGCTTGACGTCGCCGCGAGGTTCGGGTGGACTTCCCCGATGGCGGACTTTCCACTCCTCGATCGCGCGGCGCGGATCGCCGGCACATTCCACGCCGGATCTTCCGCGGGCGAGTCGTGACGGCCGGGTTCCCGCCTCGCCTCACTGCGACCTCGGAGCAAGCCACCGAGCGGCGACAACTTGACCTTTTTCTCGACGGCCGGGACGCGTTCTTGGTCCACGAGGTCGTCACCAGCCTCGTCGTGCACGACCGCGGTCGTGCTGAAACCTGCCTCGAGCGCCTCCGAGACGAGCATCCGTTCCACCCCGACCTACCGGCGCTCGCCCTGCTGGTCGCTGCCCTGCACTCGCCGCCGGCGTCACCGATCACCCACGCGACCATGGCCTCGGACATCGAGGCACTGCGCCAGTCCCTCGCTCCGACGGCGCACCGCCTTCTCGGGCAAGCCTGCACGATCTTTCTCCAGCCGTTGTGGGAGACGCTGGCAGTAGGGGCGGCGAGCCTGCCGTTCGACGAGGCCCATCCGCGCGCTCACCGCAGTTGGCTCGGTCAACAGTACGGGGACTGGACCGCCGTGCGCGCAGCCGTCGAAGCCGAGTCCCACTGGGAGGCCAGGCCGCTCTTGCGTCACCGGGCGGGCCTTGCGCGGCACCATCTAGGCGAGCCCGAGGCCGCGATCCGCCTGTGGCTTCCGCTCTGCTGGATGGATCCCGTGCTCTTCGAGCGGCACGCGCCGACCTTCCCGAGCACGATCCTGCGCGATGGATGGAACGCGTTCGAGGACGCGGTCTTCCTGGATGAATGGGTCGCCGACGGGGCGGCCGCCGCCGGCTGGTTCCCCGCCTGGCTGCTCTTGCGCCACCGGGGCCTAGTCCACCTGTTCCAGGCCGACGAGGTGCCCGCTGCGGGCATCGCCACCCAAGCCTTCCGCCATTTGCTCTCGCTCCTACCTCTCGAGTCCCATGGGCTCAGCGATCCCCTTGTTCGCCAGCGCCGAGCGCTCCAGCAACTCTGTCCGGGCTTCTTCCGCTACTACATGGAGGTCGTGGGACAACGGCCGCTCCGCGCCTGAGTCCGCACTCCAAACGCACCGGCGGGCTCCTGGGCAGGCGACCTGGCGGCCTGGAGACGCGCTCCACTCTCTAGCCGCTCCCGAGGGCTCTCTTCGCATCCGCCACCGTGATCATCAGCGTCATGGGACCGACCGGGGACTCGACAAAACCGTGCCGCTCGTAGAACCACTTTGCCTCGGCAGAGATCGCATGCACCAGAATGGCGCGGATTCCGCCGAGCTCGGCGGCCTGTAGGGTTCTGAGAATTGCATCGCGCAGGAGGCCGGCGCCGAGCCCTCGGTCTTGATACGCCCGGTCGACCGCAAGGCGGGCGAGCACCATGACCGGTACCGGGTCCGGCATGTTGCGCCGTACTTGGCCGGTCGCCATTTCCCGGGCCACGCCGCCGGTCGCGAGCGCGTAGTAACCGACGACTCGGCCACCGGCGCAGGCGACGTAGGTGCGGGATCCACCAGCGGCCTCGTTGGCGAGAGCGCGCTGCTTCAGCCACTCATCGAGGGCGGGGGTTCCCGAGTCGAACGCCGCGACGTCGTGAGCGGGTGTGAGGTGTTCCGGCGCGGTGAACTCCTCTCCGCCGCCGGTCATCGCTCCCAGGGCGCTTTGGAGGCCAGCAGGCGGCGCAACTTCGGATTGTCCGCAGGCGGCTTGTCGAGCGCCGCGGCAAACCGCCGGTACGCCTTCTCATCCAACGGGAAGAATCGTCGGTCGAGCAGCACCGCGTCTGCCTCGCGGCAAGCCGCCTCGAGCATGAAGTCGGATCGGTTCTTGCCGAGTGTCTGCGCCGCTCGATCGATCAGCGCTCGCTGACGTTGGTTGGCGCGCAGGTTGATCGTCACGTCGCGGGGCTGGCGTTCTTTCACCCTCGGGCTTGGCATGGCTCCTCCTGTACCTACAACGTGTATACGCCGTTGTGTGGGCATGTCAATACATTCAATCGGCCAAAGCGACCGGCCCGCCCCTCCCATCTCCATCCCCTTGTTCTGTGACCGTGGCCTTCCGTTAGAATCCCTCCGTGGACGACCGAGGCGGTTCTCTCGAGGCGACCATACCGACGTCCGAGACGACAATTCGCGACGCGATCGCTCGCGAGGAAGCGAAAATCGAACGCTTCGAGCGACAGATCAAGGAGACCCGAGCCGTCCTCGAGTCTCTGAGGGCAGGACGTTCGGCGCAGCGATTGTCGTCTTCGAGCCCACACCCGCTGACTCCAGCGACGCCCGCGCCCGTGACCTCCGCCGAGAAAGTGGCCCTCTTCCGCTCCCTTTTCCGTGGCCGCGACGATATCTATCCGAGGTTCTGGAGCAACGCCAGGACGGGCCGCAAGGGATATGCGCCCGCCTGCGCGAACGAGTGGGTCCGCGGTGTCTGCGAGAAGCCGCGGGTGAAGTGCGGCGAGTGTCCCCATCAAGCCTTCCTGCCTGTCGAGGACCAGGTGATCCTCGACCACCTTCAGGGCCGTCACATCGTCGGTGCGCGAAGTGACTGGAACACCTGCTGAGGATCTCTTCGGTGTGCCCCATACCGGCAAGAGCTTCAGGATCATGGCAATCGATATTCAGACCGTCAGAGACGGCAAGATTGCCAGGACCTACCACCTCGAAAACTGGCTCAGTGCCTTGGGGCAGCTTCGCGCCAAGTAACCGCGAGCAGACGTGGATGGGTATTTTACCTGTCTGGTGTCGGAAAGGAATACACATCAGTCACGCGGTTCTTGTCCGACGTCACGGCCGCGGTCGGCAGAGCCACCACGCCGGCAAACCAATCCCTGGGTGAAGTCTGGGTAAAGCAAAGGGGTTAGCGGCACTTGCGTCCGCTAACCCCTAGCCGTTGCTGGTTGCGGGGGTCGGATTTGAACCGACGACCTTTGGGTTATGAGCCCTTTTCAAATCGAGGTTGGAGCCAACACGTCACAAACAAAGCCTCGAAAAACAGGGCTTCTCAGTCGAGTGGCTTTGGGCCTCTTTGGCTCTCGTTGGGAGCAACTTCCTGGGTAATTCCTTGGTGAAGCCTGGGTGGTCGCGGCGATGGCGTTCAAAATCCGAATCGTTCCGCCGCGGGGCATTGCCTGAAGGGCGCGTTGACGACTTCCAGATCCGCGGCTACTGTCGCGTTGGGGCAAACTCCCGGCCCCGTTCGCCGGAGGGCCGATATGCAGTGCCCGCAGTGCCAGCAAGAGAACCCGCTCGGAACCCGCGTCTGCAACTCATGTGGTGCCGGTCTTGAGCTCACCTGTCCGTCATGCCGCCACAGTAATCGGGCTGGAAGCCTGGTCTGTAACCGCGGGTATGCCCGGTTTCGCGCCCCGCGGTGCGCCAGCTACGCTATCTCAGCTCTCAGCGTAGGGCAGTGTCCTCGCGATCCGCAGGGCGATGTGCAACACTACCGTTTGCTCGCCCTGTGAGGGCGCAGAGACACATCATGGATGAAGCGCCTTCGACACAGCGTCGGCTCGCCGCCATTCTTGCCGCCGATATCGCTGGCTACAGCCGGCTCATGCACGCGGATGAGCCCGCCACCGTGCGGGACCTCAAGGCGCATCAGAGCGTGATCCTGCCGCTGATCGGCCGGCAC
>JAHFDK010000434.1 GCA_023249095.1 Candidatus Rokuibacteriota bacterium | reverse complement strand
CAATTCTTCCCATCGTTTCGACACCAACGCGTCGTCCGAATAGAGGCGCTCGGGGTTCGGCAGATTTCCACGGTACGCGAAGTTGCGGAACCGATTCAGGCGGAGGCTGTTGTCAGGCAGGCGGTTCGCGACACCGAGTATCGCAGCCCGGCTCCAGGCCGGCAGCCGATGGTAGAGGCGGTAGAGCTGGTCCTTGGCGTAGCGCTCGTTGCCCCCGAACAATTCATCGCCACCGTCACCGGCCAAAAGAAGCTCCACCCCCGCTTCTCGAGCCAACCGCGCACACCGCCAGGTCGCGACCACCGAAGGATTGCCAAACGGCTGCTCGCACACTTCTGTGAGCAGGGGGATGCTCTCAAGGAGGTCGGCGGGCGCCAGGTGGTGGATCCTGTGTTGCAGCCCATTGTGCTCCGCCACCAGCCGCGCGAATGCGAGCTCGCTGTACCCTCGCTCACTGAAGGCGATTGAGTAGGCGCTCAGGCCGGCGTCAAGCGGTGCGGCTAAACTCGCGATAGTGCCGCTGTCGGTGCCGCCACTGAGGAAGCACCCGACGGTTGCCGGCGACGCGGCCACGGGCCAGCTTGCGCGGACGGCGCGTTCGATCTCACGCCGCAACGCCGCGGCCAATTCCCGCTCCGGGGCCTGGGCGTCCGCCGGGTACGTAATGTCCCAGTAGCGGCTGGCCTCGACACTGCCATTCCTGCACCGCGCGACGGACCCCGGCGACAGCACTGAGACCCCACGGAAGATAGTGCCGGGGCCTGGCACGTACGCGAAGTTCAGATAGTGGTACACGGCAGTCCAGTCGAGTTCCGTCGCGACACGTGCCGTTTGCCGCAACCGTTCGAGCCGCGTCGCGAACGCTACTTGTACGCCGTCGCCGGCATAGTAAAGAGGCCGGACACCGAACGGATCGGTGAGGAGATCGACGGTCGCGGCGCGGGGATCCACAACGACCGCCGCCCACCCTCCGGCCACGATGTCGTCGATGCCGACCGCCCCAGCCGCGAGGCGCCCGATCAGCGCTGCGGCCACCCCTGGCTCGTGTGCATGCACCTCGCCGACGACGAGCACTCGGCGTTCGGTTGCGTGATCGACAACCCCGGTCGCGCTCGGTCCCTCGACATGAACGACAAGGCCAGCGTCGGTCCAGCGGGCGATGCCCGATAGTTCCCCGCTACCAGGCGCCGCCACCGTATCAACCTCAATGGCTGCGGCCCGATCGCTGGGTATGATATTCACCGAGCCCACCACGCCGCCCGCGCCGTCTGCCCAATCTCGTTCGGCGAGACCTCAATCGGTTTCGAAAGGCCGTCAGCCGCGCTCGCGTTTACGCCAGCGATGACCCAGAAGTACGTAGAGGGCCCATCCTGCATTAGCCGCGAGCCGAAGAGATTGACGACGACAGCAGCGAACAGCATAGCCAGGACGCCTACCCCGAACGCCTGAGCCTGCAGATCGGGGCTGTGCAGTAACCGCACGGCATCGGCCGTGACGCGGCCCAGCACGGCAGCAAGGCCAGCTAGTCCGAGGAACCCCAGCTCGACGGCGACCAGAAGAAAGAAGTTGTGCGCATCGAGCCCGCCGATGCCACCATACTTAGCAATAACCGCTTTAAACCGAGTAAACCCGCTGCCGAGGGGATTGCTCGTCAAAGCCTTCAACGAGGCTTCCCAATTGACGACCCGATCCGCTGCGCTCGGCTCGAGCGTCTCCTCGGTCGAGGCTGCCTCGCTATGGTCCTCCTGAATTGTCGACTCGAAGCGGGCTACGACGCGGTGGGGCAGAATGTCTGGCGCCATGTACGTCCCGACCACAAGCACAACGCCAATCCCGGCGAAGACCGTACGCCGCGAGGCGAGGAGGGCGACCAGGATGCCCACGGCGAAGGCGAGCATTGCCCCCCGAGACTCCGTGTACATCAGTCCGGCCGCGGCCATTGGTATCGGTGCGAGCAAGAGAGGCCGGACGCGCCAGCTTACGCCGAGTAGCGCAACGGCGATGATAACTGGAGCGTACGTCGCCAAGAAGGCTCCGGTCTCATTCGGTTGTCCGAGGAGTCCGGGAATCCGCTTCAGCGGCCCGTAGTCCCACCCCTCGCGTACGGAGTGCAACGCCACCATCGCGTATCCGAGCATCATGGATCCGAGCGCGAACCGCACGTCCTCCTCACGGCGCAGCCACAGCGCGAGAAGTCCGAATAACGCAGAGTCCATCCAGCGTTTGAGAAGAATCACGCTCGCGCCCAGATCAGCCCCAGCGCCGACGCCGTGCACGAACGCGAGGATCGAGATCACGAGATAGACGACGGCGGCGGTGAAAAAAGCCGCGGCCCGCCGCCCCAGGGGCGGCCGGTCCGCCGCCGACAACAGCGTCGCGCCGAGGACACCGAAAGCGATGGTCAGACCGTTGAGGAAGGGTGCGCCGGAGAGCGGCAATCGGGTGATGGCTAGCGGTACATAGAGCAGGAACAGCCCGAACAGGAGACCGAAACGCGTGGGCCGGCAACGGCGCGCTAGCAGAGCCACGAGTCCGACGAGCACGAGGACGCCCAACGGCTTTAGAATCATGAGGACGCCGCGACCTCGGCAACGAACTCGCCCACGGTCAGGAACCGGCCGCCGGTGGCTCGCAGCATCTCTATGAGCTTCATCATCCGCGGCAACGTCCGAGAAAGGTTGTTGTAATGTCGAAACGTCCGGGTGAGCCCCACGGAGATCCGTGGCTGACCGGCATCGAACTCCCACGAGTGCAGGTACATTGTGTATTGTCGCTGACGTGCGATGACCCGCCGCACGAGCTGTCGGAACAGGCGCTCCGGGTAGAGCCGGAAGTAACCACCTCCCGACGCCGGAAGTAGTATCGGCCCTACCCGTTCTACAGGCAGCTCCACTTCGACCAAACCACGGAGACGGTAGACACCGGGGAAGACCGGGACCGTGCATTCCCGGAGCCGGCCGTAGCGCTCGTGAGCGCCAAACGGATGCCGGCTGGAGTCGTAGATAAAACCAGCGTCGCGTAAGATCGCCAAGCGTGTCTCGTCGATACTGAATGACGGCGCCCGGTACCCCGTAACGGCGCTACCCATTATCGTCTCCAGCACCGCGCGCGAGCGCCGCACGTCGGCTTGGAACTCTGCGGTCGTCTGCTGCATGGGCATAACGTGGCTGTAGCCGTGGGAAGCGATCTCGTGGCCGGCGGCGGCGATGGCGCGGATGAGATCCGGCTCCCGCTCGGCCACCCAGCCCAGGATGAAGAACGTCGAGCGGATGCCGTTCGACGCGAGCAGGTCAAGCACCACCCGTGTCGAGGCGGCCACCCGCCGCGGCATACGGTCCCAGGACTCCACCGGGAATGCTGGGCGGAGATTCTCGGTCTGGAACCAGTCCTCGACGTCGAAGGTCAGCATGCAGGGGATCACAGCAATCGTCCCCCGGCTCGCCGGAAGGCTACGGCGTCCGCACGCGTGGGAAAGGACCGGTAGCGTCCGCGCGATAGCCCCATTGGCACTCGCGTCACAGCGCCGGCCTGATACTGCGCGAGCAGTCCATGCAGCGCCCGCGCTCCCGCACGCTTCATCATTCGGATGGCGGTGTCGAGACTGAGGCCGGGTGTCAGGGGCATCTCAGTCCGCGAGAGAATCTCCCCGAGATCGATTGCCGTCGTCATCGTGTGAATCGTGATCGTGATTACCCGCTGCCTGTCATGCATCTGCCAGAAGACGGGCATCATGCCCCGGTACTCCGGCAGCGAGCCCGTATGGATGTTGATGGGGTCGAGTCTCGCCACCGCGAGGAGCGCCTCACGAAAGATTTGTGAGGCGGCGACCGAGACCAGGAGATCAGGCTTGAGCGCGCGCAACGCCTCGACGAAGTCGGGGGCGTTGACGTTAGCCACCCCCCGACACGGCACGCCGTGGCGCCGCGCCAGTCGTGAGATCGTCCCGGCCCACCAGCGGTGCGGCAGCACGAGGTCCTTCACCGTGGCCATCGCGAAACCCGCCATGAGCCGCGCGAAATCGCCGGGTCCATAGAA
>JAHFDK010000156.1:1385-13532 GCA_023249095.1 Candidatus Rokuibacteriota bacterium | reverse complement strand
TGGGGGCCGTGGGTCTGGGTGTCGGGCGGGGTCGACGAGACCTCGGAGAGGAACGCTCCGGCTTACCGGAGGTCGAACAGGGAGGGCTGCTCCAGCACCGGCGCCGTCCGGCCGCGCGCGGGCGTCTTCGTTCCCTTGCGCTTCGCCCCTTTGGCCCTCGCCGGCTGAGGTCGCGGCAGCTTCCATCCCTTCTGATAGGCGATGCGCTCGCCCTGCTTGATGACCAGCAGGTCGACGAGGCGCGCGAGCGGATTGGACAGGAGCACCAGATACTTTTCCCAGTAGCGGGGCGAGTGCGCGAGTGTTCGCATCTGGTCGAGCGCGAGCGACAGCGCCGTCCGATCGCCTCTCTTCGCGGCGAGCTTCAAGTCGTCGAGCAGCCTGGCCTGGCTGATTCGCGACGGCCGCGCGCGCCCCATCAGCGCGTCACTGCGCCGCGCCGCCGCGCAGCCTGACCTCGTAGCCTTCACGGTCCGCGTGGTTCGGCTGAATGGTGATCTTCCGGTCGAGCGCGCGCGCCAGCCGCTCGAGCCCTTCCTGGCCGTCACCCTCGAAGTACCGCGCCAGCTCGGGATGCACGCGCACGACGACCTCGCGACCGTTCACATCCTCCGCCGTCCTGACCTTGGCCCGCACGACGCGGAAGATCTCGGCGGCGAGCGTCGCGTCGGCCTTCGTGACGCCGCTCCCCTTGCACGTCGGGCACGCCGCCGAGAGCAGCGCGCGGAGATCCTGGCGCACGCGCTTGCGCGTCATCTCGACGAGGCCCAGCTCGGAGATCTCGAGCACGTTCGTCCGCGCCTTGTCCTCGGCCAGCGCGCGCTTGACCGCGCGGTAGACCTGCTCACGGTGCTCCGCCGACTCCATGTCGATGAAGTCGATGATGATGATGCCGCCCAGGTCACGCAGGCGGATCTGGCGGACGACCTCGCCGACCGCCTCGAGGTTGATCTTGAGCACGGTCTGCTCGAAGTCCCGCTTGCCGACGTACTTGCCCGTGTTCACGTCGATCGAGACGAGCGCTTCGGTGTGGTCGATGACGATGTACCCGCCGGACTTGAGCCAGACGCGGCGCCGGAGCGCCCGCTCGATGTCCTTCTCGACCCCGAGCGCCTCGAAAATCGGCGCGGGCTCCTCCCAGAGCCGCACGCGATCCCTCAGCGCCGGCACGAGCGCCTCAACGTAGCCGGCGCATTTGTCGTACACCTCGCGCGAGTCGACGACGAACTCGTCGATCTCCGGCGAGAATAGGTCGCGCACGACGCGGAAGGTCAGGTCGCCCTCCTCGTGCAAGACCGCCGGCGCCGCCGCCTGCTCGAAGCGGCTCTGGATCTGCGCCCAGAGGCGCGTCAGGAACTCCACGTCGGCGGCGAACTCACCCTCGCTCTTGCCCTCGGCGTTCGTTCGCACGATGAAGCCGCCCGCCGGCAGGCTGAGGGCGCGCAACGCCGCGCGGAGCCGGTCGCGCTCCCGTTCGTCATGGATGCGGCGCGAGACGCCGATGTGGCGGGCCTGCGGCATGTAGACGAGGTAGCGCCCGGGCAGCGAGATGAAGGATGTGATCCGCGCCCCCTTGGTCCCGAGCGATTCCTTGGAGGCCTGCACGAGGACGTTCTCGCCCTTGTGGAGCAGTTCCTCGATCGGGGAGGCGTCGCGGCGTGGCTCGAGCTCCACGTCCACGTCGGCCTCGCCTTCCTCATCGCTGAGCATCACGCGCGCAAAGTCGCCGAGGTTGGTCGTGTAGTCGCCGGCGTAGAGGAAGGCGTCCTTCTGCAGCCCGATGTCGACGAACGCGGCCTGCATGCCCGGCAGGACGTTCGTCACGACGCCCTTGTAGACGCTCCCCACGATCGAGCGGTGGCGGTGCCGCTCGACATAGAGCTCGGTGAGGAGATTACCCTCCTGGACTCCGACACGAGTTTCGATGAGCTCCGCGTTGACGACGATCCGTTTGCGCACGGCAGCACCTCGCCGACACGGCGACTCGCGTCAAGGGACCGCGGCGTCCGCGTCTCATTGGAACTGCCGCATTCGTACCGAGAGGAGAAGGCCGAGCGTCATGCAGGAGGCGACCATCGAGGAGCCGCCGTAGCTCATCAGCGGCAGCGGGATCCCAACGACGGGCAGGAGCCCGGTCACCATCCCCACATTGATCAGCACCTGCGCCGCGAACAGCGCCGTGGCGCCCAGCGCCACGAGCCGACCCACCGGCTCGCGCGCGGTTGCCGCGATGTCAAAGCCCCGCAGAAGGAGCAAGACATAACACAGCAGCAGGATGAGACAGCCGACGAACCCCCACATCTCGGCGAATACGGCGAAGATGAAATCCGTATGACGCTCCGGGAGGAACGCCAGCCGGCTCTGCGTCGCGCCGGCCACGCCCTTGCCCAGAAGCTGACCCGATCCGATGGCGATCTTCGCCTGGATCACGTTGTACGCGCTCCCGAGCGGATCGCGGAACGGATCCAGGAAAACGAGAATTCGTTCGCGTTGGTAGTCCTTCAGCGCCAGCCAGGCCAGCGGCATTGCGGACAGCGCCGCGAGCGCCAGGCCGCCCAGGACCTTGAGGCGCAGCCCCGCTCCGACGAGCAGAATCGTGAGCACGGGGACAAGCAGGAGGGCGGTGCCGAGGTCCGGCTGCTTGATGATCAGCACGGCCGGCACCGCCACGATCGGCAGTATCAAGGCGATGGCGAGCTTGCCCACGGGCTGCGCCCAGCGGGACGTGATCGCCCACACCACGATGAGCACGAAGCAGATCTTGAAGAGCTCGGAGGGCTGGATCGACATCGGGCCGAGCACGATCCACCGCCGCGCGCCCGACACCGTCCGGCCCAGTACAAAGACGGCGGCCAGCCCGGCCAGGCCCAGGAGGTACAGGGCCGGCGCGGCGCGGACGAGCCTCCGGTAGTCGAGGCTCGCCAGCAACACCATGACGGTGAGGCCAACCGCGAACCAGAGGACCTGGCGGACGACGACGCTGCCGCCCGCGCGGCCCACGTGCAGGCTCGCGAGCGTCACCGTGCTCATCACGACCAGTCCGAATGCGATCGCCAGCAGCGCCCAGTCCACGTTCTGCAGCAGGCGCCGGTCGATCCGAAGCACTAGCCGGCGATCTCCACCGCGGCAATCTTCTCGAAGAAGATCGCGTTCAGGATCTTCCGCGCGATCGGGGCCGCGACCTGGCCACCTTTACCGCCCCGCTCCGCGATCACCACCACGACGACCTCCGGCGCCTTCGCCGGCGCAAAGGCGGCGAACCACGCGTGGTCCTGGCCCTTCTCGGCCTTCGACTTGGCGATCATCTGCGCGGTGCCGGTCTTCCCGGCGATGTCGAGGCCGGGGATGCGGGCCGCCGCGCCCGTCCCTCCATCGTTCACCACCGACCAGAGGCTCTGCCGGAGGAACGCCCACACGACCGGCGACAACTCGACGTGACCGTTGACCCGCCCCTCGTCGCTCCACACGACGCCGTGGTCGGGGCGCTCGACCCGCTGGACGAGGCGCGGCCGCCACAGGACACCGCCGTTGGCGATCGCGGCCATGAAGCGCGCGACCTGCATCGGGGTGACCAGCACGGTGCCCTGTCCGATGGACATGTTGACCGTCTCTCCGGCCGGGTACGCCCGCCCCTGACGTCCGCGCCCGAGCTGCGGCCGCGGCAGGAGGCCGTTCTTCTCCCCCGGCAGGTCGATGGCTGTCGGCTGGCCAAACCCGAACGCGCTCGCGTAGCGCACGATCGCCGCGCCGCCGATTCGGAGTCCCGCCTCGTAGAAGAAGACGTTGCAGGACTGTACGATCGCCTGGTGAAGATCGACCGTGCCGTGCCCGCCTTCCTTCCAGTCCTTGAAAGTGGATGCGCCCAGGTGGAACTCGCCGGTGCAGTGCGTCCGGTCGAGCGGCGTGAGAGTCCCCTCCTGCAGGCCCGCCGCCGCGACGAGGATCTTGAACACGGAGCCGGGCGCGTACTGGCTCTGGATGGTGCGGTTCAACAGCGGGAAGTTCGGATCCTGAACGACCCGCAGCCACGCGTCGCGCTCGATGGTCCCGGTGAAGCGATCGATCTCGAAGGCGGGCGTGGACACCATGGCGAGCACGTCGCCGCTGCGCGGATCCATGACGACGACCGCGCCGGCGTGCCCCTCCATCGCGCGCTCCGCGGCCTCCTGGATCCCGCGGTCCACCGTGGTAATTACCTGCGCCCCGGCGTGCGGCTCGGTCTGCTGCACCCGGCGGACCGGACGCCCCATCGCGTCGACCTCGATGCGCTCTCCGCCGTCCTGGCCGCGCAGATGCTCGTCGAGCAGCCGCTCGAGGCCGCTCTGCCCCACCATGTCGCCGCGCCGGTAACGCCCCTGCTTGAGCTGCTCGTCGTTGGCCTCGCGAACGTACCCTAGGAGGTGCGCGGCGAACCGGCTCGTCGGGTACACGCGCTGGGGCTCGACTTCGGCGATCACGCCCGGAAGCTCGAGCTTCCACTCCTCCACCTTCGCGACGTCCGCGAGAGTCAGGCCACGACGCACACGCACCGGCAGGAGCGAGTCAGGCTGGACCCGCGTCACTGCGTCGACCAACTCCTGGAAGGGGATGTGGAGCAACGAGGCGACGCGGCCGAGGACGGCGTCACGCGTCTCGACGTCGCGGGGCAGCTCGCGGGGGATCAGCGAGAGGGTGAACGCCGGGCGGTTGTCGACGAGAGGCGTGCCGTGACGGTCGAACAGGATACCGCGCGGCGCGGCGATGGGGCGGACACGGATCCTGTTCTTGTCCGACGCGTCGAGGAACCGGCCGCCCTCGAGCACCTGGAGATACCAGAGCTGGCCGATCAGGACGAGGAACGCGACGGTCACCAGCGTCGCGATCACCATGACGCGCTTCTGCCCGGGATCGCGCCGGCCGGGCAGGGATCGGCGAGAGAAGCTCACGACGGCTCACCTTCGAAGCGCGCGCGAAGGGTCTGCACCCCGGCGAGACTCAGCACGACGGCGGCGCCGACGAACCCGTTGAAGAGCGCCTGCGGGATCACGACGTACATCATCAACTCGCCGAACGGCGCCGGGAAGCGGAAAATTTGGAGAAGCGCGAACCGCGCGAGTCCTTCCGCGATCGTGAGCACGACGAGGCCGGGCACCTGCACCAGCGGCTGACTCACCCGCAACCGGCTTCCGGCGACACCGATCCCGAACCCGATCACCGCCTTCGTCAGACCCTGGACGCCGATCAGGCCGCCGCCGGCCGCGTCCTGGAGGAGGCCGGTGACGAAACCGGCCAGGCATCCGAATTCGGAGCCGCGCCGGAGCGCGAGCAGACTGACCATGATCAGCGGCAGATCGGGCGTCACCCCCCGGACGCTGACCAGCGGCGTGAGCGTCGCATGCGCGACCGAGCCTCCGGCGACCGTCAACGCGAGCAGGCCGCGCATCAGCCGCCCTTCGGGAAGTAGGCGGTGAGGTCGCGTTGCGTGTCGCCGGTTACCAGCAGCACCTCGTCGATCCGCGCAAAGTCGACGGCCGGCGTCAGCTCGGCGTAGTGGAAGAGCGCGGAACCGCGATTGTCGATCGCCCGGACCGTACCGATCGGGATGCCGCGCGGGAAAAGCCCGCCCTGCCCGGCCGTCACGAGCACGTCGCCGCTCTGGATGGATGCGCCGTCGCGGGCCATGAACTTGAACCGGAGCGTGCCGCGCGGGTCACCTTCGACGATGCCGGAGGTGCGCGTTCTCAGTACATGGGCGCCGACGGTGGACGCGGGATCGGTCAGCACTTGCACGATCGACGCGCCGGGCCGGACGTCGACGATGCGTCCGACGAGACCGTCGGGCGAGATCACCGCGCTCAGGCGGGGAATGTTGTCGCCCCGGCCGCGATTGACCGTGAGCGACCGGATCCAGCCACCCCACTCGCGGGCGATGATCTCCCCGGGCAGGGTCGTGAGCGGGAGCCGCTCCTGGAGGGTCAGCAGGCGGCGCAGCCGTCGATTCTCGACGTCGGTGTCGCTCACGCGCAGCGCCTGGACCCGCAATTGCTGGACCTCCTCTTGCAGCCGCCGATTCTCGGCGCGCACGTTCTTCCAGTCGAGGTAGGTGGCCCAAAGGCCGAAGGTCGCATGGCTCGCCTTCGCGAGCCCGGTCTGGATCGGCGTGGACACGATCGCGAAGAGGTCGCCAGCGGCCGAGCCGTACCCGCGCGTCTGGAGCGTGAGGAGCAAGAGGCAAATCCCCACGAGGGAGACAAGCAACGCAAGCTTCTGAATCTTCACCGTCCGAACCCCCAGAGAAGAGCGCTGGAACCCGCTAGGCGGGGATGGCCACCTTCTTCAGGAGATCGAGCTCGTCCAGCACTTTTCCCGTCCCCAGCGCGACGCAGCACAGCGGATCGTCGCCCGGCGTCACGGGGAGATTGGTCTCCTGACGCAACAGGTGGTCCAGGCCCCGGAGCAGCGCGCCACCCCCGGTGATCACGATGCCTTTGTCCACAATGTCCGCCGCAAGCTCGGGAGGCGTCCGCTCGAGACACGTGCGCACCGTCTCGACGATCGTCATCACAACCTCGCGCAGCGCCTCCCGGATCTCCTCATCAGTGATCACGATGGTCTTGGGGATGCCGTCGATCAGATCGCGGCCCTTGACTTCCATGGTGCGGCGGTCGCCCCCCATCGGGTACGCGGACCCCAGCGTGACCTTGATCTCCTCGGCGCGCCGCTCGCCGACGAGCAAGTTGTAGTGCTTGCGGATGTACTGGACGATCGCCTCGTCCATCTCGTCGCCCGCAATACGCACTGACTTCGAATAGACGATTCCCGAGAGCGAGATCACCGCCACCTCGGTCGTCCCGCCACCGATGTCGACGATCATGTTGCCGCCCGGCTCCTGGATGGGCAGGCCCGCGCCGATCGCCGCGGCCATCGGCTCCTCGATCAGGTACACCTCGCGCGCGCCCGCCTGCATCGCCGAGTCGCGCACCGCTCGCTTCTCGACCTGGGTGATCCCCGACGGCACGCCGATGACGATGCGCGGCCGCACGAGCGTGCGGCGGCGGTGCACCTTCGAGATGAAGTAGTGCAGCATCTTCTCGGTCACGTCGAAGTCGGCGATGACCCCATCCCTGAGGGGGCGGATGGCAACGATGTTCCCGGGGGTGCGCCCGAGCATGGCCTTGGCCTCGCGACCGACCGCGAGCACGGAGTGATCGGCCTGGTGGATCGCGACGATCGAAGGCTCGTTGAGCACGATGCCTTCGCCGCGGACATAGACCAGAGTGTTCGCCGTCCCGAGGTCGACGGCGAGATCGTTTGAGAACATCCCGGCCAGCAAGTTGTAGAACATCACCGCTCCATCAGTCGTCGATTCAACCCCCGCGCTCGGGGGTTTTACAGTAGCACAGTCCGTGCCACCCTGAAACGAAAACTCTATTTTTCCAAGGCTTTAGGCCACAGAACCCACCGCAGGGCTCGGCGTGTCCACCTTCGGTACGGAAAACACGAATTTTTTCAGAGGGTTCCGACAGGAAGCCGAGGCCAGGAGACGGAGCGCCCCGCATCGGACTTGGGGTTCCTTCGGAGGGTCACCGGGCCGCGCTTTCCTCGGTTGACCCGCTGGTGAGCGTGCCCAGGATGGCACCTTTGGTGACAGCCAGCGTCATGACATACGCCGTTTTCCGGAACCGTCCGCCTGGTCATTGGCGACCGAGTTCCTTCATTCCGCGCGAATTCTCGGAACGCGAGGGAATTGTCGGAAAGCGACGTCCGTCCGGGTATAGCATCGCCGAGCCGCACGATGATGGCCGACGAGTTCGAGATCTGGTTTGACAATGGTGTGACCGACGGGCTGCCCGTCGTCCCACCCACGCGCGAGCGCGTTGAACACATGCTCGCCGGCACCGGGCGGGCGCGCGACGAGCTGCTCGGCAAGATGCCGCCGAACTACGGCCGGCTGACCGTCGAGAAAGCCGCGATCAACGCCGTCCTGGCCGGGTGCCGGCCCGACTACCTGCCGGTCGTCATCGCCGCCGCCGAGTGTGCGTGCGATCCCGCGTTCAACCTCCACGGGGTCGCGACCTCCACGCACTTCGCCGCGCCGCTCATCGTCGTCAATGGCCCCATCCGCTCGCGCATCGGCCTCAACAGTGCCTTCGGCGTCTTCGGTCCTGGCTATCGCGCGAACGCGACCATCGGCCGCGCGCTCCGCCTCTTGATGATCAACGTCGGCGGCGCACGGCCGGGCGAGATCTCGATGTCCACGCTCGGCCATCCTGGGCGCTACACCTACTGCATCGCCGAGAACGAAGACGCGAGTCCGTGGCCGCCCTACCACGCGGGCCGTGGCTTCCCGGTCGTTGCGTCGACCGTCACGCTATTCGCCGGCGAGGCACCGCACGGAATCTCGGATCACTCGAGCCGGACGGCGCGCGCGCTCGGCGGATCGCTGGGCTGGTCGATGGCTGGCCTTTGGAACAGCAAGCACTTTCCGCTCTACTCTCACACGATGCTGGTGGTGGGCCCCGAGCACGCCCGCACCTTCGCCGACGACGGATGGTCGAAGGAGGACCTGAAGCGCCATCTCTTTGAGACCGTGCGACGCCCGTACCGGACGCTGCTGCCCGACGAGGACCACGGAGAAGGCACAAATTTGAGGTTCGGGACGACCGAGTCGCGGCCCGGGCCCGAGACCATGATCTCCAAGTTTCCGTCGACGGAGGAGATCCACGTGGTCGTGGCCGGCGGCACCGCCGGGCGCTTCTCGGTGGCGATTCCCGGCTGGCTCGGTACGAAGAACGGCTCGCGCCCGGTCACCCGCGCCGTGCAATAATTCGATTGACTTGCCGAGCCGTGCGTGTCATCCTTCGCTTCGGTTCTGGCACACACGGAGTTAGGTAACAATTGTGAAGATTGAGACACACGCCGCGCGAGCCCAGTTCGCGCGGCGTTTTTGTTTGCCTTCCAATTCCGGAAGGCAACCCCCGCCACGATGGCGGGAGCACGGGGCTTGAAGACCCCCTAAAGAGAGGTTCGAGGCATGGCTAACGGACAGGTGAAGTGGTTCAACGATGCGAAGGGTTACGGGTTCATCACACAGGAGGGCGGCGAGGACGTGTTCGTCCACTACAGCGCCATCCAGGCCCAGGGCTTCAAGAGCCTTGCTGAAGGTGACCGGGTCGAGTTCGAAGTAACTCGCGGTCCGAAGGGTCTTCAGGCAGCCAACGTCAGGAAGGTCTAACAGCCTACCCTGTTCGCTCCCGCCCGGGCCCGGCAACGGGCCCGGGTGCCCAGCACAGAGACCACACACGAAAGGCATTCCATTTCATGCTCTGCACATTCAAAGATCCTCGGCTCACGCTCGCGATGCGCGACGCCATCGCGCGCGCGGGCTATTCCACTCCCACGCCGATCCAGGTCCAGGTGATCGGGCCGATCCTCGAGGGACGCGACCTGATCGGCTGCGCCCAGACGGGCACCGGCAAGACCGCCGCCTTCGCGATCCCGACTATTGAACTCCTGGTCGGGGCGGACTCGCGGCTCGCGAAGCTCGGCGGCGCGGGACCGCGCGCGCTCGTGCTCGCGCCGACGCGCGAGCTCGCTCTGCAGACGGCGGAGACGTTCGACATGCTCGGCCGCGCCCAGGGCGTCAAGACGGTCGTCCTCATCGGGGGCGAATCGATGGGGCCGCAGCTCGCCGGGCTCCAGAGGAGACCCGACGTCATTATTGCGACCCCCGGCCGGCTCTTCGATCACCTCGAGCGCCGGTCGCTTGGCCTCGGCACGCTCCGCATCGTCGTCCTCGACGAGGCGGACCGCATGCTCGACATGGGCTTCGCACCCCAGGTCGAGCGCATCCTCCGCGTGACGCCGCTCGACCGGCAGACCCTCTGCTTTTCGGCGACGATGCCGACAGAGGTCGAGACGCTGGTCCGCCGGCATCTCGTCCGTCCCGTGCGCGTCGACGCCGGCGTGATCGCCAAGCCCGTCGCGAAAGTCACGCAGATGCTCTACAAGGCAGCGACCCAGGAGAAGACGCCGCTCCTGCTGCGGCTCCTCGGCGAGGAGCGTGGTCAGACGCTCGTCTTCACCCGCACCAAGCATCGCGCCGATCGCGTGGCGCGCGCCGTGGGCGCGGCCGGCCACCGGGTGACGCGCCTGCACGCCGATCGCTCCATGTCGCAGCGCCGCGAGGCGCTCGACGGCTTCCGGAGCGGTCGCTATCGCGTGCTGATCGCCACCGACATCGCGGCGCGCGGGATCGACGTGCCCGAGATCGCCCACGTGGTGAACTTCGACATGCCCCACACGGCCGAGGACTACATCCACCGGATCGGCCGCACCGCGCGCGCAGAGGCGAGCGGCCGCGCCACGAGCTTCGCGGCGCCCGAGGAGCACGAGCAGCTGCGCGCAATCGAGCGGCACCTGGGACATCCCGTCCCGCGGAATTAGCATCCCCGGCCATGGGGGCCGGGATCACCGGAGCGTGAAGCTCCACAACAGAAAAAGAAGAGGAACATCATGGCAAACGGCACAGTGAAGTGGTTCAACGATGCGAAGGGCTTCGGGTTCATCACGCAGGAAGGTGGCGAGGACGTGTTCGTCCACTTCAGCGCCATCCAGGCCTCGGGCTTCAAGAGCCTCAGCGAAGGCGATCGGGTGGAGTTCGAGGTGACTCGCGGCCCGAAGGGGCTCCAGGCCGCCAACGTCCGAAAGGCCTAGCCGGGGGAGTCCGAGGGGGGTCGCCCCCCTCGGATAAATTAAAAGCCCCGACGGTGGCTGCGGCGCGTTGTGACTCATTCACTCGCGCGTCGCGCCGCCCCGCTGGTGAAAGCGGGACCGTCGGGGCCGGTGGCGCCTGGACTCCCAGGCGTTCCACCCGGAGCTAGCGTGGAGCCTGCCTAGGAGGCAACCACCTCACAGATCACCGTAGGATTACACATCGGCTGGATCACCTCCTATTCTCGGCAAGGCCGCCACGCGGGCCCAGTTCCCACCTACCCAGAACCGGATGCCGACTCCCGGCCCGGGGCTCGACCACGTCAGCCGCCGGCGGAATTGTCGACGGGGGACGCTGCTGGAACGCTGTGACGCTCCGGTCGATTTGCCCAATCCTACACCCGGGTCCGGCGCGCCCCAAAGCACAAAGTGCTAGCCGACACTACTTGATCACGATGCGCGCGCGATTGCGCTCCCAGAGCCCGCTGCCGACGCCTTCGACCTTGCGAAGCTCGTCCGGCTTCTTGAACGGGCCGTGGGTGTCTCGGTACTCGACGATCTTCTCGGCCACGCGGCGGCCGACGCCCTCCAGTTTCATCAGCTCCTTGACGTCCGCGGTGTTGATGTTGACGGGAGCGCCGGTCGGCGCCGACGCCTGCGTCTCTCCGGGGCGCGACGGCGGCGCCGCGACGGCCGGCCACGGAGCGAGCCAGGAGAACGCGACGAGCAGGACGAGGATCGCGATGGAAAAGTGACTCATGGAGTTCCTCCCTTCGTTCAGGTGCACGGCATTCACGCGAGCGCTCGCGAGCGACGCCATTGAACCCGCCGGTGGCGGAACGCGTCAACGTCCAATCATTCAGACACGCGAAATAGATACGGCTTAGTCGACGGGGGAGCCGTGGAGCCGATCGAGATAAGCCTGCCACTCCACCGGGACCAGCGACTTTTTATTCGAGTTGCACGCCTTGCAGGCGGGGACGACGTTGCCGCGCGTCGAGCGGCCGCCGCGTCCGAGCGGAACCAGGTGGTCCATCGTCAGCGCGCGGTGCCCGATCGAGCGGCGACAGTAGTAGCACACGCCGTCGGCGATGCGCCGCTTCCACCACGGGCTCTGACGCATCTCGCGCGCCTTCGCCCGCTCGCGCCGCAGCGCCTCGGGCTCGACCGGCACGTAGGACTCACTCATGGGCTGCGAGCGCGGTGGACAGCGCTTCCCACTCGCGCATGAGCCACGTCACCTGCTCCTCGGCACGCTTGCGCTCGTTCGCCGCGGCGCGAACGCGCTCGCCGTCCGCATAGAGGGCCGGATCGCCCAGCCGCGTGCCGATCTCGGCAAGCTGCGCCTCGAGCGCGTGAATCTGCCGCTCGACCTCCTCCAGCCTCTTGCGCAGATCGCGCATCTCCCTCGTCGCCGGCCTCGCCTTCGACGCTCGCGCGCGTTCCGGCCGCACC
>JAHFDK010000156.1:0-1285 GCA_023249095.1 Candidatus Rokuibacteriota bacterium | reverse complement strand
CACCCGCCCCCCGCGGCGTCCTTCCCGGTGCGGCCGCGGTCGCGGCGCGCGCTTTCGCGTCGAGATAATCGTCGTAACTGCCCGGGTAGGCGACGAGGCTCCCGCACGCGATGTCCACGATTCCGGTCGCGATGCGATTGATGAAGTAGCGATCGTGCGAGATGAACACGATCGTGCCCGGAAACGCGGCGAGTGCCCGCTCGAGCACCTCGCGCGAGGCGAGGTCGAGGTGGTTGGTCGGCTCGTCCATGCAGAGGAACGCGGCGGGGCGCATGAGCATCTTCGCCAGTGCGACGCGCGCCTTCTCGCCGCCCGACAGCACCGCGATCTTCTTGTCCACGGCGTCACCCGAGAGGAGGAACGTGCCCAGGATCGTCCGGAGCCGTGTCTGCCCGAGCTCAGGGGCTGCGCGCCCCAGCTCTTCGAGGATCGTCAGCGACAGCGTCAACGCCTCGAGCTGGTGCTGCGCGTAGTAGTGCACGGCCACGTGGGTGCCGAGCGTGCGCTCGCCCCGGTCGAAGGGCAGCACCCCCGCCAGCATCCTCAGCAGCGTCGACTTGCCGGCGCCGTTCGGGCCGACGAGGGCGATGCGTGCGCCCCGCTCGACCTCGAAGTCGAGGCCCGCGTACACGACGTTGTCGCCGTACGCCTTGTGGACGCCCTTGAGCGTCGCCACGCGTCGGCCGGTCCGCGGCGGCTGCGGAAAAGCGAAGCGGATCACCCGCGCCTCGCGCTCGACCTCGACGCGATCCATGCGCTCGAGCATCTTGATCCGGCTCTGGACCTGCCGGGCCTTGGTCGCCTGGTAACGGAACCGCTCGATGAACCGCTCGATCTCGGCGACGCGCTTGGCCTGATTCCGCGCCTGCGCCTCGAGCAGCTCGCGACGCGCCTCCCGCTGGACCAGGTATTCGTCGTAGTCGCCGGGATAGACGGTGAGGCCCGACGGCCCGAGCTCCGCGATCGAGGTGACCATGCGGTTCAGGAAATACCGGTCGTGCGACACGAGGACGACCGTGCCCTCGTAGTCGGCGAGAAACGCCTCGAGCCACTCGAGAGACTCGATGTCCAGGTGGTTCGTCGGCTCGTCGAGGAGGAGAAGCGACGGGCGCTGGAGCAGGAGACGCGCGAGCGCGGCGCGCATCCGCCACCCCCCCGAGAACTCCGTGAGCGGGCGCGGACAATCCGCTTCTCGGAACCCGAGGCCACCCAGGATCGTCTTCGCCTCGGTCTCGAGACGGTACCCGCCCAGCGCCTCGAACCGGTGCTGGAGATCTCCGTACCG
>JAHFDK010000433.1 GCA_023249095.1 Candidatus Rokuibacteriota bacterium | reverse complement strand
ATAGGCGTCGCGCGGCCCCCGACGGCGAACCACCGATCACGCCACATACGTCCTCTTACGTCTTCTCGGCGGCGAACGCCCCGAACTCGAAGGTGAGTCGGTAGGTTTGACCGCAGCAGAGGATCGTATCTCCGGGCTTTGCGTCTTCGGGTAGGGTCACGACTTGATTGCAGTCCGGACAACTCGCCCGATACGCCAGGGTCACCGACCACCGACCGGCGTCCTCTCGAACGCGCAGGGCGTGGCCAGCACAGTTCGGACAATCGACCAAGTCTCCCGGCTGGACGCCAGTAGGTAGGTCGATCAACGCGCCGCAATCCGGGCAGCACAGGGCCGCCATCATCGAATCCCGAGGAGTCGCTGTAGCCGGCCTCGGTCGAAGCCCACAACCACCTCGTCATCAATGATGACGACCGGAACGGCCACGCGCCCTGTCTTCGCGATCAACTCTTCACGGGCCGCGGTGTCCTCCGCGACATTCTTGGCCATGAAATCGATCCCGTGAGACGAAAGAAACTCTTTCGTCGCGTGGCAGGACTGTCAGGTGGTGGACCAGTAGACTGTGACGTGCCGGTCACTCATTGCCGATCTCCTCTCACGAGTCCTCCGAAGATCCGCTCGCCGAGCTTGAACGCTTCTGACACCGGCGTCCCCGCGCCCGCAACCTCGGGATTCGCCGCTCGCCACGTTCTCAGATGCTCTTCCGACCGGAAGAAGTTGAGCGTCGTTCAGAGCGAGGTTGAGATGCGTCGCTCACCTCCGCCCTGCTTTCCTACCCAGACCATGACGCCATCGGCCTCCTGCTCCGCGCCCGCCGGCCCGGCCGACAGCTCCAAGGGCTCGCCGCAATGGTGGCAGCGCGAGCGAATGTCCACGCGCTGGCCGAGCATGGGGGCCACTCCGAGTGCATCGATCGCGCAGCACGCATATCTCTCCTGGCCGTCGGGCAGCCGGACGATAAATGGTGTCGGCAAGGCCGAGAAAGGGTACGCCATGTCGACCCGGCCTTCGCGGATCTGGATCAGGTCCTCCTCGTCGAGCCTCGCCAGGGCCTCCCGGATACCGTCAGGGGCGCGATCGGGGAAAGCCTTCACGATCTCCTCGACCACGATCGGGACAGGGTGGTCGACAAACGCCCGAAGAACGCCTTGTAGGACTTCCGTCTCTCGTGCGGAGCGCCGCGTAGCCCAGCGCGCCTCCAGTTCTGGGTCGATCAGCTCCGAAGCGGTCTTGATCTCCAGCGTCATGCGCTGTCCCTCCTCCGGGGCCCCGTGACCATGTCCCTGACCCCCTGGCGCAACGGTAAAGTCTGTAGTAACTAGAGACTCAAGCGTTTTTTTCATGGGGGGAGAACCGGACATGAACGCCACGTCGGGCACACTGGCCATTGGAGCTCTGTCGAAGCGGACCGGGTGTAAGGTGGAGACGATCCGCTACTACGAGAGGGCTCGCCTCTTACCCATCCCCGCGCGGAGTCCCGGGGGCTATCGGCTCTACGGCAGTGCTCATCTCAAGCGCCTGACCTTCATCCGCCGCGCCCGGGCGCTCGGCTTCTCCATCGATGAGGTCCGGAAGCTGTTCAAGCTCGCCGATGAGCGAACGCGGCCGTGCGCTGAGGTCCGCGTCGTCGCCGGCGCGCACCTCGAGGACGTCCAGGCCAAGATCGCGGATCTCCGAGCGATGGAGCGCGTCCTCCGGGAGACCGTCGCGCAGTGCGCCAACGGCCGGAGGGCCGACTGCCCGTTGATCGAGGCGCTGTATCGGGAGGTCCCGGAACAGGCATCTCACCAGCCGAGCGCACCCAATCGCCGTCGCAAGATCTTGAAAGCCGATCAGTAAGCGCGGCGTGGTTCTCCTCTTGACCTTGCCCGCAGGGGCAGGGTTTAGGCTTCAGACATGGGGCAGGACGGTCTGCTGATCGGTGAGGTGGCAGCCCGGAGCGGGGCGAGCCGCAAGGCGCTTCGCCTCTACGAGGAGATCGGGATTCTTCCCGCTCCCCGTCGCACCGCGGCGGGGTACCGGGCTTACGGTCAGGAGACACTGGCGCTCCTCGCCTTCATCGCCCACGCTCGGCGGCTCGACTTCCGCCTGAATGAGATTAAAGCGATCATCCAGATCAAACGGGCAGGCCGCGTCCCGTGTCTTCACGTTCTCGACCTCGTGCGCCAGAAGGTGGGGGACCTTGATCGGGCGGTCGCTGAGTTGACGGAAGTCCGGCGTGGGCTTCAGGGACTCCTCAGGTCTTGGCGTTCCGCACGTCGTGGCGAGGCAGTGGTCTGCCCCCACATCGAACGCCTGAAGCTGGTGAAGGGGAGGAGGTGATCAGGATGGGGAACGAGAAGGCATCGCTCTGCCCGGCGTGCACCGCGTGCCCCGAGGTCGAGATTATCGGCGACGAGGTACGGATCGGCGAGTCGGGTAACTTCGCGGTCCTGAAGAAGGATGAATGGAACGTGTTGGTTGATCTGATTCGGTCGGGCCGGCTGACGAAGGTCTGAAATCGTGACTGCAAGCTGCGGGGATTCGGCGCCCCCCTCCGCGGGGTCCCCGCGGTCTGCAGTTTCAGGCTCCAGAAGGATTTGTTTTTTGAAGGACACGGGCCGGGTTGGTCGAGGGCCGCGGCTTTCGCCGCTCGCTAGTTCATAAAACTTCTGGACAACCTACATGCCTCGAAACCCGGACGGTCGATCAGCTCGTCTCGGCATACGGAGTGAACCACTCTCCGTGGGCGGAGGGCAACGGTGAGTTCCGTTGACAGCGGGTAGCGAGCCGGGGACACTCGATTACGCTGTGGCGCGCATCCTCGTGGTCGACGATGATGCTGCCGTCCGCGAGCTGATGGCCGCGGTGTTGATGAGGGTCGGCCACTCGGTCGACGGCGCCGTCAACGGGCGTGAGGCGCTGGCGTTCCTTGAGCGCACGGCCTGCGACCTCATCGTATGCGACCTCAAGATGCCGGTCCTGGACGGCGCGGGGCTGTATGAGCAGATCCGTGATCATTGGCCGGCGCTGCTCGGCCGCGTGCTCTTCGTCAGCGGCAGCGCCGCGATGCCCGAGTACGCCGACTTCCTGCGAGCCGCACAGCCGTACATTCTGCCCAAGCCGTTCGCGATCGCCCACCTGGAGGAGGCAGTGCAACGAATGCTCGGACTGCAGTCCGGAGCCCAAGCCTAGCCCTATCCGCCCGTCGAATGGAGCCGTCGCCACACTTGGTCATCGCGTATTGATTGCTCCTTTGCGCGGCTGTCCCTCGCTACGTTTTCACCCGTTTGACCGTAGCCAGCGTTATAGTTATTCTCGACCGGAAAGGAGGCAAATATGGCGAAGTACCTTCTTATAGAGAGCAAAGGCCCGCTGGATGGAGGCGAGTATTCGTTCGAGGTCGGCCGTCAGCTCCGCGAGCAGCAGCACGACGTCACGGTTTACTTGCTGCAGGACGCCGTCTTCGCCGCCCGCTCGAGCATGCCCGCCGGGCAGCAACTACTCCGCGATGCGGAGAAGCACGGCCTCGGCTTGTTGGCGGACGGCGTCGCGCTCCGCGAGCGAGGCATCGGCGCCGGTTCTATCGCGAAGGGCGTGCGCGTCAGCGATATGAACGAGCTGGTCGACCTCTTGATGGACCGATCCGACAAGGCCATCTGGCACTAAGAGAAGGAGGACACCTGTGGCGGAGCCAAAGACCCTGCACATTACGCTCACGGCCGGGCCGTACGGCAACGAGACGCCGGTGACCGTGTTCCGGCTGGTGGACGCGGCCCTGTCCAAGGGCCACAACGTCAACGTCCTTGGTTACGAGGACGGCGTGCTCTTGACGGCCAAGGCGCAGAAGCAGCACGACGACCCGATCTGGAAGGACAAGGCCGAGCATCACACCGATGCCGGCAAGGCGCACAGCACCACCGCCGAGTTCGTCGAGCGGCTGCTGGAGAAAGGGAAGGGCGAGCCCCACCTCAACTGGTACGTCTGAGGGCTCTGCTGTGTGGAACGGGGCGTTCCACAGGGCTATCACCTCGATCCGGTAGTGCACGGCAGCTTGGCTGACATTTACAAATTCACCGATCA
>JAHFDK010000155.1 GCA_023249095.1 Candidatus Rokuibacteriota bacterium | reverse complement strand
GTTGAGCAGCCCCACCGCGTCGCGTAGCGTCGGAGCGCCGAGCACCCGGAGACCTTCGACGGCCTGGGCCTCCGAGTGGTTCGCGACCGGCACGACGAGCGTGTCGATGCCCTGCCGCCGGCACGCGAGTCCGACAGCGAGCACTCCGCGCACCGCCTGGATCTGGCCGTCCAGCGCCAGCTCGCCGACCACGGCGAAGGGGCCGATCCGCCCGTTCGTGACCGCGCCGGTGGCGGTGAGGATGCCGAGTGCGATCGGCAGGTCGAACGAGGCACCTTCTTTCCGGAGGTCGGCCGGGGCCAGGTTCACGGTGATCCGGTCGGCAGGAAAGGGGAAGCCGGCGTTGCGGATGGCGGTGCGCACCCGCTCGCGGCTCTCGCGCACCGCCGAGTCAGGAAGCCCTACCGTTGTGAACGCGGGCAGGCCCGGCGTGATGTCGACCTCTACCCGTACGAGCGCGGCTTCGACGCCGACAAGGGCTGCGGACAGGACCCGCGCGAGCACGAGGGGATTGTTCGATCATCCGGCGGCGCGCGTCAATGTCGCAGGTTGGATACGATTGGTGGAGGCCGGACGCGGTCCGCCGGCGCCCGCGTGAGGAGTACGAAGGCGTGGACCTGACGCGCACGGTCGCGGCCGTCGTCGAGCGTTCCGGCGTGGTGGAGGCGTCTGCGGTCTTCGACCGTAGGAACATCACCGACGTTCGCGGTTGAGCCGGGCCGCTGCCTGCGCGGCCGGAATTGGTGCTAGAGTCCGAGAATGGCGCGGCCCGCGGTTCTCGTCGTTGACGACGACCCCGGAGTCCGGGAGTCGTTCCGGCTGATCCTCGAGGACCACTACGACGTGATCGACGTTCCGGACGGCCCGAGCGCGCTCGATGTCGTCCGTGCTTCCCAGGTGGACCTCGTACTGCTCGACATCCGGATGACCGGGATGGACGGGATCGAAGTGCTCGAGCGCATCAAGGCGCTCGACGAAGGGATCGAGGTGATCCTCGTCACGGCCGTGAAGACGGTGCGAACGGCCGTGGCGGCCATGAAGCTCGGCGCCTTCGATTACCTGACCAAGCCCTTCGAGGAGGACGAGCTCCTGTCCCTCTCGCGCCGGGCGCTCGAACGCCGGGCGCTCGAGCGCGAGGTCGCGTTCCTCCGCTCCGAGCTGGCCCGGAGGGATGATCTCGACGAGATCGTCGGCCAGCACCCCGCGATGGAGAAGCTCCACGGGCTCATCGCGCAGGTCGCGCGCACGTCGACGACGGTGCTCATCACCGGCGAGAGCGGCACCGGCAAAGAGCTCGTCGCGCGGGCCATCCATCGCCAGGGGGCGCGGCGCGAGGGGCCTTTCGTCGCCGTCAATCCCGCGGCCATCGCCGAATCACTCATCGAGTCCGAGCTCTTCGGCCACGAGAAGGGCGCGTTCACCGGCGCCCATCAGAGAAAGCTTGGTAAGTTCGAGCTGGCGCAGGGAGGCACCTTCTTTCTCGACGAGATCGGCACGCTCCGGTCGGAGCTCCAGGCCAAGCTCCTGCGGGTGCTCCAGGAGCGCGAGATCGAGCGGGTCGGCGGCACGCGGCCGGTGAAGATCGACGTCCGGTTCATCGCCGCGACCAACTCCAACCTCAAAGAGGCCGTGGGCGACGGCGCCTTCCGTGAGGATCTCTATTACCGGCTCAACGTCGTCCACGTGGTGGTCCCGCCGCTGCGCGAGCGCATCCAGGATGTACCCGTGCTCGTCGACCATTTCATCCGGCGCTACAACCGTCAGTTCAACAAGCGCCTTGGAGGGCTCTCGCCCGAGGCGCTCGCCGCACTGCAGGCCTACCGATGGCCGGGGAACGTGCGCGAGCTCGGGAACGTCATCGAGCGATGCGTCGTGCTGGCCGAGGGGCCCGTCATCCAGCTCAACGATCTTCCGCTGGACGTGCTGCTGCCTCAGCAGGCCACGAAGGTCCGGGCGGCCGAGGCCCTCCCGCTCAACGAGGCGACGGATCAGTTCGAGCGCCAGATCGTGCTGCGAGTGCTCGAGCGGGTGGGGTGGAATCTCACCGAGGCTGGACGGATTCTCGCGATCCATCGCAACTCGCTTCGCGTGAAGCTCGCGCGCTGGGGCGTTCGAGCGCCCGGCGGCGAGCGCTGAGCGCCCAGCCACTGGGCGCCCAGTCGTTGGGCGGACCGCACCGTCACTGTGCGGTGCGCGTTGAAACACGATCGACCGACCGGAGATTCGCTGTCGAGAAACGGGTACTTGGATCGACGTTCCGACCATCAGTGCGACGTGGCTGTGAATTTGCTCTACCTCCCACGGGTTACGCTTCGGAGCTCTCATGGGGAGGGCTCCTCAACCGCGGAGGAGGAGAGCAAATGGCGAAGGTATGGAGCAGCATTCTGATCGTGGCGGCGGTCGTCGGGTCGTTCCTACTGGCAGCGCCCGTGATCGAGTCGGCGACTTCGGGCTCGACGCAGTTCTTCCAGGCCCTCGGTACGGCAGAAAGTGGTGGGGACTAGTCACTTAACGCGGAAGAAGGGGGGCGTCACGCCCCCCGTTCTGCTGGGCTGGCTGCTGGCCGTGCTGGTCGGCGCCGGATCGCCCCTGGTCTCTGCCCAGGACCTGAACGGCGCGAGCGCCGGCTCCGCCTATCGGCGTCCACTGGGTCACGATCCCAAGACGCTCGATCCCGCGCGCATCAGTGACATCTATAGCTTGTCGGTCTCGCAGCAGATCTTCGATGGTCTGGTCCAGTTCGACCAGACGCTTGCCATCAAGCCGGCGCTGGCGGAGTTCTGGCGGGCCTCGAGAGACGGGCTGACGTGGACGTTCGATCTTCGGAAGGGCGCGAAGTTCCACCACGGGCGAGAGGTCACTGCAGACGATGTCGTTTACTCGCTTACGCGCATCGTCGATCCGAAGACGCGGTCCGGGGCGGCTGATCTGTTCCTCGCCGTCAAGGGCGCGCGTGAGTTCAGAGAAAGACGCGCCAGGACAGTGTCAGGGCTCGTGGCGCTCGACCGGAACACCGTCCAGGTGACCCTCGACGAGGCGCTGGCGCCGTTCGTCGCCGTCCTGGCCGTCGGCCACGCCAAGATCGTCCCGAGGGACCTCGTTGAGGCTCAAGGCGAGGCGTTCGGCGTCCACCCAATCGGCAGTGGGCCGTTCAGATTTCTCGTCTGGGAGCGCGGGAAGGAGATCGTCCTCACCGCGAACGCAGAGCACTTCGACGGGCCGCCGAAGCTCGCGCGGCTCACCTTCCGGATCTTTCCGGGAGACCAGCGCGACGCGATGCATGATGAGTTCCTGAAGGGGGGCCTCGAAGACGCTCCTTTGCCGCCCCGCGCCGACCGGCAGGCGCTCGCCGCGGCCGCTGGCCACATCTACGTGAGACGGCCGATGAGCAGCGTGCGTTTCTACGGGTTCAACACCCGGACGAAGCCGCTCAGCGATCGGCGAGTGCGCCAGGCCATCGTCCACGCGATCGACCGCGAGGCGATCATCCAGAACGTGTACTTCGGGCAGCACACGCTTGCACGCGGGATTCTCCCGCCGGGGACGCTCGGCTTCAACCCGAGGCTCGCCGGGTACCCCTACGACCCGCAGAAGGCGCGCGACCTGCTTGCGCAGGCGGGCTACCCCGGGGGCCGCGGCCTTCCGCCCCTCGCCGTCTGGTCGAGCGTGAAGCGGAACGATGTCGTCCTCGAGCACGAGCAGATCAAGAAATCACTCGCGGCCGCCGGGATCGCGGTCGAGATCCACTACGACACCAACTGGGTCTCGTTCTCGAAGATGGTCGACGAGGGCAAGCTCCCGATCTTCCTGTGGGCGTGGTACGCCGACGTCCCGGATCCCGACAACTTCCTCACGAAGCTCTTCCAGTCGAGAAGCGCGCGCAACTTCTTCGGATACGCGAACGCCGTCGTCGACGACCTCCTGGCGAGCGCCCGCACCGCCGGTGACCCGCAACGGCGAGTCGAGCTGTATCGGCGGGCTGAGCAACTCATCCTCGAGGACGCGCCAATCGTTCCGTTCTTCCATCACACCTACGAGCGGCTCTTCCAGCCGTACGTCAGGAGTGTTGAGGTGAACGGGCTCGGCGACCCCTACATCCCGTTCCGGAAGATCTGGCTGGAGCGCTCGCGATGATCCGCTCGCTTCGAGCAAAGCTCCTGCTGGGCACGTTTCTCGTAATCGTCCTCGTCATGGCGGCTGTCGTCGTCGTCGTCGAGCACACCCTGCGCGTGACGATCATCGTCGAGGTCCAGCGACGGGGTGAGGCGCTGGCGCGGAACCTTGCCGCGATCTCGTACGGCCCCCTCCTTCTCTACAACTTCACGGCGCTGGAGCAAAACGTCGTGCGGGCGGCCGCCGAGCACGACGTCGTCTACGCCGTTGTGCTCGACGCCGACGGCAAGGTGGCGGCGCACAGCCGGTATCCCGAGCGGGTCGGGCTGCTGCTGCGGGGCGCCGTGCCGGAGCAGGCAGCAAGCGCGACTGAGCCCGTGACCCAGGAGATGGTGACGGGTGCGGGCGAGGCCGTGTATGACTTTGCCGTTCCCGTGTTCGTTGACGGTCGGAAATGGGGCACTGCGCGGCTCGGCCTCTCCAAGCGTCGGATGGCGGCCGAGATCCGACGGACGCGACTCGAGCTGGGGGCCCTGACGTTCGTGACGCTCTTGCTGGGAGGCGTGGCGGCAGCGCTGGTGGCCCGGCGGATCGCCCGGCCGGTCCAAGAACTCGCCGAGGGAGCGGCCGCGATCTCGCGCGGTGAGCTGAACCAGCGGATCGAGCCCTCGACCACCGACGAGATCGGGCGCCTCGCCGCCGCCTTCAACCACATGGCGACGCAGCTACACCAGCAGCGGACGGCGCTCGAAGAGGCGCACACCGGGCTGCGGCGGCAGTTCGAGGAGCTGGCCGATCTCAAGGGCTACACCGACAACATCCTCGGGTCGCTCACGAGCGGCATCGTGACGATCGACCTCGACGGCCGTGTCGTCACGCTCAATCCGGCCGCGGAGCTGCTCACCGGGTTCTTCCGCGGCGAAGCCGCGGGGCGGTACTGCACTGAGCTCTTCGCCCACACGCCCGAGCTCAGCGACCTCCTGATGGAGACGCTCGCGAGTCGCGCGCCGATCGCGAGTGTTCCGCTCACGCTCCGGCGCCGGAACGGCAGCGCGCTCCCGATCGAGTTCAGCACGGCGCCGCTCAAGGGTGGCGAGGGCAAGGACCTCGGCGTCATCGGCGTGTTCCGTGACGTGACGCTCATGCGCCAGCTCGAGCATGACCTGCAACGGTCCGACCGGCTGGCCGCGCTGGGCACGCTCGCCGCCGGGCTCGCGCACGAGATCAAGAACCCGCTGACCTCGCTGCTCACCTTCAGCCGGCACCTCGAGCGGAAGTTCGACGACCCGAATTTCCGCGAGCGATTCGGGAGCATCGTGCCACGTGAGCTGGAACGGATCAACGGCATCGTTGAGCGCCTGCTCGAGCTGGCGCGTCCCGCTCGGATGAGCTTCACGCTCGTGCGGCTTCCGGAGCTCCTCGAGCGCGCCGTCGACCTCTACGCCGACCAGCTCGACGACAAGCGGATCGAGGTCGCGCGCGAGTACGCGCGCGACGTGCCGCCCATCCAGGCGGACAAGGACGCCCTCTACCGCGTGTTCGTCAACCTGGTGGCCAATGCACTCGACGCCATGCCGCGCGGTGGCCGGCTCACGCTGCGCGCCGGCTGGGCGGTCAGCGGGGACCCGCTGCCGTCCGCGCGGCGGCGGCCCGCCAATCGGGTGAGGGTGGAGGTCGAGGACACCGGGACCGGCATCGAACCGTCGGAGACCGACCGGATCTTCAACCCCTTCTACACGACGCGGGACAGCGGGACAGGGCTCGGCCTCGCCCTCGCGCACAAGATCGTCCAGGACCACGGTGGGAGGATCAGCTTCACCAGCGCGCCCCGCCGCGGAACAACCTTCACGATCGTGCTGCCACTCATCCCCGAACCGCCGGCCGCCCTCGACGACGAGGACCGTCGATGACGTCGGAGGGCGGGGCGGTGTCCGCCCGCGACCCGCGCGCCCGGCTGGAGGAAGCGCTGGCCGACAACGCGAGCCTGCGTCGACACGCGAGCAGCGTCGCGCACGACTTCAACAACCTGCTCGCGGTCATCACCGGCTACACGGAAATGATGCTGAGGCGCCTTCGCACGGACGATCCGCTGCGGCGTAACGCGGAAGCCATCAAGCGGGCCACCGAGTGGGGCGCGGCCCTGGCCCAGCAGATCCTCGCCGGAAGCCGCCGGCCGCCGCCGGCACCCACGCCGGTGGATCTGAACCAGCTCGTCGGGAACGTGACGCGCGTGCTCCAGCCCCTGCTCGGCGACAACATCGAGCTCCTGATCCGGCTCGACTCCGGCCTGGGGCGCGTCAGCGCCAACCCGCACCAGATCGGGCAGGTGATCATGAATCTCGTGGTGAACGCGCGCGACGCGATGCCGCAGGGCGGCCGCCTCACCATCGAGACCGCCAACGTGGGCCAGGTGGTGATGCTGGCGGTGAGCGACACCGGGTCCGGTATGGACAACGAGACCCGCGCGCGGCTGTTCGAGCCGTACTTCACGACCAAGGAGCCCGGGCGCGGCAGCGGGGTCGGCCTCGCGACGGTCTACGACGTCGTGACCCAGTTCGGCGGCCAGATCAGCGTGATGAGCGACGCCGGGGCCGGCTCGACGTTCAAGATCTACCTACCACGCGCCCCGGAGGCGGCGGCGTCGGTCGAGGCGCCAGCGACCTCGTCCGCCCCCGCCGCTGCGGCGGTCGACGGCAAGACCGTGCTGGTGGTCGAAGACGAGCGCGAGGTGCGCGACCTGATCCGGGAGATCCTGCAGCTTCAGAACTACGTGGTTCTCGAGGCGAGCGACCGGGACGAGGCGCTGGCCCTCAGCGGCCAGCACGCCGGTCGGATCGATCTGATGGTCGTGGACGTCGGGACCCCGCCGTCGTTTGCCGACGAGTGGGTCACGCGCGTGCGGGCCGTCCGGCCGGAGGTCAAGGTGCTCTACGTCTCCGGATACCTCGCCGAGGCCGGATCGGCCGACGCGCCGAAACTCGGCCTTGTGCTCCAGAAGCCGTTCACAGTGGGAGCCTTCACGAAGGCGATCGGCATGGTGCTGAACCGGCCGAAGTGAGCGGCCGGCTCCGACTCTACCTCATCTAGCTGTACAGATCGACCAGCAGGGCGGCGTGGTCGCTGAGAGGACTGGCCTTGCGCCCCGCCCGCCGTCCCCACTCGTGGCGGACATCCCGGAGACGGGGCCGCAGCTGGTGATTGACGAAGGCTTGATCGATCCGAAAGCCGTTGCCTCCGTTCGGGGAGTACCAGGTGTAGGCGCGCGCCGTCCCCCGCAATAACCGAAACGCGTCGAGCCATCCCGACCGTTCGAGCCCCGACAGCCATGCGTCCTCTCTCGGTCCGAACACCGGAGTCTCCTCGTCGATTCCCGGGCGGCCGGAGTTGGTGTCACCGAGGAGCACGGTGGGTCCGCGCCGCCAGCGGCCGAGCAGCCCGAGCACGGCTGCGTAAAACAGGTCCTTCCGTCCCGTCACCCGGTTCGGGACATGCATGGCGCCCAGCGTCAGCGGCTGAGGAGCCTCGATCGAGGCGAGGAGCAAGAGACGGCCGGGTTCACCAGATCCTGCCCGCAGATGGATCCGGCGCAGCGGAAAGCGCGCGGCGATGAACAGCCGATTGGCGCTCGGCTGGGCTGGCTCGGCCGTCGTGCACTGGTGGCTGAGGCCGAGCGCGGCGAGCGAGCGCGCGAGCTCGAGGCTCGGCGGGGTCGCGCGGAACTCGCAGAGGGCGACCGCATCCGGGGCCCAGCCCTTGAGCTGGGCGGCGATTCTCGCGACCCGGACGCCGCCGCCGGCCCGGATGTTCCAGAAGACGATTCGCATCGGGCCCGCGACCTACCGCTTGCTCAGCGATGTCTCCAGCAGCTCCAGGGCTCGCTTCGCGAACGCCCACATGTTCTTCTCTCGGTCGCCGTGGCCCGTCTCGAGGGTGATGGCCCGTTCGATCGGTCCCGCCACGGCGAGGCACGCGTGGCCGGCCGCGTCGCCATAACGGTTGCCCGTCGGCCCGCTGGCGCCCGTCTCGGCGAGCCCCCACGTCGCGCCCACGAGCTCGCGGATTGTCCGCGCCTTGAGGAGCGCGTACGCCTCGGTGCTCGACCGGATGCCCTTGACCGACTCGTCCGACAGACGCAGCAACCCGCGCCGCGCGGCCTGCGTGTAGATCACGCCGCCGCCCAGGAAGTACGCCGAGGCGCCGGGAACGGCGAGCAGCGCGGCCGAGATCAATCCGCCCGCCGACGACTCGGCGACGGCGATCGTCTCCTTCCGCTCCTTCAGGAGTCTTCCGAGCGCTTCGGCCAGGGTCGTCAACTCGTTCATGACGTTGCGACCTTAGGCACGCGTCGACTACTTGTCAAGTAGCGTGACGGATTGTGCGGGACGGATTGAAATCCTGGACGACTCGACGCGAGGGCGACACCAGCTCGCACTCGGCGATCTTGTGGAGCAGCGTCTTGTAGCTGACTTTGAGAATCCGAGACGCCTCGGCGCGATTCCACCGCACGCGCTCGAGCACCTCCGCCAGAGCTTGGCGTTCGGCCTCTCGGGCGCCGCGCCGGGCGATCTCCCTCAAGCTCTCGGTAACCATGGCTGCGGGCCGCGGGGCCGCGTCATGTCCGATTTGACCGCGTGCCACCAGGGCCTCGAACGCCTGCTCACCGTCCGCGAGCACCACCATGCGTCGCACAATGTTCTCGAGCTCGCGGACATTCCCCGACCACGCATGCTCGGTGAGGCGGGCCAGCGTCTCGGGCGAGATTTGCTTCTGCCGCCCGTACTGATCGTTGAATCTGCCAAGGAACCACGACGCCAGACGCGGGATTTCCTCCCGTCGCTCCCGGAGCGGAGGAATGTGGAGCTCCACAACGTTGAGGCGATAGTAGAGGTCCTCGCGGAACTCGCCGCGGGCCAGCGCGTGTTCCAGGTCCCGATTCGTGGCGGCGATCACGCGCGCATCGACCTCGATCAGCCCGTGCCCCCCCACGCGGGCGAAGCGAAAGTCCTGAAGCACGTGGAGGAGCTTGGCCTGAAGGGCTGGCGGGAGCTCCGCGATCTCGTCCAGATAGATCGTGCCCCCTTGCGCGTACTCGAATTGCCCGGGCTTGCGCCGGTGCGCGCCGGTGAAGGCGCCCTTCTCGTGGCCGAAGAGCTCGGACTCGAGCAGCTCCGAAGGAATCGCCGCACAGTTGACCTTGACGAACGGACCGTGGCGCCGGGCCGACTGCGTATGGATGGCCCGGGCGACGAGGTCCTTCCCCACGCCGCTCTCCCCGCGGATCAGGACCATCGCATCCGTGTCCGCGATGTTCTCGATGATGGTCAGGATGGCCCGCATCTTCGGGCTTCCGTCCAGCAGCGGCGCGTGATCAGTGCTCACAGGCCCCTCCGAGAAAGATCTCAAGCGAGCTCATTGGCCGGAGAGGCAACGCAAACTTAATACCATCTAGTGATGTTCCGGAATTCAAGTACTTACGGATACTAGCCTGACGTAGTGGAACGAGAGAATGGTCAGAAGCTGAGCGTGCGGTAGACATTTCGGTACCACCCGGAGCCTCACTGAGGATCGTAACGAGATCGTGTGACGCCTGGGCCACGAAGCGGTGAAGACTCGGCGACGATCAGGCGCCGCAGGGGGAGGAACTAGCGGCGATCACTGGCGCTCTCATGCGCGGCAAAGCACCGCCTCGAGCCGCGCGAGCGACGAGATCGCCTCGCGGGCGGACGCGGTGAGGCGCAGCGCGGCAACCGTACGGGTCGTGATCTCCTGGTTGACCGACACGAGACGGTCGACCACGTAGAGACTCAGATGCCGGCGCCCGCGAGCACGACGATCACGAGTGCCGAGGTCAGAAAGATTTTCGAGGCCAGCCGCACGCCACTCCCCCCACACGATCGATGATTGCGCAAGGTTCTCCGTGCTCAGACACGCTTTCACGGGCCGCGAGTTTATAAGCTCGCCTCACGCGTATCAACCAGGGAAATCCCGGGGTGAAATCGTCGCCTCGCTCGGCGGGAGAGGGGCCTCGCTCACCAGGCCGATCGCGCGCGCTACGGTCTCGAGGTGGAACTGCCCATCGCCGAATTCGACGCTCGCCGCCTGAATGCGCTTGTGAATGAGATGGAGCGGGTGCTCCTCGCAGTAGCTGATGGCGCCGAAGATCTGATGGCCCCGGCGCGCCACCGCCAGGCACGCCTCGCCCGCGTAGGCCTTGGCCTGCGCCGCGTCGGACTCGGCGGGTAGCCCCTCGGCCATCTTCCAGGCCGCCGCGTAGAGGAGCGCGCGCGAGGCCTCGACGTCTCGCACGAGGTCCGCGCAGGCGTGCTGGATGGCCTGGTAGCCGCCGATCGGCCGCCCGCCCTGGACGCGCGTCTTCGCGTGCTCGACCGCCAGCTCGAGCACGTGCTGCGCCCCGCCCACCATCTCGGCCGCCCGCGCCATCGCCCCCGCCTGCAGTGCCCCCGCCAGGAGCTCGTGGCCGTCGCCGACGGCGCCCAGGAGGTCGTCCGGGCGCACTTCCACGCCGTCGAAGGTCACCTCGAAGAGCTTCTCGCCGCTGATCGCGTCGAGCGGCAGGCGCGCGATGCCGGGGCGGTCCGCCGGCACGAGGATCAGGCTCGCGTGGCCGCCGACCCGTACGGCGACGACGAGATCGTCGGCGACATGGGCGTCCTTGACCAAGAGCTTCCGGCCGGTGAGGCGGCCGGGCACCGCGCACTCGAGGGTAACGGCATCGAGATCGAACGAGCCGCTCTCCTCCACGAGCGCCAGGGTCGCGACGCGCTCGCCCGCGGCCAGCGTGGGGAGCAGGCGCTTCTGCTGCGCCGGGCTCCCCGCCGCGAGCAGGAGCGACGTCGCCACCACCGCGCTCGTCACAAAGGGGCCGGGAAGGCCGGCGCGTCCCATCTCTTCGACGAGCAGGATGACGTCGAGCAGCGAGCCGGCGCTGCCGCCGAGCTCGAGCGGGATCAGGAGCCCGGGCCACCCCAGCTCGGCCATGCGGCGCCACAGCGTCTCGTCGAAGCCGCGTTCGTCGAGGGCCAGGCGCTGGACCAGCTCGGGCGGGCAATGCTGGCGGAGGAACGCCCGGGCCGTCGAGATCAGGATCTGCTGAGCCGGCGAGGGGCGGAAGTCCATCTCAGCGCGCCCTCGGCTCGGCGGCGGGTTTCGGCTCCGATGGCAGGCCGAGGCCGCGCACGGCGACCGAGGTGCGGAGGATCTCCGCCGTGCCGCCCGCGATGGTGTGGCCGAGGGTCGTCAGATAGAGGTGCGAGATCTGTCCGCCGAGCTTGGCCCACCGCGAGCCCTCGCGCAGCGGCCCCCAGACGCCCAGCAGATCCATGCCGAGGCGCGCCAGCTTCTGCCCCGTCTCATCGGCATAGACCTTCGCCATCGCCGTCTCGTAGGTGAGGGGCGCGCCGTCGCGGATGAGGCATCCCGTGCGGTAGAAGATGAGGCGCAGCGCCGTGATGTCGGCGGCGATCGCGGCGAGCCGCCGCCGCACGAGCGGGTCGCGGGCCAGCGGCGCGCCGCGGACGGGCGTCATGTTGGCGTAGTCCACCAGCTGCCGGAGCACGCGCCCGAGCGCCGGCGCTTTGTAGAAGCGCCCCCAGAACCGGTCGGCGTCGAGGCCGTTCAGGAGCGCCTGGAAGCCCTCGCCCGCGGGCCCGAGCACGAGGTCCGCGGGCACGCGCACGTCGTCCAGGAACACCTCGTGGTGATAGACCTCTCCGGTCAGGCTGCGGATCGGACGGATGTCCATGCCCGGCGTTCCGTTCGCCACCACGAACATGCTGAAGCCTCGGCTACGCCGCGCCTCGCGGCTCGTCCGCGCGAACACGAGCCCGTAGGTCGCGATGCCGGCGTGGCTCGACCAGATCTTGTGGCCGCGGATCACATAGTGGTCGCCGTCGCGGCGCGCCTCGGTCTTGAGCGCTAGGAGGTCCGAGCCCGCGTCGGGCTCGCTGTAGCCCTGCCAGAACGTCGCCTCACCGCGGGCGATTGCCGGAAGCACCTCGCGGCGCAGGCGCTCGGTGCCGAACTCGATGATCGCGTCGGCCGTCTGCCAGCAGCCGGCGAGCGGCCCGAAGGGCGCGCCCGCGAGCGCTAGCTCTTCCATCAGGACGAGCTTCATGAACATCGGCTGCTCGCGGCCGCCGTGCGTCTTCGGCCAGCACATGCTGAGCCAGCCCTGCGCGCCGAGCGCCCTCAAGAACGCTCGCGAGTGTGCCCCCGAGCCGTAGCCGGCGTCCATGCCGTCGATCGGGAAGGTCTCGGGAGGGTTCGCGCGCAGGAATAGACGAACCTCCTCGGCGAACGCCTGCTCTGCCTCGGTGAAGTCGAAGTTCATCGGATGCGGCGGCCAGGATAGCGCGTCCAACCGGCGATCACCAGGGAGCCGCGATGATGTATGGTGGGGCCCATGCGCTACGGCTTCTACTTGCCGACCCGTGGCCAGACGGCGACGCCGGAGGCCCTCGAGACGCTCGTCACGCGCGGCGAGGCGCTGGGCTTCGCCTCCGTCATGATCGCCGATCACCTCGTATTTCCCGTCACCATCAAGTCCAAGTACCCGTACACGGTGACGGGCGTCTTCCCGGGGCAGGGCGACGTGCTCGATCAGCTCTCGCTGATGGCCTTCGTCGCCGCCAAGACCACCCGCCTGCGGCTGGTCACGAGCGTGATGATCGTGCCCTACCGCAATCCCGTGCTGACGGCCAAGGCCCTCGCGACCATCGACGTGCTTTCCAGGGGGCGGGTCACCCTCGGCGTCGGAGTGGGGTGGATGCGCGAGGAGTTCGAGGCGCTGGGTGCGCCGGACTTCGATCGGCGCGGCGCGGTGACCGACGAGTACCTGCGCATCTTCAAGACGCTCTGGACGGAGAGTCCCGCGTCATTCTCCGGCCGGTTCTACCGCTTCGGTCCCTTGACGTGTTCGCCTCATCCCGTCCAGAAGCCGCACCCACCCATCTGGGTGGGGGGACACAGCAAGGCGGCGCTAAGCCGGGTGGCGCGACTCGGCGACGGCTGGCACCCGGTGGGCGCCAACGCGGCCGTCCCCCTGCCGCCGGCCGAGCTGCGTACGCTCCTTGACGAGCTGTATCGCCTCGCCGAGGCTGAAGGGCGCGATCCACAGGCGCTCACCATCTCCTACAAGGCGCCGGTCTACGACGTGAGCCAGCAGCAGCTCCGGCCGGGCGGGGAGCGTCGACCGTTCTCGGGGAGCGCCTCGCAGATCGCGGACGACATCGCGGCCTACGCTCGGCTCGGTGTGAGCGAGCTCGTCTTCGATTTTCGCAGCGAGAGTCTCGCCGAGAGTCTCGAGCGGATGGAACGATTCGGCCCGGTGATCCGCGAGACTGTTGGCGTGTGACGCGTGGCAGGGGGTCACGCTGCAGGGGGCCGGGATGGGTCGCGCGACCACGCGGCACGCGTGCGCATACCCTTTGCGGCTGGGCTCCATCATGCGCGATCCGTCCGTCGGCACTTGGAGGGTCGCTGCGA
>JAHFDK010000432.1 GCA_023249095.1 Candidatus Rokuibacteriota bacterium | reverse complement strand
TTATCACGCTCTGGGGGCTCATCAAAGAGGAGGCGAGTGTAGGCGATGCATTGAAGACATGCGCCGCCAGTTTCAGTGCGCGCGGACCGAAGTTTGTCTTGATGGCGATCGCCGAGCTCGTGAACGAGGATGACCTAAAGAACGACAAGGAAAAGATTCTGCGACAGGTGGAGATGCTAATCGATAGTAGCCTTGTCGCATTCGAGCGCGATGTGGCACAGTTCATCGAGAATCGGCAGAAGTGTCCTCTTGCCAGAGCGTCCACCGAAAAGGGCTACGATCGGTTCATGCGTGAAATTGAGTGCGAGACCAAATGCAGCGTGGAGACCTTTTGGGCTTCGAAGCGAAATGAGCTCGCGAGTCTCAAAAAAGATGGCCTTGCCGACGTGCATCAGAAAAACGACAGCTTCAAACCGCTGTACCCCCACATCGTTCAGGCAACAGAAGATCCAACATCTCAAAAGACGAAACGAAACTGCATGATATGTGGAGATGTGATCATTGCGCTCGAGGCGCAGTCTGACCTAACTCTTCTAACATTTGACCGGTCATTCGAGTCCTTGTGTGCAATTCTTGGCAAGAGGATAGTTCGCGTGCCATCGCTTCAGGAGCTGAAACGACGATCTGTATCCGTGAGGCCGCTGTAAAGCATTCTACGGTATCGACTTCGTCCCAACCCCGATCGGTGCCGGGGACGAGGATAGTGCGAAGCGCTCCCTCCCCGACTTCTTTCCGAGTACGGGCCCCAACTCGCCCCAAAGAGCGCCAAGCGCCGTGAAGCGAGAATGCAGACTTTCCTTGAGTTTCGTTGGCGGCCTTTGGGGGCCGTCTTAGGCTGAGTCCCCCTCATAACCCAATGGTCGTCGGTTTAAATCCGATCCCCGCAACCGCAGGGATTGGCTCGGCTCAGCCATGAGTGGTCCGGACTGGCGCTACGCTACATGGTCGGCGCGCGCTGAAGGCTCTTGAACAGTCCGTCCAGCGTCGCCGCCTTCTCCAGATTCCACACCTCCGCCAACACCCGATCGCACCCCTTGGCTCCGAGAGCCTCGGAGGCGAGCCCTCGGAACTTGAGCTCGACCTCGCCATCCGTCAGCGGGTTCCGGCGATGCCCCTTCGGATGGCTCGTCTCCGCCACGACCTGCCGCCCGTCAGTGGTCGTCACCTCGACGCGCGTGCAGGCTTCGGCCGGGTAGCGCCGCGTGAACTCGGGCTCCTCGACCACGGTCAGCTTCTTGATGAGCGGCCGCAGCGCGGGATCCTGGATCCGCGACGGCGCGAAGGTCGCCGGCGTGACCGCGCCGTCGGCAAAGGCGGCCGCCACCAGGTACGGGATGCTGTGGTCCGCCGTCTCCCGCGTCGCGGGATCCCACTTCTCTGCCTCCGCGGCGGTCCGCCGCACGGCCTCCCCGTACGTCGCCACGCGCACCGACTCGATCTGGGCCGCCGCGACCTGCTGGCGTAGCTCCAGCACGAGCCCGATGGGCCCCTGAGTGTGGACGACAGCGGGATATGCCTTGAAACTGGTGGAGATGATGCTGAACGGCTCGCCGCCGCCACCGAAGCGCTCCCACTTCGGTGCGTCCACCGCCAGGTGCTGCCAGAGTCCGTCCCGTCCCTCGAAGGGATGGCCCGGTCCCGTCATTCCTTCCGCCGCCAGCTCGGCCGCGAACACTCCCGTGCGGATGGCGGCCGCCGTCGCGCAGCCCTTCCACATCGAGAGCTCGCCGATTCGCGTGACTCCGAGCGGCACACCGGACGTGATCGCGATGGAGATGGCGTTCCCGATCGCCGCCTGGTCGAGCCCGAGGATCTTGCCGGCGCCGCAAGCCGCGCCGATGGCGGCGAACATGCCCTGATCCCATCCCTTCAAGGGGATTCTGTCCGCGAAACGGCAGAACACTTCGTACGCGGCGGCGATCGCCGTGATGACCGCTCGCCCACCCGCTCCGTGTCCATCGCCCGCGGCCAGCACGGCGGGAATCATGTCACTCGGGTGACCCGTCCCCCGGGCTGCGTAGGTGTCGTTACAGTCCAGATATCGGACGAGCACGGTGTTCGCGAACGCCGCAAAGTCCGTGGACGTCGTCTGCGATGAGCCCAGGATGCGAGCTGGAGGGTCACCCTGAACTCGCGACGCGACGCGCAGAGCGATGGCGGCCGGCTCACCATCGAACGCGCCGGCCGCGCACCCGAGGGTGTCGACCAGCGTTCGCTTCACCTGGTGGACCGCGTCAGGGGACAGATCGGCGTAGGCCAGTCGATGCGCGTAGTCGCTCAGGAATTCGGTCGTCGCGTCCATGAACCCCTCCCGCCGTACGGATTGGCGCCATTGTACGACCGAGCCGCGTTGACGCTGCCCGCGGGTCCCGCTAAGCTCTGCCCACTCGTCGAGCGCTGGAGTCTGGGGCCATCTCGGGTCCCCGAAAGGACAATCCGATGGCGCGCGTGAAGCTGATCGTCAACAAGGAGGACATCGCTCCAGAGCACCACGCTCTCTTCGACAAGCTGGCGGCGCTTCGGGGCCGTATCAGCGGCCCTTCCACCGTCGTGCTGCACAGCCCCGGCCTGGCGCGGCCCTGGAACGAGATCAGCGAATATCTTCACCGGGAGAGCATCGTCGAGCCGGAGCACGCCGAGCTGGCCGTCTGCGCGACGGCTCGTGAGAAGGACTGCGGCTACGTCTGGAACGCCCATGTGTCGCAGGCTCGGAAGGCCGGCATCGCCGCGGAAACCATCGACGCGGTCCGCGACCGCCGGCCCGTCGACGGCTTGCCGGGTCCGGAGCGGGCGGTCGTCCTCTACGTCCGGCAGCTGCTCCAGGACAATCGCGTCGAGAGCGGAGTGTTCGATCAACTTCTCAAGGCCCATGACCCCAAATGGCTGGTCGAGCTGACGAGCTGGATCGGTCGCTACGCCGCGCTGTCCGGAATTCTGAACGCGTTCGAAGTCACACCCGGCGCTCCCGTGGACGCGCTACCAGCCGTTCCAAGGTCTGCGGCGGCATCGACGAAGGCTCGCCCTCCGCTCGCCGTGCCCCGCATCACGCCCATCACGCGGCGGGACCAGGTTCCCGAGGAGCATCGATCCATCTTCGACGCGGTCGCCGAAGGCCGCGGCAGCGTGCGCGGGCCATTCAGCATCTTGATGCATAGCCCGGAGCTCTGCCGACGGCATCTCGACGTGGGCACCTATCTGCGCTTCAACTCCCAGGTGAAGCCCGAGTCGCGGGAGCTGGCCATCATCGCCACCGCCCGCGAGAAGGATTGCCCTTACGTCTGGGCGGCCCATGCTCCGGCGGCCCGGAACGCGGGCGTCAGCGATGCGGCCGTCACCGTCGTGCGCGACCGCGGAGATCTCGCGAGCCTGCCGGCCGGCGAGCGGGACACCGTCGATTACGTGCGGCAGCTTTCGAGAACCAATGTCGTGACCCAGGCGTTGTTCGACCGGCTCCGCGGCCAGCACGGCGTGCCCTGGCTCGTGGAGCTCACGGCTCTCATCGGCCACTACGGCATCGTCTCCGGCATCCTGAACGCGTTCGAGGTCGCTCCGGCGCCGGATGCCGAGCAGCTTCCCCTGGCATGATTCCCACGGAAAGGTAGACCACACATGCTGCTCTCTGAACGCCGGAAACAGTATCGCCGGATACTCGAAGGCAACGTCTGCATTCACCCGGCGTCGGTGTTTGACGCGATGTCGGCGCGCATGGCGGCGTCACTCGGGTTCGAGGTGGGAATGTTCGCCGGATCGATCGCCGCGGGGACCGTCCTCGGGGCGCCGGATCTCGTCGTCCTGACGTTGACGGAGTTCGCCGAGCAGATTCGACGCATCACCCGTGGAAGCGATCTGCCCCTCATGGTGGACGCGGATCACGGATACGGAAACGCGCTGAACGTCATGCGCACGGTGGAAGAGCTCGAGACGTCGGGGGTCGCCGCGCTGACGATCGAAGATACCGTGCTGCCGATGCCCTTTGGTGGTCAGGATGAGGGTCTGGTGCCCGTCGGGGAGATGGTCGGAAAACTCCGGGCTGCCGTGGCGGCACGCCAGGATCCGTCACTGGTCGTCATTGG
>JAHFDK010000431.1 GCA_023249095.1 Candidatus Rokuibacteriota bacterium | reverse complement strand
CCCCTCATGACGGTGGAGGAGAATCTCTTGCTCGGGGCCTACACGCGGCCGCGCTCGGCCGAGCTCGACGGAGAGGTCCAGCAGCTCTACGAGACGTTCCCCGCCCTGCGCGAGGCGCGCCGGAAGCGGGCCGGCGACCTCTCCGGTGGTCAGCAGCAGATGCTCGAGATGGCGCGAGCGCTTCTCCTCAAGCCGCAGCTGATCTTGCTCGACGAGCCGACGCTCGGCCTGGCCCCTCTCGTCTTCAAGGAGATCTTCCGCATCGTCGAGAGCCTCCGACGGCTCGGCCAGACGATCCTCATGGTCGAGCAGAACGCGGCCAAGGCCCTGGAAATCTCGGATTACGCCTACGTGCTGGAGCTGGGACAGAACCGCTACGAAGGCTCGGGAGACGAGATACGCAACGACGCCCGCGTCCGCCGGCTCTATCTGGGACGGTGATCCCCGAAGGCAAGCTTTGCAGTGTAGATTGAGGAGCATGAGCACCCTCGGGCGCCGCGCGCTCCTTCACGGCGGGGTTGCCACGGCGGCGCTCTTCGCCGTCAGCCGAGCTAGGAACGAGGAGACGATATGGCCATCATGAACGTCAAAGCGCTCACCTTCGACGTCTTCGGCACGGTGGTGGACTGGCGGTCGAGCCTCATCCGGCAGGGCGAGGCCCTCGGGAAGGCGAAGGGCTTCAGCGTGGACTGGGCCAAGTTCGCCGACTCGTGGCGCGGCCTCTACCAGCCGGCGATGGACGAGGTGCGCAGCGGCCGGCGCCCGTGGACGAAGCTCGACGACCTCCACCGCGAGAGCCTCGACAAGCTTCTGGTCCAGTTCGGCATCAAGGGTCTCTCGGAGGCCGAGATCGACCACCTGAACCGCGCCTGGCACCGCCTCGACCCCTGGCCCGACGCCGTCCCCGGCCTGACGCGCCTCAAGAAGAAGTTCGTTCTCGCGACGCTCTCGAACGGCAACGTCGCGCTGATCGTGAACATGGCCAAGTACGGGGGACTCCCGTGGGACGCGGTCCTCGGCGCGGAGGTCGCGCGGCACTACAAGCCCCAGCCCGAGACCTATCTGACGACGGCCGCGCTCCTCGGGCTCGCACCGGGCGAGTGCATGATGGTCGCCGCCCACAACGGCGACCTCGGTCACGCGAGCGCGCTGGGCCTGCGAACGGCGTTCGTGCCGCGGCCGGCCGAGCACGGCCCGAATCCGAACAAGAACGTCGCGCCCGCGCGCCAGTGGGACGTCATCGCGCGCGACTTCCAGGACCTGGCCGAGCGGCTGGGCTGCTGAACCGGTCCGCCGCTCCAGCGGATGCGGAGTATCATAGGCGGCACTTTCGACCCAGCGAGGAATCCCATGGCGAAGATCACCCAGTCCGTCGATCTCGCGGCCCGCGGCCGCGTGGCCGTGCTCACCGTGGACAATCCACCCGTCAACGCGCTCAGCCACCACGTGCGCAAGGGACTGCACGACGGGATCAAGCAGGCGACTGCCGACGGTGCCGTGCAGGCCATCGTCATCGTCTGCGCCGGGCGCACCTTCATCGCCGGCGCCGACATCACCGAGTTCGGCAAGCCGCCCTCGGAGCAGTCGCTCCACTCGGTGCTGGATCTCATCGAGGGCGCGCCGAAACCCGTCGTGTCCGCCATCCACGGCACGGCCCTCGGCGGCGGTCTCGAGGTCACGCTCGCCTGTCACTACCGCGTCGGCGTGAAGGGCGCCCGCTTCGGTCTGCCCGAGGTGAAGCTGGGGATTCTGCCCGGCGCGGGCGGCACGCAGCGGCTGCCGCGCGTGGTGGGCGTCGAGAAGGGCTTGCAGATGATGGTCAGCGGCGACCCCATCGGCGCCGACGAGGCGCTCCGGGTCGGGCTCATCGACGAGATCGTGGACGGCGATCTCGCCACCGCCGGCGTGGCCTTCGCCGAGAAGGTGCTCGACGAGAAGCGTCCGCTCCGGAAGATCCGCGACCTCACCGACAAGATCGCGGCCGCCAGGAGCAAGCCGGAGATCTTCGCGGAGTTCCGCAAGAGCGTGGCGCGGCAGACGCGCGGCTTCCGGGCGCCCGAGAGCATCGTCAAGGCCGTCGAGGCGGCGGTCAGCCTGCCGTTCGATCAGGGCATCAAGCGCGAGCGGGAGCTGTTCGTCGAGCTCCTCAACTCGCCGGAGTCGAAAGCGCAGCGCTACTTCTTCTTCGCCGAGCGTGAGGCGGCCAAGATCCCGGACCTGCCGGCGGACACGCCGGCCAAGGAGATCAAGAAAGCGGCGGTGATCGGCGCCGGCACCATGGGCGGCGGCATCGCCATGAACTTCGCCAACGCCGGCATTCCCGTCACGGTGGTCGAGGTGGCGCAGGAGGCGCTCGACCGCGGTCTCGGCATCGTGCGGAAGAACTACGAGGCGACGGCGGCCCGCGGCCGGCTGACGCCCGCGGACGTGGAGACGCGGATGGGCCTCATCACCGGGAGCGTCGACTTCAAGGCGGCGGCGGACGCGGACATCGTCATCGAGGCGGTGTTCGAGGAGATGCCCATCAAGCAGGAGGTCTTCGCCAGGCTCGACGCCGTCTGCAAAGGCGACGCGGTGCTGGCGACCAACACCTCGACCCTCGATGTCGACGAGATCGCCTCGGCCACGAAGCGCCCGGAGAGCGTGATCGGCACCCACTTCTTCAGTCCGGCGAACGTGATGCGCCTGCTCGAGAACGTGCGCGGCCGGAAGTCGTCGAAGACCACGATCGCCACCGCGATGGCCGTCGGCCGCCGGATCGGCAAGGTGCCAGTGCTGGTCGGTGTCTGCTACGGCTTCGTCGGCAACCGCATGCTCCACCAGCGCGGCCTGCAGGCTGAGAAGCTCATCCTCGAGGGCGCCGCACCGCACCAGGTGGATCGGGTGCTCACCGACTTCGGCTTTCCGATGGGGCCGTTCGCGATGAGCGACCTCGCCGGCCTCGACGTGGGCTGGCGCATCCGGAAGGGCCGCGGCGTGAAGGCCTCGGTGGCCGACCGCATCTGCGAGCTCGGACGCTTCGGGCAGAAGACGGGCGCGGGCTACTTCAAGTACGAAAAGGGTGACCGGACACCGATTCCGGACCTGGAGGTGGAGAAGGTCATCGTCGACGTGGCGACGTCCATGGGCATCACGCGCCGCGCCATCTCCGACGAGGAGATTCTGCAGCGACTGCTCTATCCGATGGTGAACGAGGGCGCTAGGATCCTCGACGAAAAGATCGCCATCCGCCCGAGCGACATCGATGTGATCTGGGTGTACGGCTACGGCTGGCCTGTCTACCGGGGCGGCCCGATGTTCTGGGCCGACTCGATCGGGCTCAAGGCGCTGCGCGACCGGCTGCTGGAGTTCAAGAAGCAGAGCGGCGACGCCTTCTGGACGCCGGCGCCGCTCCTCGACCGCCTGGCCAGCGAGGGCAGGGGCTTCATCGGCTAGCCGCCCGCGTGGCTCATCGGCCGTCGGACTCCCGGTCCCGACGACCGGGACGGATGTAACCTCTTGATACTTCTGGGTGGCTCCCTGACAGGCTCACTTTCCTCGACTAGTCAGAATCTGTCAAAAAGATCAATTTGGAGAGAAAAGACAGTCTGCTACTCTTGGAATTAGGTCATTTTTGCGTTCATTGTCCCCATTTTGAGGCTAGGAATGTCTTATCTGACAACAGGTGAAGTCGCGAGCCGGTGCCAGGTGTCGGTGGGCACCGTGAAGAACTGGATCGAGGCTGGCCAACTCGAGGCGTTCCGAACCCCGGGCCGGCTCTTTCGCATTCGGGCCAGCGCACTCCGACGCTTTCAGGCGGCCTTTGGGTTTGCCGCCGAGCCCGACGAGGGTCCGAAGATCCTCGTCGTCGACGACCAGCGGGACTTCGTCGATCTCGCGCTGGCGACGCTCAAGGAGCTCCTGCCCGACGCGCGCATCGAGGGAGCGTGCGGGGGCTACGAAGCGCTCCTGAGGATCGGGTCATTTCAACCCCACCTCCTCCTGCTAGACCTCCGCATGCCCGGGCTGGATGGCTTCGAGGTATGCCGGCGAGTCAAGGAAACCTCCGAGAGCAAGGGAACGAAGATCGTCGCGATGACGGGATTCGTCGACGACCAGGCCGA
>JAHFDK010000430.1 GCA_023249095.1 Candidatus Rokuibacteriota bacterium | reverse complement strand
GGCTGGGGCACCGAGCTGAACGAGAAGGCCGCGAAGAAATACGAATGGACGGGCTAGCAGCGCCCCTTCTTCGCTTGTCCCGGAGGGCAGAAGCCCTCGGAAGCCGCTCGACCCGCCGGCGCCGCCGCCGGAGGTCCCATCTTCTTGGCGTGGCCCGGCGGGACCTTGTAATAGGTTACCGGCACTCCGACGACCGGCCTGGGCACGTGCTCGGTCGCGATGAAAGCCCACGGGCCGCTGTGGCTCTTGGCCTGGAACCATGAGCCGTCGTGAAAGGTGTAGTACCGGCCACTGTAGACGAAGAGATTGAAGTTCACACTGGGGACGTAGGAGACGGGGGTGTTGGGTACGACGACAACTGGCGGAGGCGCAGCCAATACAATTCTCGGCGGCGCCGGTACGCCGATGCTGATCCCGACGTTCACGTCACCAGCGACTGCGTCGGTGATCGGGAAACCGGTGGCTGTTAACGCGAGCGCGATGACGAGCAGGCTTCTCTTTGGCATGCGGAGCCTCCCATGTTTGCTCGGGAAGCCGTGCAAGCGAGGTGCCAGACATTCCCCTAATGGCGTCGCAGAGTTCTGCACTGCCGTGCCGGCGTGACATGCGTCGCCCTGAAAGTTTGTCATCGATAAGATAAGGCGAGGAACGAGGAGATGGCGATGGAGCGCGGGGAGCTCGCGGAGCTGGTCATCCAGTTCACCGAAGCGTTCAACCGAGAGGACCTGGACGGCGTCATGTCGTTCGTGGCCGCGGATGCGGTCTACGACGAGTTCAACGGGACGATCAATCGCGGCACGGCGGCGATCCGCGCGGCGTTCGAGCCGCAGTTCCGCGGCGGCTACGGCAAGCTCCGCTTCCACGCCGAGGACCTCTTCGTGGACGCGGCCGCGGGCAAGGCGCTGATCCGCTGGCTCTGCACGCTCGAAACCAAGCGCGGGCCGTCGGCGTGGCGGGGGCTCGACATCCTCCACGTCGAGCACGGCCGCATCACGGAGAAGCTGACGTACGCCAAGGCGAAGGTTCCGCTTCTCGGAGAGACGCTATGACTGAGACAGCACCGGTTCGACGAGTTGCCGTCGCGCTCTTCGAAGGATTCACCGTTCTCGACGTGTACGGTCCCGTCCAGGCCTTCGCCTCCAGCCGTATCGTCGGCCCCGACGGGAAGCGCCGGCCGCTCTTCGAGATCTTCTCGATGGCCGGCGAGGCGGGTCGGGTGAAGGCGGGTGAGGGTCCGGCGAGCTGGGCGGAATGGAGCTTCGAGAACGCGCCCGATTACGACATTCTGCTGATCCCCGGTGGGTTCGGCACGCGCGCCGCCGTCGCCGACCAGACGTTCGTCGAACGTCTCGCAACCGCGAGTCGCCGCGCCCGTATCACGACGACGGTCTGCACGGGCTCAGCGCTCCTCGCCCGGACCGGCCTCCTCGACGGCCGACCGGCGACGTCGAACAAGATCGCCTGGGACTGGGTCGTCCAGCAGGGGCCGCGTGTCCTCTGGAAGCGAAAGGCGCGCTGGGTCGACGACGGCGACGTGCTGACGTCGTCCGGCGTCTCGGCGGGGATCGACATGGCGCTCAGTCTCATCGCCCGCCTGCACGGCCGAGACATGGCGCGCACCGCGGCGCGCAACATGGAGTACCTCTGGCACGAGAGCGCGGACGACGACCGCTTCGCGTGAGCTGCGGCGAGCTGTGCGCGGCGGGGACGCGAGGGCTCAGGACGGCAGCGGCGTCGGAAGACCAGCTCCCTGCGAGGGCGCCGGCCAGCATCAGACGCATCGGTAGGAGCTCGCGCGTGAGCGGGTTCACCATGAGCCGGGAGCGTCTCGAGGGTCACGGCGCCGAGCAGCGGTGCGTCGTCCGGTCCGCCCAGCACCACCGGCGAGGTGGCGCTGTGTCCTCCGACCTGAACGCGGCACTCGGACACCTGCCGCCGGATGGTCGTACCGTCGGCGAGCGTGAACTCGGCAACCCGTTATGCATTGCTCTGAGCACGCGCTGGTCGTGAGGACCTGTCAGCAGAGTCACGCGAGCGGATCGTGAACCCGTAGTCCTGGAACTGACACGAAATCGCGATCATGCGTCCAGACCTCTCGGGCACCGTTGTCGAGGGCTGTCAGGGCGATCTGCAGATCGAAGACGCGCGGCCCACGGACGTTCCGATCCGCGGCCACCTGGAGCATGCGCTCGCCGAAGCCGGGTCCGGGAAGCCACATGTGTGCCCCACCGTCGCGAATGAGCGCCCGGAGGAACGCGGAGGCCTCCGCCCCGGTCGAGGGCCGGCCCGAAGCGGCCGGATGGGTGACCACGGCCCAGAACTCTGCGAGGCTCGCCTGGCTGATTCCCCATCCAGATGAGAGGCCGGCCGCCCGCTCGAGAGCCTTACGAGCCGCGCGATGCTGCGGCAGGCCCGCACGGTGGGCGTAGACGAGCAGATTGGTGTCGATGGCGATCACCGGTGACGCCGGAGCCACTCGTGCATCGCCACTCGGTCCCGCACATCAAGTTCCCGTGGCAACCCGCCCCGAACGGTCACCCAGCGGATCCTCGGCCGTCGCGTCAGGATTCCACGCTTCGACTGGGACAGTTCGTGGCGCAGGCCGCGCTCGATGAGCGCCCGCAAGGTGCACCTGAGCTCGGCAGCGCGCTTCTTGGCGTCGATCAGTAGCCCGTCGGGGAGCTCGATTGTGGTCTTCATATTGGTTCCCATATTACCATATCTATGGGTTGCGAGAGTCCACGGGACTGCGCAAGCCGGCGATCCAGCGCGCCGAGTGCTGATAGTGGGGACCGCGGTCGCCGGACTCGCGGCGGCGCGCCATCTGGGCCAGACGCGCGTCTTTTTCGGGCGTCCGCTCGGCGATCTCTTCCTGCGCGTCCTTCAGGTGCGCGTCGTAGTCACGCCCGACCGGGCAGACGTCCACGCAGCGCGTGCAGCCGGAGTAGACGCCGACGCCGCGCAGGATGGACTGCCAGCTCATGAACGACTCCTTCGACTTGAGGAGCGCCAGCTGCTCCTCGCGCGAGGCCTGCACCATGCGCTCGACGTGGCTCATCAGATAGCTGAACCCGTACGGAGACGCGAGCGGCGCGCAGCGCTCCTTGTCGAGCGTCCATTGGCCGATCGCGTCGGCCGGGCAGGCGAGGAGACAACGGCCACACGCTTCGCCCACGCAGAGCGCCTCGGCGAGCGGGCGGTCGGGGTCCAGCTCGCAGTTCGTGAGCACGGCGCCGAGCAGGACTCGCGGGCCGTACTCGGCCGTGAGCAGCATCAGATTGAGCCCGAGCGTGCCGAGCCCGGCCTCGACAGCGGCGTGAGCGAGCGAGAGCGGGCCGCGCGTGTCGCCCTTCGGGTCGTAGTGGCGCGGGTCGAAGTGGACGGGAGGCACCGTGATCGATGGAAAGCCTGCGTCCTCCAGGAAGTAGACGAGCTTCAGCTCGATCTCCTCGAGATCGGTCAGCACGAGCTCGGTCGAGTACTGCTTGTGGCGGTCGTCGTGGCCTTTCAGACGGTTGATCCCGGTGAGGAGCCGACGAGCGAGCACGATGACCGACTTCGAGTCGTCTGCCGTGATGCGGGCGGGCGTTTGCGGGCGGGACGGATCGGGCGGGTGGCGGTCGAGCACATCGCCACGGGCGATGCCGACCAGGTCCGCGCCGAGCGCCCGCGCCTTCGCCTTGACGGCCGCGGCGGTGAGACTCACGCGGGAGTCCCGGCGCGCCGGGCGGGCGGCCGGTAGCCGTCCTCGCCGATCCAGCGGATACGCCCGTCGGCCATGCCGCGGATCGGCGCGCCCCGCTTCTTGATTCCGAGCAGCTCGCGCGCTCGCGCGACCTTCGCGTCGGTCTTCTCCGGGATCTCGCGCTGGGCTTCCTTGAGGAAGCGGTTGTAGTCCTCGCCGACAGGGCAGACGGCGAGACAGCGCGGGCAGTCGCCGAAGGCGCCGACGACCCGCAGGAGCCCCTGCCAGATGCCGAACCACTCGTGGCCGGCCAACGCGCGAAGCTTCGCGTCGTCGGCTTCGCCCCGGACGAAGGCGCTGAAGACGCGCACGATCGTGGAGAAGCCGAACTCCTGCGCGAAGGTCGCGCACAGGCGCTTGTCGAGCCCCCA
>JAHFDK010000154.1 GCA_023249095.1 Candidatus Rokuibacteriota bacterium | reverse complement strand
CGCTCGGTCAGGAGCTTGGCGAGCGCGGCCTCGGCGGTGTGAACGACGACGGGCTGGTGGCCGAGCTCGAAAAGAAAATCGCGAAAGACATCGCCGAGGTCGACCTGATCCTCGACAACCAGTATCCGCATCGTCGTCAGTCTAGCACGATAGGTGCGGAGCCGACGACGCGCCAGGGCGCACGAGCCTGCGACGCGCGTGCTATACTGAGCGCCCGGTCGAACGCGAAGGAGGAGTATCTTGTCGGGCTATCTGCCCGTGATCATCTTTGCTGCGCTGATCGTCGGCTTCGGCGTCGTCTCGCTCGCGGTGGCGCGTCTGCTACGCCCCAGCCGCCCGAACGCGGTCAAGCTCATGAACTACGAGTGCGGCGCCGAGCCGATCGGGTCGGCGTGGGTGCAGTTCCCCGCCGGTTTCTACCTCGTCGCGCTCGTGTTCATCGTCTTCGACGTCCTCGCGGTGTTCCTGTTCCCATGGGCGCTGGTGGTCCGGGGCGCGGGCCTGGGCGCGTTCTGGGTGATGGCCGCGTTCGTCGCGATCCTCGGGCTCGGCTGGCTCTACGCGTATCGGGAGGGCGTGCTCGAATGGAAGTGAAGCCGCCCGTTCCCCAGATTCCGCCGCCGGTCTGGAGCCAGTTCAAGGACCTGCAGGAGTGGGAGAAGTACCACCAGGCGCGCCCGCAGGACGACAAGACCTCGAACGCGCTCGCCTCGATCGCCGACGCGATCCATCATATGCCCGGCGGCTGGATCGTCACGACCTCCACCGAGAAGATCTTCAACTGGGCGCGAAAGTCGTCGATCTGGCCTGTGACGTTCGGCCTCGCCTGCTGCGCGATCGAGATGATGGCCACGTTCGCGTCGCGCTTCGACGTGGAGCGCTTCGGCATGGTGCCCTGGGCCTCGCCGCGGCACTCCGATCTCATGATCGTGTCCGGGACCGTGACCATCAAGATGGCGCCCATGCTCAAACGCATTTACGACCAGATGCCCGACCCCAAGTGGGTGGTCTCGATGGGCTCGTGCGCGAACTCCGGTGGTCCCTTTCGTCATGGCTACCACGTCGTGAAGGGTGTCGACCGCGTCGTGCCCGTCGACGTGTACGTTCCCGGGTGCCCCCCCACGCCCGACTCGCTCATGTACGGGTTGCTCAAACTCCAGGCGCAGGTCAACGAGTTCCAGAAGACCGGGAAGCGCCGCACCTCGTCCGACGCCGGGGGAGCATGACGGCCGCCGACGCCCGCGCACGCATCCAGGAGAGGTTCGGGATGGACGCGATCGCCGACGATGGGCTCACCGTCACCCTCCCGCGCGAGCGGTGGCAGGAGTTCGGCCGTTTCGCGCGGGAGGAGCTGGGCTGCCGCTATTTCAACTGGCTCTCCGCCGTGGACTGGAAAGACCAGGGGCTCGAGGTGCTGTGCCGTGTCGAGAACCTCGACGCGGCCCTGGTCCTCACGATGCGCACGCGCCTGGCGGCGGGTGAGACGGCCTGCCCCACGCTGACCCACCTGTATCGCGGCGCCGACTGGATGGAGCGCGAGTGCTACGACATGTTCGGCATCGTCTTCGAGGGCCACCCCGACCTTCGGCGCATCCTCCTGTCGGAAGACTGGGAGGGGTACCCGCTCCGGAAGGACTACGCCGTCGACACCCCGTTCGCACCCTACCGATGATCCGTCACGCGAGGAGGAGCCGCCGATGATCTACGAGCTGCGCACCTACACGCTGATACCGGGCAAGCAGGGCGAGTATCTCAAGCTCAACGCCGAGGTCGGGCGCCCGATCCGTGGCGACAAGTACGGAAAGCTCGAGGGCTCGTGGACGACCGAGTTCGGCACGCTGAATCAGTACGTCCACCTCTGGGCCTACGGAGACCTCGTGGAGCGCGAACGGCTGCGGGGCGAGCTCGCGAAGAACGACGCGTGGAGTAAGGACTACCTCCAGAAGATCCGGCCGCTGCTCCTCGCCCAGGAGAACAAGATCCTGTCCGCGCAGCTGCCGCTGAAGCCGCCGGCCGACGGTGGTCACATGTACGAGATGCGGACGTACCGCACCCAGGTGGGCAAGGCGGGGGAGTGGCTCGGCTATTTCAAGGGGATCATGCCGGTGCGCGAGAAATATTCGAAGAACGTCGGCCTCTTCCAGACGGAAGTCGCCCAGCTCAACGAGGTCGTGCACCTCTGGGCGTACCGAGACCTCAACGAGCGGGCGGCGGTGCGCGGCAAGACGATGCAGGACCCGGAGTGGCAAGCCTTCCTCGGCAAGGCCACGCCGCTGCTCGTCGAGATGCGCTCGCTCGCCCTCGTTCCGGCGCCGTCCTCGCCCATGAAGTAAGGGGATGCCCGAAACGCAGACGAAACAGGTCGTCGAGGTCGGCTACGGCGGTAACGAGCGCCTCATGATGAACATGGGGCCTCAGCACCCGTCGTCCCACGGCGTCTTCCGCATGATTCTTACGCTCGAGGGGGAGACGGTCGTCGCCGTGGACGCGGTGATCGGCTACCTCCATCGCTGCCACGAGAAGCTCGGCGAGACCCTCACGTACGTCCAGTACCCGTCGATCGCGTCGAAGACCGATTATGTCGCCGCCATGACCTCGGAGCTCGCGTATGTCTCCGCCGTGGAGAAGATCGGGAAGTTCGAGGTCCCCCGGCGCGCGCAGTATCTGCGGGTGGTCGCCGCGGAGCTGCAGCGGATCGCGTCGCACTGCCTCTGGCTCGGCACGTGGTGCCTGGACATGGGCGGGGCGCTCGGCGGCGGGGCGACGGTGTTCCTCTACTGCATCCGCGAACGTGAGATGGTTCTCGATCGCTTCGAGGAGTTGACCGGCGCGCGGCTGCTCTACGGCTTCCATCAGATCGGCGGCACGCGTTACGACGCCCCGCCGGGCTGGGACAAGAAAGTGCGCGAGACCGTCGACTTCATCGAGGCGCGGATCGACGAGTACGAAGCGATGCTGGACGACAACACCTTCTTCCGCGTGCGAACGCAGGGGGTCGGCGTGATCTCGCGGGAACTCGCCCAGGAGGTCGGAGTCTCGGGGCCGCTCATCCGGGGCTCGGGGGTGAGCTACGACGTCCGGCGGGCCGAGCCGTACTCGTCCTACCAGGACTTCGACTTCGTCGTCCCGGTGGAGACCGCCGGCGACTGCTACGCGCGCTACCGCGTGCGGATGGTCGAGTTCCGACAGTCGATCCGGATCGTCCGCCAGGCCCTCGACGGGCTTCCCGAGGGACCGATCTCGTCGCGGCCGGGCGTGAAGTCGGTCGGGCAGGTCCGGGTGCCCAAGGGCGAGGGCTACACGCGGGTGGAGGGGGCGCGTGGCGAGGTCGGCTGCTACATCGTGAGCGACGGCGGGCCAAAGCCATACCGCATGAAGTGGCGGGGCGCCTCCTTCTCGAATCTTGCCGTCTTGCCACACATCGTTCCCGGACACAAGGTTGCGGACGTGGTGGCAATCATGGGCTCGGTGGACCCCGTGTTCGGCGAGGTCGACCGGTGATGATCCTGCCACCCGCGGCGTGGCACGCGATCGAGGCGTTCATCGTCCTGAACGCGCTGCTCCTGCTGGTCGCGTACGTGACGCTCCTCGAGCGCAAGTTCGCCGCGCGGATGCAGTCGCGGATCGGACCCTACTACGTCGGCCGTCCGCACGGGTGGCTCCAGCCGATCGCCGACGCGCTCAAGCTGATGATGAAGGAGGACATCGTCCCGACCGCCTCTGACCGTTGGGTGTACAACCTGGCGCCGATCGTCTTTCTCGTCCCCTGCCTCCTGATCTTCGCGACGATCCCGTTCGCGCCCGAGCTGGGGGTCGCCGATCTGAACATCGGCGTGCTGTTCTTCCTGGCCGTCTCGTCGCTGGAGATCGTCGGCCTCTTCATGGGCGGCTGGGGGTCGAACAACAAGTACGCGCTGCTCTCCGCGATGCGGGCGGTCAACCAGATCATCTCCTATGATCTCCCCTTCATCTTCGCCGCACTCGTCCCGGTGCTCCTCGCCGGCTCGATGCAAATGTCGGCGATCGTCGCCGCCCAGCAGGGCCTCTGGTTCGTGGCGTACCCGGTTGTCGGCCAACTCGCTTTCCTCGCCTTCCTGGTCGCGACCCTCGCGGCCGAGAACCGCGTGCCGTTCGACATCCTCGAGGCCGAGTCGGAGCTGGTCGCGGGCTTCCGCGTCGAGTACAGCGGGATGAAGTTCGCGCTCATCCAGCTCGGGGAGTACGCGCACATGCTCGGCACGAGCTTCCTGGGCGCGCTCCTCTTCCTGGGCGGCTGGCTCGGACCCGGCCCCGCGGCGCTCGGGCCGGTGTGGTTCCTGGTGAAGGCGATCCTGATCTTCCTCGTCGTCACGTGGGTGCGCTGGTCTTTCGTGCGGATCCGCGTGGATCAGATCCTGGCGATCTCGTGGAAGCTCCTGCTGCCCGCAACGCTCGTCCTGCTGCTGGCGACCGGACTGGTGGTCGCGGTGCGAGGCCCTGGTGGCGGATAACGGCGGCCGGCCCACGCCGGGGTTCTGGAGAGAGACGGGGCAGCTCGTGGGCGCCATCGGTCGGGCGATGAGCGTCACGCTGCGGAACCTCTTCCGCAAGCCGGTGACGGTCCGCTATCCGGACGTCCAGCGTGCGTACCCGGACCGCTTCCGGGGGATCCTCGCGCTCGCCTACGACAAGGAGACCGGCGAGGAGGCCTGTATCGGCTGCCGCCTGTGCGAGTACATCTGTCCGCCGCAGGTCATCAAGGTGGAGATGCTGAAGACGGAAAAGCGGAATTTCGCGAAGACCTTCACGCTGGAACTCTACGCGTGCGAGTTCTGCGAGCTGTGCGTGCAGGTGTGTCCGACCGACGCGATCATCATGATGAAGTCATTCGATCTCGCCGCGGCGGATCGACGCGACCTTCTGCTCGACAAGGACCGCCTGCACGCCCTCGGGCTCCAGTTCGAGCCGTCGTGGGCCACGGGCAACCGGCTGCGCGAGATGCAGGCGCCTCCCAAACCGGCCAGGGCCGAGGCCAGGGGAGACGCCAAGGGAGACGCGAAGGAGCCGGCCGAGTGACGCTCGAAACGGTGGGATTCTGGGTGGTAGCCACGGTGCTACTCGCCTCGAGCCTCGCCGTCGTGCTCACCCCGAACCTGTTCCACGCCGTGCTGTACCTCGCGGCGGCGCTCGTCGCCACGGGCGTGGTCTTCCTCCTGCTCGAACAGCCATTTCTCTTTGCGGTCCAGCTCCTCCTCTACGCGGGCGGCGTGGTGACGATCGTCGTGTTCGCGATCATGCTGACCGAGCGCCTGGTGGGCGAGCGCATCGCGCAGACGAGCCGCCACGTCGTGAACGGCGCGATCGTCGCCGCGGCGGTCTTCGTCGGCATCATGGGATTCCTGATCGGGGCCCCGCTGGGGGCCCCACGCCCGGCAGAGACCGGCGACACGACGGCGGCGATCGGCCGCGCCCTGGTGGGGCCCTTCGCCGTCACCCTCGAGCTGCTGGGCGTGCTCCTGGTGGTGGCCCTCCTCGGTGCCCTCCACTTTGCGCGGAGCGAGGAATGATCGGTCTTCCGGCGTACCTGGTCCTGGGGGCGCTCGTGTTCTCGATCGGCCTCTTCGGTGTCTTGACCCGTCGCAACGCCGTCGGCATCCTGCTCGGGATCGAGCTGATGCTCAACGCCGTCAACATCAACCTGGTCGCGTTCGCGCGCTTCAACGGGGACGTGGCGGGGCTCGTCTTCACGCTCTTCACCATCTCCATCACGGTCGCCGAGGTCGCGGTCGGGCTGGCGATCGTCATCGCGATCTTCCGCGTTCGCCGGACCGTCGAGGCGGACCGCCTCGACCTGCTCCGTGGCTAGCGCGATGGCCCCGAGCGTCTGGCTGCCGCTGCTCGTCCTCGGGCTCCCCTTCGTCGCCTTCGTCCTTCTCGCGGTCGTGGCCCCGCTACGGCGAGTCGGCCCGCGCGCCGGCCTCGTGTCGATCGGCGCGATCGCGCTCGCATTCGGGGCCGCGGTGACCGTCTGGACCGAGGGCTTCGTGAGCGAGACGACGTGGGCGTGGATCCCGGCCGACGGCGGGCCGATCGCCACTGTCGGTCTCCTGGTCGATCCGCTGAGCAACGCCATGCTCGTCCTGGTGACGCTGGTGTCGCTGCTCGTTCAGATTTACTCGCTCGCCTACCTCGGCGACGAGCGTCCCGCCTCGCTTGGCCGCTACTACACCTATCAATCGCTCTTCGCCTTCTCGATGCTCGGCCTCGTGCTGGCCCCGGGCTTCCTCCAGATGTTCGTCTTCTGGGAGCTGGTGGGGCTCTGCTCGTACCTCCTCATCGGCTACTGGTACGAGCGGCCGGCGGCGGCCCGCGCCGCGGTGAAGGCGTTCTGGATCACGAAGCTCGGTGACGTCGGCTTCATCATCGGCATCGTGCTGCTGTGGTCGGCCACCGGGACATTCGAGTTCACGGACCTCTTCGAGAAGGCCCAGGAGCACGCGCTCGCCATCCCAGGGCTGCCGACGATCATGTTCCTCATCTACCTGGGCGCCGTTGGAAAATCGGCCCAGTTCCCGCTGCACGTGTGGCTGCCCGACGCGATGGAGGGACCGACGCCCGTCTCCGCCCTCATCCACGCCGCGACGATGGTCACCGCCGGCGTCTTCATGGTGACCCGGACGGAGCCGCTGTTCGCGCTGGTCCCCGAGGTCCTGACGCTGATCGCCTGGGTCGGCGCGTTCACGGCCCTGCTCGCCGCGACGATGGCGTGCGTGGAGACCGACATCAAGCGTGTGCTCGCGTATTCGACCATCTCGCAGCTCGGGTACATGATGGCGGCGGCGGGCGCCGGGGCGGCCTTCGCGGGTTTCCTGCACCTCCTCACGCACGGGTTGTTCAAGGCGCTCCTCTTCCTCGCCGCCGGCGCCGTCATCCACGCCGTGGGCACCAACGACATCTTCCGGATGGGCGGCCTGTTCCGGGCGATGCCGCAGACGGGCATCGTCTTCGTGGTCGGGACCCTCGCGCTCGCGGGGGTGCCGCCGCTCGCCGGCTTCTACTCCAAGGAGGCGGTGCTCGGCGGCGTGTGGGAGGCCCACCTCACGGGGCCGTTCCTCATGCTGGCGCTGACGGTGCTGCTGACGGCCTTCTACATGTTCCGCGTCGTCTTCATCGCGTTCTTCGGGCGGGCCCATGCGGCCGCCGACCCGCACGAGGCGCCCTGGCTGATGCGCGGACCGCTCTGGGTCCTCGCCGCGCTCACCGTTCTCGTGGGCGTCCGCATGGCGCTTGGTGGAGCCGAAGGGCACGAGGAGACGCCGGCCTGGCTCGCGCCGCTCTCGGTCGGCCTGGCGTTGGTCGGGTTCGCGTTGGCATGGGCGATGTACCAGCGGCGCGCGATCGACCCCGCCAGGATCGCCGCCGCCCTGGCGCCGATCGACTATCTCGCGCGGCGGCGCTACGGGCTCGACGCGCTCTACGCCGGCCTCTACCGCGGATTCATCCTCGGGTTCTCGCGGCTGGTCGGCTGGATCGACCGCTACCTCGTGGACGGTGTCCTCAATGTGCTGACGGCTCTCACGCTGCGCGGTGGCGACGCCCTGCGACGCATACAGAGCGGCCGGGCGCAGGACTACGTCTACGGCGTCGCGTTCGGCCTGCTGCTCCTCATCGTCGGGGCCCAGCTGTGGCGGTAGAATCGTGACCCGCCAGGTGCTCTCGCTCGTCCCGGAGCTCTCGATCATCACGTGGTCGCCCTTCGTCGGGGCGCTGCTCATCATGTTCACGGCGCGCCACCGCCCCCGCGCCGTGCGGTGGATCGCGGCGGTGACGACCGGTATCTCCGCCGCGCTGTCTGTCTGGATCTATGCCGCCTATGATCAGGACACCGCCGGGTTCCAATTCTACGAGAAGGTCCCGCTCGTGCCGCCGCTGGGCATCTCGTACGAGCTTGGCGCCGACGGGATCAGCCTCCTGATGGTGCTGCTGACGTCCATCATCATCGTGGCGGGCGTGTTCGCGTCGTGGACCGTGACGGTCCGGAGCCAGGAGTTCTATGCGCTGCTGCTGGCGCTCGTCACCGGCGTGTACGGTGTGTTCGTGTCGCTCGACCTCTTCGTCCTGTTTCTCTTCTACGAGCTGGCCGTGCTCCCGATGTACCTGTTGATCGGCATCTGGGGCTCGACGGGTGAGGTGCGCCCCCGCGGCATTTTCGCCTGGGCGTTCCGAGAGACCGGGGTCGGGACGAAGGAGTACGCCGCGATGAAGCTGACCCTGTACCTCCTCTTCGGGTCGGCGTTCATCCTGGTCGGGATCCTGTCGCTCTACGTCAACGCCGGCGCCGCCTCGTTCTCGTTCCTCGATTTCGAGGCTACCGCGTTCCCGCGCACGCTCCAGCGTTGGGTCTTCTTCGCGTTCTATGTCGGGTTCGGCATCCTCGCCGGGATCTGGCCGCTCCATACCTGGTCGCCCGACGGGCACGCCTCGGCGCCGACGGCGGTCTCGATGCTCCACGCCGGCGTGCTGATGAAGCTCGGCGCCTACGGGGTCGTGCGCGTGGGCATGGGGCTCCTGCCCGAGGGGGCCGCGGATCTCGCTTGGTTGGTCGGCACGGTCGCGTGTATCAACATCGTCTACGGCGCGCTCTCCTCGATGGCGCAGACGGACCTCAAGTACGTGATCGCCTACTCGTCCGTCTCCCACATGGGGATCGTCATGCTCGGCGCGGCGACCCTGACGGGGGCGGGGCTCAACGGCTCCGTGTTCCAGATGTTCGCCCACGGCGTCATGACGGGCCTCTTCTTCGCACTGGTCGGACTTGTCTACGAGAAGACGCACTCGCGCGAGATCGGCAAGATGGGCGGGTTCGGCAGGACGATGCCGGGGATCGCCACCGCGTTCACGATCGGCGGCCTCTCCTCGCTCGGCCTGCCGGCCACCGCCGGCTTCGTCGCCGAGCTCTTGACGTTCCTCGGCGCCTGGCGCTCTGCCCACCGCTGGTGGCTCTTTCCGGCCGTCGCCGGCACGTTCCTGACGGCGGTGTACGTGCTGCGCGTCGCCAAGCAGATCTTCTGGGGACCGCCCTCCAGCCACTTCCACGACCTCCAAGACGCGCGCGGGCCCGAGTGGGTCGCGCTCGTGGTCCTGGTCTTCGTGCTCGTTCTCTTCGGCATGGTGCCGGGCCTGGCCATCGCGCCGGTGGACACCGCGACGATACCGCTGCTCGCCCGGATCGTGAGCCCGTGAGCGCGTTCACCCTCGAGCTCGGCCTCGGCGCCGTCATGCTCCTCGTGTTCGGCGCGAGCCTCGTCGCCCGTGGTCGCGACCGCCGCTGGATCGCCTGGCTCGCGACCGCGGGCGTCCTGGTCCTCGGGATGCTCAGCGCATGGGTGAAGCCGACGCCACCCGCCCTCGCCGGGATGTTCGTCCAGGACGGCCTCGCGATCTTCGCGAAGCGGCTCTTCCTGGCCGCAACGTTCATCGGGCTCCTCGCGGGCATCTCCGCCGACGCCGTCGCGTGCGGACGGCGCGCCGGCGAGTATCATCTGCTGATCCTGTCCTCCCTGCTCGGCATGCTGGTCCTGGCGTCGGCCCGCGATCTGATCCTCCTCTTCGTGGCCTTCGAGCTGATGTCGATCCCGCTCTACGTGCTGGCGGGCTTTCTCAAGCGCCAGGACGAAGCGGTCGAAGCGGCGCTCAAGTTCTTCCTGGTCGGCAGCGTCTCCTCCGCGGTGATGGCGTACGGGCTCTCGTTCGTGTACGGGGCCGCGCGCACGACCGACCTGGCACGGGTCGCGCAAGCATTCGCGCCGGGCCAGCCGCTCCTGCTCCTGGGGCTGCTCGCCGTGTTCGCCGGCTTCGCGTTCAAGATTGCGGCGTTCCCGTTCCATATGTGGGTGCCCGACACCTACGAGGCCGCCTCGACGCCGTTCGTGGCGTGGCTCTCCGTCGCCCCGAAGGCCGCGGGCTTCGTCGCGCTGTTCCGCGTGTACTTCGAGGGTATGGGCGACCGGGTGGCCACGTGGGTCCCGATCGCCGCTGGCCTCGCGGCGATCACGATCGTCGCGGGAAACCTGATGGCGCTCCCGCAGCAGAACACCAAGCGCCTCCTGGCGTACTCGGGCATCGCCCACATCGGCTACATGCTCGTGGGCTTCGCGGCGGCCTCGGCGTCCGGCACGGCGATGGTGCTCTTCTACCTGGTCGCCTACGTCTTCGGGAACATGGGCGCGTTTCTCGTCGTCGAGGCCGTCGCGCGCTCGGAGCGCTCGGAGGCGACCGCCGCGCTGCGCGGCCTGGCGCAGCGCTCGCCCCTGCTGGCCCTCGCGATGCTGCTGTTCCTCCTTTCGCTGGGGGGTATCCCGTTTGTGGCCGGTTTTTGGGCGAAGCTCTACGTGTTCTGGGCCGCCGCCGCTGCCGGGCTCTACTGGCTCGTGCTCCTCGGCGCCGTCCTGACCGTCGTCGCCCTCTTCTACTACTTGATCGTCGCGAAACGGATGTACATCGAGCCGCCGGACGCCTCCGCCGGTCGGATCCCCCTCCCCGGCACCCTCGCCCTGGCTGTAATTCTCTGCGCTCTGGTCGTGGTAGGGCTCGGGCTCTACCCGAAACCAATCGTCATGGCGGCCTTGCGAGTCGCCGCGCCGCTGTTCTAGAGGCCGCCGGAGCTTCAGAATTGCATCCGTAACTGGGTGAAACTATGTGGCTTTATGCTTTGTCCTTGACGCTGCGCGCCATGATTGAGTATGGTCATGTACCAACTGGTCAGTACAGATGACGACGACCAAAGCGACCGAAATCGGAACCAAGACACGGGACGGGCGCTCGACGCGCGAGGCGATCCTCGAGGCCGCGAGCCGCCTGATTCACGTCCACGGCTACAACCACACCTCTCTCGATGACGTGCTTCGAGAGAGTGGCGTCGGGAAGGGCAACTTCTACTACCACTTCAAGAGCAAGGAAGAGCTCGGTTACGCCATCCTGGATCAGATCATCGCCTCGTTCCTCGAACGGACGCTCGAGCCGTGCTTCGCCGACCCCGAGGGGCGGGCGCTCACGCAGATCCGCTGCTTCCTCGACCGTGTCCTCGAGGCGCAGCGCGAGCGTAACTGCGTAGGCGGTTGTCCGCTCGGTAACCTCGCCTCGGAGCTGTCCGACGTCCACGAGGGGTTCCGCGCGCGTCTCGCGTCCGTGTTCGCCGCATGGCGGGAGCGACTCACGCTGGCGCTCCGGACAGAGCAACTTCGGGGTGCAGTCGGCGCCGCATGCCGACCCGGGGCGGTCGCTGATTTTCTCGTTGCTTCCCTGGAAGGCGCGATTCTGCTCACGAAACTGACTAAGGACATCACCGTCATGGAGCAGTGCGTGGCGGAGATGAAGCGCTATTTGTCACTGTTCGAGCCGAGGGCATGACTGTCATGGACAGGACGAAAACTGACGGCGACGCGGCCCTGGTCGAGGCGCTGCGCCGCGATGATCCCGAAGCCCCCGAGCTGCTGGTGGAAACCTACGGCGATCGCGTGTACCGGCTCGCGCTACGTATCACGGGATCGAACGAGGACGCGGAGGAGGTGGCACAGGACGCCCTCTGGACGGCCGCCCGCAAGATCTCGACCTTCAAAGGGGAGTCCGCCTTCGGGAGCTGGCTCTACCGCATCGCCGCCAACGCCGCGTATCAAAAGTTGCGGGCGCGCCGATCGAAGGCTCACGAGATCGCGATCGAAGATGTGCTGCCTGCGTTCGACGACGCCGGCCGGCACTTCGAGCCGATGGCCGACTGGTCCGAGCGGGTGGACGAGCAGGCCCTGCAGGGCGAGTTGCGCCGCGTGCTGGGCGCTGCGATCGACGGGTTGCCACCGGACTACCGCACCGCGCTCGTCCTTCATGATGTCGAGGGCCTGTCGAACCCCGACATCGCGGAGGCGCTCGGTATCAGCCTGCCCGCGGTGAAGTCCCGGGTACATCGCTCGCGCCTCTTCGTTCGCAAGCAACTCGCCGACTACATGAAGACGGTGTGAGCACCGCCGGCGCCGGCTCGCCCGAGTTGACGCGAAGCGTCGGCCTGTGCTCTGATGGGTCCTCGTCCAAGTTGACGGTCGAGAAAGGCCTGGGACCATGGAAGCCGTGATCGCGACCGGAGGCAAGCAGTACCGCGTGGCGCCGGGACAGCTCATCTCGGTCGAAAAGCTGCCGGGCGAGAAGGGAGCGGCCGTCGAGTTCCGATCCATCCTGCTCGTTACCCGTGACGGCGAGGTCATTGCCGGCGAGAAGGCGCTGAGCCGGGCGAAGGTCTCGGGCGAGGTCGTGGCCCAGGGGCGCCGTCGGAAGGTGTCGGTCGTGAAGTTCAAGCGCCGGAAGAACTATCGCCGTAACCGCGGTCACCGCCAGGCGGCGACGACGGTCCGCATCACGACGATCGAGGTCTAAGGCGAGATGGCTCACAAGAAGGGCGTCGGCAGCTCGAGGAACGGACGCGATTCGAACGCGCAAATGCTCGGTGTGAAGCGCTTCGCCGGCCAGTTCGTGACGGGCGGCTCCATCCTCGTCCGCCAGCGCGGCACGCGGTTCAAGCCCGGGTCGAACGTGGGGCTCGGCTCCGATGACACGCTCTTCGCGAAGGTGGACGGCTACGTGCGGTTCGAGCGGCGCGGAGATTCTCGCTACGTGAGCGTCGCCTCCAACCCGATGTGACGTCCGGCGGGCCCCCCGGCCCGCGGTGCCTGGCATGTTCGTCGACGAGATCGATGTCTTCGTCAAGGGCGGCGACGGGGGCGCCGGCTGCGTCAGCTTCCGCCGGGAGAAGTATGTCCCCTACGGCGGCCCCGACGGGGGCGACGGTGGTAATGGCGGGAGCATCTGGCTCGAGGCCGATCCCGCTCTGACGACTCTCCTCGACTACCACTACAAACGGCACTACCACGCCGAGCGCGGCACCCACGGCCAGGGCTCGAACCGTCACGGCGCCAGCGGCGAGGACATGGTTCTGAAGGTGCCGCTCGGCACCGTCGTCGCCGACCGCGACACTGGCGAGCACCTCGGCGACTTGACGACTCGGGGCCAGCGCGTGCTCGCGATTCGCGGAGCAAGGGGCGGCCGGGGCAACGCGCGCTTCGCCACCTCCACCAACCAGGCGCCCCGCCGCGCGGACCTCGGTCGACCCGGGCCCGAACGCTGGCTCCACCTGGAGCTCAAGCTCCTCGCCGACGTCGGCGTCATCGGCTTCCCGAACGCCGGGAAATCCACGCTCGTCTCCCGCCTCTCAGCCGCGCGCCCGAAGATCGCCGACTATCCGTTTACGACGCTCGAGCCCACGCTTGGCATCGTGCGAGTGGACGGCGACCGGTCGTTCGTGATTGCCGACCTGCCCGGGCTGATTCCGGGCGCCGCCGAGGGCAGAGGACTCGGGCATCAGTTCCTCCGCCACACGGAGAGAACGCGCCTCCTCCTGCACATGCTCGACCTGGACCCACAGGCGGGCCGCGATCCGATCGATGACCTCCAGGTGATCGACCGGGAGCTTGCCGCATTCTCGGCCGCTCTTGCGGCGCGCCATCAGATCGTCGTTGGTAACAAGGCTGACCTGCCGGACGCGGCTCCGAACCGCGAGCGGGTCGAGCAGTTCTGCGCCTCGAACGGCCTGACGCTCTTCGTGATCTCGGCCGTCACCGGGAGCGGTCTGGCGGATCTGGTGCGGGCAGTTGCCTCACACCTGGAATCAATCTCGACGACGCTGGCCTCGCGACGTCCTCCTGGAGAGGGGGGGAACGCCCCACTCTCGACTCCGCCGGCGGCGCGCAGGCCATGAACGCCGCGCGCAGGC